>CAZZUX010000097.1:0-7742 GCA_964657395.1 uncultured Ktedonobacteraceae bacterium
CTGGTGCTGGCGGGATGGAGTCGCGCGGTGATGCTGGACGATGCGGCGATGGCTGCGAAGTTTGCGAGACTGCAGAAGGGCGAGCCGCTGCTGACATCCGATGCTGGATTTGCGGCATGGTTGACGATGCTGCGGAATCCGGGATTGCGGTACACGCTGGATGCAGGGGTGCAGCGATCGCAGATGCCGAATGAACTGAATGCCTACCGTGACAACTGGTGGAGCGGCGCATGCGCGAATAGATCTGACTACGTTGAGAGTACAGCGTCGGTTGCGTTTATGGATGGAGCGCAGCAGGTGGAAGCGAAGCGCCAGCTGCAGCGGTTAGTGGCTGCGGGGAGTGCGACGCACTGGCTGGGTCGGCGGGTGATTGACTATGCGCAGGCTCATCCGGCAGATGAAGAGGTGCCGGAGGCGTTGCACCTGGTCGTGCGGGTCAGCCGCTATGGTCCTGCCGATTCGACTATCAGTGCGGAGGCGTTTCGGGTGCTGCACAAGTCTTATCCGCAGAGCCCGTGGACGGCGAAGACGCCGTATCACTTCTAATCAGGCGGCGGCGATGGCGCGTCCAGCGGCGGCTCCACTGGCCCAGGCCCACTGAAAGTTGAAGCCGCCGAGATGGCCGGTGACGTCGACGACTTCGCCGATGAAGTAGAGGCCGGGTACGTTGCGGGCCTCCATGGTTTTGGCGGAGAGCTGGCTGGTGTCGACGCCGCCAGCAGTGACTTCGGCTTTCTCGAAACCTTCGGTGCCGTCCGGATAGATGGTCCAGCGATGGACCTGCGCGTCGGCTTCTTCAAGAGCGCGGTTGGTCCAGGCGGCTGGCGGATTGAGCTCGACCCAGCGGGTGGCGAGACGCTGCGGCAGGACAGCCGAGAGGGCGGAGCGGGTGCCGGCGAGATCGCGACGAGCAGTGATTTCGCGCAGGGGTGCGGTGACGTCGCGGCCGGGTGCGAGGTCGATGACAACGGGCTCGCCGGGCGACCAGTAGGACGAGATTTGAAGGATGGCTGGTCCGCTGAGGCCGCGATGGGTGATGAGCAGCTTTTCACGAAAGCTGGTGGCCTTGCGGCCAGGACCGGCGGAGGCGATAACGTCTGCGGAGAGGCCGGCGAGATCGCAGTAGCGGGCTGCGTCCGAGGGCTCGAAGGTGAGCGGGACGAGTGCGGGTCGCGGTGGAATGACGTTCAGGCCGAAGTAAGCGGCGACTTCATAGCCGAAGCCGGTGGCTCCCATCTTCGGAATAGCGGGGCCTCCCGTTGCGATGACAAGGGCCGGTGCCCCGAAATCGCCGCGGGATGTTTCGATGATGTAACTGTCAGGGTGCCGTATTTTTTGAATCTGCGTGTTGGTGTGGATTGCGACGGCGGCCTGGCTGCATTCCTGTTCGAGCATGGCGACGATCTCCTTGGCCGAGCCGTCGCAGAAGAGCTGGCCGAGGGTTTTCTCGTGGTAACGGATGTCGTGCGCTTCGACGAGGGCGATAAAGTCCTGCGGCGTGTAGCGGGCGAGTGCTGATTTTGCGAAGTGAGGATTGTTCGAGAGGAAGTCGGACGGCGTGCAGTGGAGATTAGTGAAGTTGCAGCGGCCGCCGCCGGAGATGAGGATCTTTTTGCCGATGCGCTCGGCGTGATCGAGTACGGCGATGCGTTTGCCGGTGCGCGCGGCCTCGATGGCGCAGAGGAGGCCTGCCGCGCCGGCGCCGAGGATGATGGCGTCGTAGTGCGTGGGTGGTGTGGGGTTCACTGCTTCCAGTATCGCTCTCCGTCCTGGTTCTCCGAAGAGAGAGGATGGCTTCGCTATACCCACCCTGGCTGCGGGAGGATGGGGCACCCGGATCGGTTTGAAGCCCGTAGCTCGTGCAGAAAAAAGCGGATGCCCGGAGGCATCCGCTGTCAGGGTTGGGATAGAGATCGGGTTAGTAGCTGAACTTGGAAAAGTCGATGGCTGGCAGAGTGGCGGTGTGTTCGAGTCGAACGCCATCCAGCGAGAACGGGTTGAGGCCGAGGACGCTGAGGATGGTGGGCGCGACCTGCGAGGTTTCGACAGCGGCGTGCACCGTGCTCGGTTGAATGAGCGTGGGGTTGGAGATGAGCAGCATGACGTTTGTGTCGTCATGAGCGAAGCCGCCGTGTTCCATCAGCTTCTTCTTGCTGCCGCTGTAGGTCACGCCGATGTTGGGGGTCACGATGATGTCCGGTGTACGGGGATCGAGACCGGGTCCAAGGCCTGGCTTGTTGTAGTTGAGGGTGACGGCATTGCCGGAGTAGATTTCACCGATGCCTGCGGCCGCGAGATTGTTCTCGAGTACGCCGACAGCAGTGGCGGTGTTGGAGGAATCCGCCAGCCAGAGCAGGGAAATGTCATCCTCGGTGGCACCGATGCCGACCGGATTGGCGGGCGACTCGGACAATGGCAGGTAGCTGGCCAGCAGGGTTGCGGGCGAGGTGCCGGAGATGAGCTGCGAGACGTACTTGTGCGGGTCGATGGGCGACTGACCGTGCTTGGCCGTGATGATGATCAGGGTCGAGTCATACAGGCCCTTCGACTTGAGTTCGTGCACCATGTCACCGATGGAGGCGTCGGCAAACTCGATCTCCTTGAGTAGCGGAGTGCCCGGTGTGCCTTCGTTGTCGATATAGCCGCCCGTCAGGTTGCTGCTGCCTTCGATCAGCTTCTGGCCGACACTGACGGCCTGGAAGTTCATGCCGAACAGAACAGGTACGGTGGTGGTCCGCTGTCCGAGATGGTCTTTGCCGTCAATCTGGTTCAGGATGCCCTTGACCTTGATGGTGTCGTAGCAGCGGATGTTCTGGAAGCTGTTCGTCCAGGCGGTGATGTCCGAGCCGGGATCGAGGACGCTGGAGCAATCCTCGCCGAGGGGTGTTGTGTAGCCGGGCAGTGGCACGACATTGGAGTTGATTTCGGGTGAGTAGAAGTCGTCCAGCTTGCCGTTGTAGCCCTGCACAGAACTGTAGGCGGGATGTTTGTCAGACCACGCTACGTAACCGCCGGCATTGTGGATGACGCCGAAGATGGTGTTGGTGCGGACGAAGTTCCAGGGATAAACCGGGGCGCAGCCTTGTGCGGGATTGCGGGGCAGACGCTTGGGCTGGATGGAGGTCTCGTTGCCATCGGTGAGGCTGGCGCCGTTGCCTCCATTGAGCTTGGTCTGATCCTTGTCGATGCCTTCTTCGTATTCCGTGGTGGTGCCGGTCGGCACGCCGTATGGGGTGCAGGGACCTGCCTGGACGCCGTTGCCGGTGGTCTCTGCGGGTGCGTCGAGGGAGCGATCGTAGGCGACGTCATAGTAGACGCCCATGGTGCGAGGAGTGGCGCCGGAGACGATGGACATCAGGCCTGGGAAAGAATCGGAAGGCTTGGAGGTGCTGGCTGCGACGTAGTTCACGCCGTCCTTGCCGAGCGCCGCGAGATTGGGACAGTAAGGCTGTCCGTCATTGACGTTGCCGATGCCGGCGACGCAGTTCTTGTAGTCGACAGCATGCATACCGTCGATGCTGATGAGCAGGACGTGCTTGATTTTGCTGTCTTTAAGATTTTGACTCTGTACGGTGGTTGCGGCGGCGGCGAGCGACAGGGTCGTCACGCCGAGGAGCAGCTTGGAAGCAAAATGTTTCATACGTAGACCTCGCTACCCATTTGCAAGCGTGCGCAGTGGATGAAGGTTTCAGTTCAGATAAAATCTGTGAAAAATGCTGTCATCTTCGGGGGAAGTTCCTGGCTGGTAACGGCTTGTTCTTGCTGACGGGTGTTCCTGGAAGTTGATGACGATGGTCAATTTCGGTCAGAAGCTCGGGGAGCGGTGGAAGGCAAGCTTCAGCACTGAGCGGTATTCTTTTGAGAGACTATGCTGAAGACCATGACTGCTCTTGTTGCCGCCGGAGCGCTTGCTGCCGGTGCTGCCTCTACGAATGCCACGGCTGCTGACAGCAGCTTCGGGCCCGCGAATCCGTTTTATGCCGTGAGTACGCTGCCCTTCCAGGCTCCGCCGTTTGACCGCATCAAGGATAGCGACTACCAGCCCGCGATTGAAGCAGGGATGGCTGAGCAGTTGAAAGAAGTGCAGGCAATTGCCAATGATCCGGCTGCGCCGACCTTTGCAAACACGCTGGTGGCGATGGAGAAGGCCGGCCGGTTGCTCGACCGCGCCGAGGCGGCGTTCAACGCTGTGAGCGCGGCGAATACCAATCCCACGCTGCAGAAGGTGAAGGCGGCGATCGCGCCCAAGATGGCGGCGCACCAGGATGCGATTTACCTGGATGCAAAGCTGTTTGCCAGGGTGAAGGCGGTGTATGACCAGCGGGCGACGCTGAAGCTGGATCCCGAGTCAGAACGGCTGCTGGAGGTGACGTATGACCATTTCGTCCACCAGGGCGCAAACCTTTCGGATGCTGATAAGACCGAGCTGAAGAAGCTGAACGAAGAGGCGTCGACGCTGTCGAATACGTTTACGACGCGGCTGTTGGCGGCGACCAGAGAAGGCGCTTACGTTACTACCGATAAGAGTGCCTTGGCCGGATTGAGTGATGCGCAATTAACGGCTGCGGCTGGTGCGGCGAAGGGGCGCAAGGTGGACGGGTACGCGCTGCCGCTGCAGAATACGACGCAGCAGCCGGAGCTGGTCTCACTCACGAATCGCGGGACGAGGGAGTCGATCTTCAACAACTCCTGGAACCGGGCAGAGAAGGGTGATGCGAATGACACGCGCGACACGATTGCGCGGCTTGCCCAGCTGCGGGCGCGGCGGGCGCAGTTGCTGGGCTATCCCAGTCACGCGGCGTGGAAGCTGGAAGACCAGATGGCGAAGACGCCCGAGGCTGCGCTGAAGTTTATGGATGCGCTGGTGCCGGTGGCGACGGCGAAAGCTGCGAGCGAGGCGAAGGAGATCCAGGCCGTGATTGATGCCGAATATCGCAGTACGCCGGGTGGCTTCACGGTGCAGCCTTGGGATTGGGACTTCTATTCCGAGAAAGTGCGGAAGGCGAAGTACGACCTGAATGAGAGTGAAGTGAAGCCCTACTTCGAGATCAATGCCGTGCTCGAGAATGGCGTGTTTTATGCGGCGCATCAGCTGTACGGGATCAGCTTCAAGGAGCGGAAAGACATCCCGGTGTATGAACCGGACATGCGCGTGTTTGAGGTGAGCAATGAGAATGGCAAGCCGCTGGCGCTGTTCTACTGCGACTACTTCAAGCGGGACAATAAGCAGGGCGGCGCGTGGATGTCAGAGTTCGTGGGCCAGTCGAAGCTGCTGGGCACTCTGCCGGTCATTTACAACGTCGCGAATTTGCCGAAGCCTGCGCCGGGTGAGCCTGCGCTGATCAGCTTTACGGATGTGACGACGATGTTCCATGAGTTCGGACATGCCCTGCATGGAATGTTTGCGGATTCCGAGTATCCGAGCCTGAGCGGGACGGCGACAGCTCGGGACTTCGTGGAGTTTCCTTCGCAATTCAACGAGCACTGGGCTTTGGACCCGCAGGTGTTCGCGCACTATGCAAAGCACTACAAGACGGGCGAGTTGATGCCGCAGGTGCTGGTGGACAAGATCAAGAAGGCGGCGAACTTTAACGAAGGATACAAGCTGACGGAACTGCTGGCGGCGGCGGAACTGGATATGCAGTGGCATGCGCTGCCGGCGAGTGCCGGTCTGCAGGATCCCGATGTGTTTGAGAAGTCTGCGCTCGAGAAGACGCATTTGAATGTGCATGCAGTGCCACCGCGGTATCGTTCATCGTATTTCAGCCATATCTGGGGCAGCGGGTACTCGGCTGGCTATTATGCGTATTTGTGGACGGAGATGCTGGATGATGATGCGTGGCAATGGTTTGTGGACCACGGCGGATTGACGCGGGCGAATGGAGATCGTTTCCGGCAGATGGTGCTGTCGCGGGGCAACACGGAGGACCTGGCAACGATGTATGCGGCGTGGCGCGGGCGGCAGCCGAATGTGGAATCGATGATGAAGTACCGGGGCCTGGAAGAGAAGTAACGATTACTGAAAGTGACTGTTCGACCGAAGTACGGGATGCTACAGTGCTTTTCAGGATTTTTCGGGTCTCTGCTGGTCGTTATGGGAAGTGAACTGTTGCCAGGTCTGTTTTGGTTTCAGTGATGCTCGCGCGAAACTCGCTCTTGTCAGGAGACACCTCAAAGGATACTATTGAACTTGCCTATCGAGCGGCTGACGCCCCGGGCGAGATCGTAGTCCCTTCCAGGGAAGGGATGGAGTGATCCGCCGAGGTTCGCCGCATCCTCGAGAGTCAAAAATGTAGAGCTGCTGTACCTTGTTCGAGGCAATGACCGTCAGGCTGAGGACCGCCAGCGGAAGCAGTACAGGATGGATAGCAGGTCTGCCGGAAGTCCGTTCGGCCAATGCACGCCAGGCCCTTCGGTATCCCCAAGTAACGCTGTTGGACAGAACGCATACGATCACTCCACTTGAAAATACGTCTCCGTGGACACATGCCTGCACACAGGCAGGCGGCCTAGTTGCGGCTGCTGACAGCGAGAGGGTAGAGACAGACGGTAGTACAGCCGGTAGTTTCGGCGCGAGCAGACAATTTTCCGCGATGGCGGGTATACGCATTGGTATCCATGTGCGTTCCAGAGCTTTCCGTGCCGGTTGAACGGTCACGGGTCGAGTAGTACACATTCATCGCACCAAGAAGTGCCCATGCAGGAAGTGCAAGAATGACAACAGAGCAGAATGAGCCCCAGGCTGCCAGTGAGCAGCGTTCTTCGGAGGGGGCATCCACCCAGGTGCCGATTCCCGGTGCTGGACAAGGACGTCGCCGTCGGCGTCGCCGCCGCAACAAAGGTCAAGGCAAGCCGCAGGTGAATGGCGCGGCCGCGAACGGTGCCGAAGGACAAACACCCCAACCAAATGGCCAGGCAAATGGCCAGAGTGCCGCCCCGCCAAGCGAGCCTCGGCCGCAACAGGAAGCTCGACCACAGCAGCAGGCTCCTCGACAACGACCGCCGCAGCGCCAGTACAAGAACAACGGCAGCCAGCAGAATGCCAATCCCGGTAACGGGAATGGACAAAACGGCCACTACAGCAACAGCAATGGCAATGGCCAGAAGCAGCAGGCCGGTGGCGGTGGCCGCCGTAAAGGCAAGCAGCCGCGTCGTCAGCAGGTATTTGTCGGTCCCATGGACCACAGTTATCGCACGGCAAATGGCAATGTGGCGGACTCGGGCCATCAGCAAAATCACAACTATGAATTTCGGGGTATGCCGCACAGTGGTTTTTATGGCGAGCAGGATGTGTTCAGCATGCCGGCCGTCGCGGCGCCGATCCGCGAAGATGCCCCGGTAAGAATTTACTTTTTCATTGAAGATCTTTTCTTTGTCGCGAAGATCCAGGAAGCCTCGCGCAAGCTGGGCATCAAGGTGGAATTCGCAAAGGGAGATAAAGATACTCTCGCGAGGATCACGGGGACCAGTGAAGAAGAGCGTGCTTCGCTGATCGTGTTTGACCTGAACAATGCTGCTGCCAAGCCACTGACACTGATTCCAAAGCTGAAGGCCAAGCTCAAGCGCGGAACGTCCGTGATCGGTTTTCTTTCGCACCTGCAGGGCGACTTGAAGGCGAAGGCGATCGAAGCAGGGTGCGACATGGTGATGCCGCGTTCTGCGTTCTCGCAGAATTTGCCTAACCTGCTGCGAAGACACGGGCTGGATGAAGAAGTGGAAGCGATGGAAGCTTAGTCCTGTTG
>CAZZUX010000097.1:7842-15577 GCA_964657395.1 uncultured Ktedonobacteraceae bacterium
CTAGCCTGGCGGCCAGTTCATGTGGCGTCCGCCGAGGAGATGGATATGGAGATGGTGGACGGTCTGGCCGCCATCATCGCCGATGTTGATGAGGGTGCGATAGCCGTTGGTGAGGCCCTGGCTGCGTGCTAACTCGGCGGCGATCCAGTGAAGATGACCGAGCAGGGCAGCGTCTGTTTCGACGGCATGCGCGAGTGAGACGATGTGTCGCCGGGGGATAACGAGCAGATGTACGGGCGCCTGGGGGTTGATGTCGGCGAAGGCGAGGGCCTGATCGTCCTGGTAGAGGAGCGTGGCCGGGATGCTGCCTTCGACGATTTTGCAGAAGAGACAATCCATGGAACTAGGGTAAATCGCCGCCTGAGAAACTGCCGGAGATGACACTGGTGCGGTCGAAGGCTACTCTGCCGCGCGCATGGATCGCGAAAGATGGTTCAATGCTGGTAACAGGTTGGGGGCGTCGATGCGTTGTTCCATGAGTGTTGAGGTTAGGAAGTGCCGGGAAAGAAGGAATGGCTGGCTGGTTGAGGCGACAGGTGCCGTGATCTTGCTGGCTGGCTTGGGTTTGTTGCTTCCGGTGCATGCGCAGAGCGGGAATGAGCCGGCTCCTGCGATTCCGCAGGCGATGCAGGCGTGTTCGCGGCTCGCTACCGCAACGCTGCCCGGAGCCAAGGTGGTGAAGGCAGAAGAATTTGGCGCTGGCATGTTTGCGCCGCCAGCTGGAACGGGAGCGGCCGAAGCCGGTTTGTACAAGGCGCTGCCAGCGTTCTGCCGGGTGACGATTGCAGCGACGCCATCTTCTGATTCCAACATTCCGATTGAAGTGTGGATGCCGGAGACGCAATGGAATGGCAAGTTTCGCGGCCAGGGGAATGGCGGTTTCGCGGGCGAGATCAATTATTCACTGATGGCACTGGCGGCGAGCCAGGGGTATGCCACGGCCGGAACAGATACAGGACACAAAGGCGACAGCACGGATGCGACGTGGTCCGTGGGTCATCCGGAAAAGGTGACGGATTTCGGCTATCGCGCGATCCACCTGATGACGGCAGACGCGAAGATCATCGTGAATGCCTACTATCACAAGCCTGTTGCGCATGCCTACTTTGCTTCCTGCTCGGATGGAGGGCGTGAGGCGTTGATGGAGGCGCAGCGATTTCCGCTGGATTATGACGGCATCCTTGCAGGTGCTCCTGCTTACAACTGGACGAACCTGGTGACGAATGGTGCGCACAAGTATCAGCAGATGACACGCAGCAGTGAGAGTTACATAAGCGATAAGCAGGTGCCGGCGATTGCGGCTGCGGTAAATGCTGCGTGCGATGCACAGGACGGGGTGAAGGACGAGGTGCTGAATGACCCCCGTCAGTGCGCGTTTAAACCGGAGACGCTGCTGTGCAAGGAAGGCCAGAGCGGCGACAGCTGTCTGAATGCCGAGCAGGTGGAGACGCTGAAGGTGTTGTATGGACCGACGCTGGATAGCAAAGGCAAGCAGGTGTATCCGGCGACTCCTCCGGGCGGCGAAGACGGGCCGGGCGGCTGGGGTGTATGGGTCGTGGGCTCGGAGCCGGGCAAGAGTCTCGGTAGCGCTTTCGGACAAGGCTACTTCGGCTACATGGTGTATGGCGATCCGGGTTGGAGCTTCAAGGACTTCAACGTAGATGCCGGTCTGAAAGCGGCGATGGAGAAGACGGGTGCTGAGCTGAATGCGACGGATCCGAAGCTGGCTGCATTTCAAAAGCATGGCGGCAAGCTGATTCTGTATCACGGCTGGAATGATCCGGCGATCTCGCCTCTGGGCACGCTGGACTACTACCAGCAGGTGCAGCAGGCGAATCACAATGCTGCGAGCTTTGTGGAGCTTTTCATGGTGCCGGGCATGCAGCATTGCTTTGGCGGTCCCGGAGCGACGAGTTTCGGGCAGTTCGGGTATCGACCGGGCACGGGGCCGGATGATGTGCAGCATGATCTTGCGCTGGGGCTGGAGCAGTGGGTAGAGCAGGGGAAGAAACCCGAGCAGGTGATTGCGGCGAAGCTCGAGCCGAAGGGGGAGGCTGCGCCGGTGATTACGATGACGCGGCCGCTCTGCACGTACCCGATGGTGGCCCAGTACAAGGGGTCGGGCGATACGGCGGATGCTGCGAGCTTTGTTTGTTCGGCCGCGAAGTAGCTACTGCTGCTTGAAGAACTCCGGATGTTTACCGGGTTGCCAGGGATTGTAGTCACGGGCGAAGTTGGCGCGCTGCAGAATCGTGGGATGACTGTAGCTCCAGAAGACGATCAGCGGGTTGGGATCGGGGATGTCGAGGGATTCTTCGCCGAGATCCTGAAAGCTTCGCTGTGCGGTCTGTTGAGGGTTGGCCACGATGCCGTGAATGATCTCCTGGCCGTAAACATCAGCCTGGTGCTCGAAGTGCCGGCTGGTGGCGCTTTCGATGGGTGAGGACAGGAAGCTCAGAATGGCGGCGACCAGCAGGAGCACGGGCACAGCGCTCCATTCGTGTATCTCATGGACCTGCCACTTTGCACCGTATCGACGGATGAGCCAGTGAGCGAGATGGTACCCGAGCCACAAGAAGACCAGCGTGCCGATGGTGCTGAGTACCAGCCCTGTGACGATGTGGCCGAGTACGTAATGGCCGAGCTCGTGGCCGAAGATGAAGAGGATGCCATCCGGCGTTGAGCCGTGAATAGCTGTATCCCACACGACGACGCGCTTGGAGGCTCCAAAGCCTGTGACGTAGGCATTCGCGGTGGTGACTTTTTCGCTGGCCTTCATGAGGTACATACGGGTTGGCGGGATGGCTATGCCGCTCTTGCTGACGACGCGTTCGAGTTGCGTGACCAGCGCGGGATTGGATTGTGCCAATGGCTCGTAGTGATTGAAGAGTGGATCAATGACGAGTGGCACAAGGAAAACGCTGGCGAGGGAGAGTGGGATGGAGGCGATCCAGAACCAGAACCACCACAGCCTCCATGAGCGGCGGATGATGGCGAAGAGAAGCGAAAAAGCGATTGTCCCGATCGCCATGGTAAGCAGAAGGGACTTGGTCCAATCGAGGAACCAGCTCGGCCATTTTTGGACGGAAAGCCCGAAGTGAAGGCTGATGTGGTGGCCGGCGATGGCGGTTGGAAGATGCAGGATCGTAATAAGTAACAGTAAGAATGGTATATAAATGAGTCCCTGCAACCACGGTCTGCTGGAGCGACGTTCTGCGATGCGATTCAGCCATGCGGAGGCGCCCAGACGCAGGATGAGGATCAGGGAGACGAAGGCCCAGGCGAGTGAGATGGCCTGGAGGGCTGTCTCCTGATGGTTGAGCGCGATGGCTTTGGCGAGTTTGGCGGGTGGCAGCGAGTAGGCGGGTGGAAGTGCATCCGCGAGCATGTGCGTGGATGTGGAGAGTGCGGCAGAGATCGTCAGGAAGCAGGAAACAGCAAGGTGCGGCCACGGCATACACACTTGTATCAAAGCGGAGGCTGGGCGGGTCCGGATCGGCTTAAGTGGACATAGCCTGCGGCGGAGAAAGGTAGGCCCATCGTTCGACGAGCTGGCGATGCGCGATGCGCCAGATCACGATGCCGGAGAACTCATAGTGAGTGCCGGTTGTGGCTTCGGTGCCGGTCCAGCGGTTGCGTACGACCACCTTGTCTCCTTCGGCGATGAGGTCAAGGATGTCGACGTGAATGTCGGGGAATTTTTTGTAGGCTCCGCCAACATAGGCCTTGGCTCCTGCCGGGCCGTCCGGTAAGCCGGCTGGTACGTCGGCGCCATGGTCGACGAATTCAGGAGCGAAGTTGATGTCGGCGATGTTGAGGTTTTTTCGATTTACGAATTCTTCGAAGTGGTTGCGGACGAACTGCTTCAACTCGTCGTGAGTCATGCCGGTTTGGGTGTCCATGGTGGCTCCGTTAGCTGCCTGGTTGTGGGGCAAAGCTGGCCTTGTTGTGTTCGAGGAAATCGTTGAGGTGGACAGGTTCGCGTCCGAGCAGTTTTGGCAGTTGTCCGTCGACGGTGCCGCCCTGACCGCCAGTGTAGTAGCGCTGCAGATCGAGGAGGGCGTCGACCTGCCAGGGAGGCATGCCGAGCTGCAGCATGGATTGCCGCTGGGCTGCTTCGGGGATGTCGACAAATTGCACGTTGCGGCCGGCGATTCGGCAGATGCGGCTTGCCAGCTCGGCATAGGAGACGGCTTCGGGGCCATTCAGTTCATAGATCTGATTGTGATGTTGAGCAGGTTCAAGCAATGCTTTGGCGGCGACAGCAGCGATGTCGCCGACATCGATAAAGCTGTTTTTCGCCTCACCCATGGCGGCGTAAAAGGCGCCCTGCTGGCGGATCGACGGGGCCATGTAGGCGAGAATGTTCTGCATGAAACTATTAGGGCGCAGGATGGTGTAGCCCATGCCGGAAGTTTTCAGAGAGTCTTCTACCTGCCGGTGCCAGCTGGGAAAGGAGAGCGGGTAGTCGGCAGCACCAAGGGCGGAGTTAAGGACGATATGCTGCACGCCGTTCTGCTTTGCCGCCTGGATGACGTTGGTTTCGAACTCGACCAGTTGCGGAATGGGCGAGCAGACGAGATAAAGCTGCTGGACGCCCTGAAGGGCGTGGAGCAGGCTGGGTTTGTCGGCGAAGTCTGCGAGGACGGTACTTGTGTCGGAGGGTGCCTTGTCGGCATCAGCCTGGCTGCGATACATGGCTTTCACGGGTGCATTGCTCTTGCGGACCGCGGCGAGGACGGCGGCACCTGCATTTCCTGAAGCTCCGGTGATTAAGATCATGACGGCTCCTATGCTTGTTAAAAATCCGCAAATGGATCGAGTGCATGCATGGGAATCCTAAGGGCAGTGCGTAGACTGCGGAAGTACGCACAAAAAGGTAAGCCGCTATGAAACCAAATCATGGCTGTCCGGTACAGGCGACAATTAACGTGCTTTCGGGTAAGTGGAAGGTGCAGATTGTGTGGCATCTGTCTTTTTCGCCGCTGCGGTTTGCGCAGCTTCGTGACAAGCTGAAAGGCGTTTCCGAAAAGGTGCTCGCGGACCAGTTGCGGCAGCTGGAGGCGGACGGAATCCTGGAGCGCCGGACGTCAGCCGCGGTGCCGCCAGCCGTGACCTATTTCCTCAACGCCGAAGGAGAGCGGCTGGTGCCACTGCTGGAGTCGCTATGCGACTGGGGGAGCGAGCACTTCCACATGAAGCCGAACCTGCCTCGTCATGCTGCGCCGATGCTTGAACCAGCCTCGGCCGCAAAGATTGCGTTAAGGTAGAAGGCGAAGCGAACATCCTGTCGTCGAGTGAGTCCAGGTCTGCCTAGTCCCGAATCCTTTACCGATGTGCTGCAGCGTTTATTTGAGCAGCATTTTCATCATCCAGCAGACAGCGTAAAGCCGTTGCAGGGCGAGCTTGGCGGGTCTGGCCGTAAGATCCTCCGGCTGACGGCGTTGGCCGGGGCTGAACAGCAGAGCGCCATTGGCGTGTTGTATGAGGGCGCGGAAGAGAATCTCGCGTTCGTCGAGTTCTCGAAACATTTTCACAAGCTGGGGCTGCCGGTGCCGGCCATTTATGGCGAGGCGCTCAAGCAGGATGCTTATCTCGAAGAAGACCTGGGCGATCTGACGCTGTACGACTACCTGTCGCGGCATCGCGACGGCGAAGAGATCGCGCCGGAAGTGCTGCAGGCCTATCGAAAAGTAGTGGCGATTCTGCCGCGCTTCCAGGTGGAGGGCGGACGCGACCTGAACTACAAGGTCTGCTATCCGCGAGGCAGCTTTGATCGGCAGTCGATCCGCTGGGATTTGAACTACTTCAAGTATTACTTTCTTCGGCTTGCGGGTGTGCCGTTCAATGAGCAGGGGCTGGAAGATGATTTTGGACGGCTGACGAAGCTGCTGCTGACTGCGGACCGCGACTATTTTCTCTATCGCGACTTTCAGTCACGCAACATCATGCTGAAGACCAACGCGCAGGGTGAATTAACGCCGTACTTTGTGGATTACCAGGGCGGACGCAAGGGCGCGCTGCAGTATGACATTGCTTCCCTGCTGTATGACGGCAAGGCGGACCTGCCGCCGGCGCTTCGACAGGAACTGCTGGACCTGTACCTGGATGAACTGGCGAGACATATCCCTCTCGATCGCGCTGCGTGGCTGCACTACTACTACGCGTATGTGTATGTCCGGATTTTTCAGGCGCTGGGTGCGTATGGGTTTCGCGGCTTCTATGAACGGAAGCAGCATTTTCTGCAGAGTGTGCCGTACGCATTGAAAAATCTGCGCTGGCTGCAGCACAATGTGCAGCTGCCGATTCAGATGCCGACGCTGATGGAAGCCGTGAAAGGCATGCTGGCATCCGAGAAGCTGCAGAGCCTGGGTGTGCCGCAGCCCGTGCTGACCGTGCAGGTGACAAGTTTCTCGTTCCATCGTGGACTGCCGGTGGATGAATCAGGCAATGGCGGAGGGTTCGTGTTTGATGCGCGGAGTATACCGAATCCCGGACGCGAAGAGCAGTACAAGAAGCTGACGGGTCGCGATGCTCCGGTGGTTGCGTACCTGCAGGAACAGGAGATGCTGCACCAGTTTTTCGCGAGCGCAAAGTCGTTGGTCGATTTAAGCGTGGATGTGTATCGCAGACGGGGGTTTCAGCACCTGATGGTGTCGTTCGGCTGTACGGGCGGGCAGCATCGCTCGGTGTACCTGGCGGAGCAGATGGCGAAACATTTGCGGACCCAGCATGGAGTGGCCGTGGTGCTGCTGCATCGTGAGCAGGAGTTCTGGCCGCGGTGATCGGGTGACACGATGAAAGCGATGGTGCTTGCTGCCGGTATGGGCACGCGGCTGCGGCCATTGACGGATGATCGTCCGAAGGCGCTGGTCGAAGTGGCCGGCCGCACCATGCTGGATCTGACCCTGGCACGATTGCGTCGCTTCGGTGTGCGGGAGGTCATTGTGAATGTCTTCCACTTTGCGGACATGGTGGTTGAGTATCTGAGAGCGCATCAAAATTTCGGGATGCGTGTCGCGGTGTCGCGTGAAGAGACGCTGCTGGATACTGGCGGCGGGTTGAAGCAGGCTGCCTGGTTCTTCGCGGAGAGTGACGCGCCGTTCCTTCTGCACAATGTTGATATTTTGAGTGGCTTCGACCTGGCGCGGATGGTGGCGGCTCATCGCGAAAGTGACGCAGTGGCTACGCTGGCCACGCAGGGACGCGCGACATCCCGACCGCTGGTGTTTGATGATCGTGGTCAGCTATTGCGGCGTGATGCGGCGGGATCGGCGACAGAGACCGGTGAGCAGCGGCTGGCATTTGCCGGTGTCCATATCATTTCGCCCCGCATCTTTGTGAAGATGACGCAGGGTGGGGCTTTCTCAATCATCGATACGTATCTGCAACTGAGTGCTATGGGTGAGAGGGTGCAGGCATTTCGCGACGACGATGTGTACTGGCGAGATCTGGGCAAGCCGGAAAGCGTGGCGAAGGCGGCTGAGGATGTGCGAAGTGGCGTGGCGCCAAACGCCTAACCCGCGGCGTGTCCTCCGCGGACGGCGGTATTTGCCGTGCAGGTGTAGGCGTGGGCAGAAGCGGGAGGATGAAGCTCTCGTTTCTGCCACGCTTGATCGGTTATATGGCTTGCGAATTGATTAGCTGAAGGAAGCGACGCCGGCTTCAGCTACAGCGTGATCCTGATCGCCGGAGCCGCCGCTGACGCCGATGGCGCCGATCACCTTGCCGCCCC
>CAZZUX010000098.1:0-15403 GCA_964657395.1 uncultured Ktedonobacteraceae bacterium
CTGAACCGTATTCCGTTGCGACCTCTTGCTCGCAGATTGCTTTACACCGTGCCTGTTCTCTGGCTGGTCGTGACCCTTGTCTTCCTGCTCATCCACATCGTCCCGGGCGATCCGGTGGCCCAGATGCTCGGGGAAGGCGCCACCTCGGCCGATCTCGAAACACTGCGGCACCAGTACGGTCTCGACCGACCTCTCGGCGAGCAATACCTGCACTACTGGCACGGCGTCCTCCGGGGCGACCTCGGCCGCTCACTCCGCCTCAACGACACTGTCAGCCACCTGGTACTGCAACGCTACCCGTACACGCTCGAACTCACCCTTGCCGCCCTCATCTTCGCGATGATCCTGGCCATCCCGGCTGGCGTCTTCGCCGCACTCCATCGTGGTCAGACTCGTGACCACTTGGTCGGCGTCGTTAGCCTCTTCGGACTTTCGTTCCCCTCTTTTGCTCTCGGGCCCATCGCCATCATCCTGCTGTCAATAAAGCTCGGGTGGCTGCCCGTATCCGGTGCCGGTACGCCCGACCACCTCATCCTGCCCGCCATCACCATGGGTTCCGCACTCGCCGCCATCCTCACCCGCATGGTCCGCACAGCCATGCTTGAAGAGCTTGGTCAGGATTACATTCGGACAGCCCGGGCCAAGGGGCTTTCTGAAGGCACCGTCCTCTATCGCCATGCCCTCCGCAACGCCATGATCCCCATCATTACCCTGGTCGGTCTCCAGTTTGGAGCGTTGCTTGCCGGCGCCATTGTGACCGAAACCATCTTTTCCTGGCCCGGCATCGGCCGCCTCACCGTCTCTGCTATCAACAATCGCGACTACGCCCTGGTACAGGGCTGCATCCTCGCCGTAGGCCTTACCTACGTCCTCGTCAACCTGGCAACTGATACAATCTACGCCGTCCTCAATCCGCGCATCCGCGACTAGCGCCACCCATAACTCTTGAAGCTCCTGTCCGGTTGCAGCAGAATGTGAGTGCCGCCTTTCCTTTCCATGGCAACTGGATATGACACCCTCTGACTTTCGCCGCATCGCTCTCAGCATGCCAGGCGCCGCCGAGGCATCGCACATGGGTGCCGAAGACTTCCGGGTCGGAGGCCGCATCTTTGCCACGCTCGCCTCCGAGCACCTGGGCTATGGCAATCTCATGCTGAACACTGAACAGCAGGCGGCCTTCGTCCGCGAAGCTCCCGAAATCTTTGTGCCCGTGGCAGGTGGCTGGGGCAAAAACGGGGCAACCCACATCAGGCTGGCAGCTGTAGATGAAGCGACCCTTACAGGCGCTCTGCGAACCGCATGGAAGCTGCGCAATGATAAAAACGCGTCCGGCAAAAAGGCTCCTGTCACCAGGACTTCGAAGCGAACAAAGCTCCCGTGACCGAGCGGCACCTCCGGCACCGCATCCTAGAAGAGGTAGGTCTGTCAGGAGTTCACCATCACACAGCAAGAACGCCATGTAGCTCTCGTCGTCGGTTCCACCGGCATTACCGGCGGCAACCTGGCCACACATCTGGTCTCCAATCAATGGAAAGTGTATGGTCTGGCTCGGAGACCGGGCAGTGTACCAGGCACCGTACCTATTTCTGCGGACCTGCAAGACGCCCGGAGCACTGCTGAAGCACTCCAAGGTCTTGATGTTACGCACGTCTTTCTATGCACATGGCTTCGGCAGGCGACAGAGGCCGAAAACGTTCGCGTAAACGGATCCATGATCAAGAATGTCTTCGCTGCACTTAAGTCGGCACCCCTCACCCATGCAGCTTTAGTCACCGGCACCAAGCAGTATCTAGGACCATTCGAAGCGTATGGTCAGACTTCTGCAGAAACGCCCTTCCGCGAAGACAGTCCACGCCTGCCCGGTGAAAACTTCTACTACACCCAGGAAGACATCTTGTTCGCGGCTGCACGTCGCAAGGCTTTCTCCTGGAGCGTCCACCGCCCCCACACCGTCATCGGTTTTGCCCACGGAAACGCCATGAACATGGGCGTAACACTCGCCGTTTACGCCAGCATCTGCCGCGAAACAGGTCAGCCGTTCATCTTTCCTGGCTCCCACCTGCAATGGAACGCCCTGACTGACGTAACAGATGCCCGCCTTCTTGCCAGTCACCTGGAGTGGGCGTCCACAACTGCAGAAGCAGCCAACCACACGTTCAACGTAGTCAATGGCGACATCTTCCGCTGGCGGTGGCTATGGCCTCAACTCGCCGCCTACTTTAACGTGGAAGCAGCGCCGCCACCCGAACCCGTGGCCCCGCTGCAGTCGCGCTCGTCGAGCTTCCCTGAGGTCTGGAGCCGGATCGCTTCTAAACATAACCTTGCAGAAAGCGACATCAATCGCCTGGCTTCTTGGTGGCACACCGACGGTGATCTGGGACGCGAAGTCGAATGCGTCAATGACATGACTCAAAGCCGTCGACTGGGCTTCCACGTCTACCAGGGAACACCGCAATCATTCTTCGACTTGTTCGATCAACTGCGCAAACTTCGTCTTATTCCATGATCGGCCGCTCAGCGGGCACCTCTCAATAACGCCAGCTCGTCAGATCGGCGCCCGGTGGTGCCGTCTGCTGGATTCGGAGCATAATCTGCGGCAGGTACATCTGGTTATAGTGGAGCCTTGTGTACCAGTTCGGCCTCGTTTCGTCGCCGTTCCAGCAATGCTCTGCGCGCGGTCCGTACTTGACCTCTCCTTCAAATGGCACACCATGACCAGCGGTGCCGGTCTCCTTCAGGAAGTCCTCCATCAGGTACACCGCATCATTCAGGAAGTAGGTGTCATCCGAGCCAACATACAGGTGCAGTTTGCCTTGTAGCTTCGGTCCAAGCGTTCCCCAGTTCTTCTGCAATATGGCATCCAGGTCGTAATGTTCTCGCCAATACTCTGCAGTCTTGTGGTCAATCTCGCCAGTCTGCTTGTCAAAGATCGGTTGCGGGTAACCATCCTCGCCAACGGGCGAATAGACCGCCTGCCAGATGTCGAATTGCTCACCCGATCGACCATGATCGCCCAGTGCCGCCTCATACGCAACATTGTCCCTTACTGATATGAGCGTGTGACCTAGGTAATCTCGCATCGCCGGTTGTTCCACCAACTTGTTCGCCCCGGCCAGGTAGAACATGTTGTCCTGCTTGTATAGATTTGTCGTCATGTAGGCGTGGAAATCAACTGGATCGGGGCACGCCACAAAGGCGCCGTTGTAGTGGTCGGGATAGAAAATTTGCACCGCAAGCGACTCCCAGCCACCCGTCGATCCTCCATACATGAATCTCGCCCAGCCTTGCCCGATGCCTCGAAATTGCTTTTCAATAGCAGGCACCAGTTCCGTCTCGATCGCGTCTCCGTACGGGCCCACGTTTGCCGAGTTCACTGCGTACGAGTCATCGTAAAAGGGATTTGCGTGCTGCAGCTTGACGATCAAAACCCTCGGTGTTCCCGGTGCAATCCACGCCAGGTAGTTCTTGTAACCTTCCTCCTGCTGGATACGGTTGTAGCCCGCCAGGTGAAAACGCTCCGAGTAGTCCGGCTTCAGATCAGCCTTGGGCGGCACCTCCCGAAAGTCGCCAAAGTCACTCACGAAGTGATCGTGGAAAATGATCAGCGGAAATCGCGCTTGCGGATGCGCGTCAAAGCCTTCGGGTACCAGCACAATGGCAGACAGAAACATCGGCCGACCCCAGAACTTCGTCAACAGCTGCGACTGAATGCGAATATGCCGGATGTACTTCGTGTCCGTCTCGACCGGCACCGGCGGCACCATCTGATCGAGTACCACCTCAATCGCCATCGCCCCGGCACCGATATGGACCATCTTTGGCTTTGAAATCAGGTTGCCAGGAGCCAGGTTCCAGTGCTGACCTTCGCCGCGGTCCGGTGCCAGCTTCACTGTCTTGCGATCCGAACGATGAAAAGTCTCATAGATGTTCAGCACCGCCTGCACCGTGTAGTCGCCGGGTGGTACATCTTCAAGCTTGGCACGCGGATATCCTGCAACCTGCGTACCAACTATCACCGGCTCGCCGGGCTTCCATCCATCGACCGTCATGCCGAACACCATCTGCGATCGAGGTGTGTCGTCGATCTGCATCCGTGGCTCTTTTGTCGGGTCCGTCGCAGCCTTCGGATCATTCGACAGCAACAGCAGCAGGCGTCCATCCAGAGGCTTCACTGATTGCGAAGAAGGAAAGGTGACTGAGAAGGATTGCGCAAACCCGGCGGCACCACAGCACGCCAGGAGTGCAAGGCAGAACACGCGAACGGTAAACAGCATACCGGAGTATAAGGTGCCGATCTTCAGTGTCCAAGCTTAAAGCAGCGGCTTTACGCAGGCGTCCCGTGGTGTCTTGGAAGCAGGCGCCGGAACAGGGGCGCACCCCAGGTGCTGATAGCCAGCAGCGCTCCGAACAGGACCACGGCGTCAATGCTCTCACGCCCTTCCTTCGACCAGTACGCCATCGCATCCAGGTTCAGCCACAGCGCAAATTCATCCAGTGTGAGGGCGGCACCAACGCCGTAACTCAACGCGATCAGGCGACTGAGCAGGATGGATATCGGTGTATCCACAGTGCCTACCTCTGCAAGCTCCGCATATCCGCAGATCAACAGCAGAAGGATGCCCCAGACCAAGTGATGTATGTGCCGTCCTCCCATTTCGACGTATCCGAAAGGTCCAACATGGTGCGTGATCGACGCCACCAGGAGGCGCACTCCGAGAAAAGTTATAAAGAAGCTGATCGAAGCCAGGAACAATCGGCGATGGGGACGATCTGGTATCTGTTGATGGATCAGTACTCCCAGCCTGGTCAAGTGAAGGACAAGAAGAATGAGGGAAGTAAGGATTGCGGCGAACGCAAGAAGAATCCACGATCCGGCTATGTGCATAGCCTTGCATTATCGCGGCGCATGGCTCTAATGGCCAGACCTATCTGCTCTTCACGCGGTCCGATTCGGCTGTAAGGCATTGACCTCGCAAATCATCGCGGCACCTCCAGTTCGACGATCAACGGGTAGAGAACACCATCCGTGATCGTTATGGTGCCGATTGTAATTGGCAGCTTGAATCTCCTGGGTCCCGCACTGCCGGGATTGAAGAAGAGCACTCCCTTACTTCGCTCGATCGAAGGCTTATGCGAGTGCCCGTAGATCACCACACCAAAGCCTGCCGAAGCGGGATCAAGATCCAGGTGCTGTCGATTGTGCAGCATGTAAAACGTTACTCCGGCTAACTCCACGATCTCGATCATTGGGAGAGCTTGACACGGACCCTCCTCATCAATGTTGCCTCGGATTGCTGTCACTGGCGCCAACGCCTGTAGCCTCTCTAGGATCCTAAGATCGCCAACATCCCCGGCATGCAGAATATGCTCGACACCATCCAGTGCTCGCAGTGCCTTTTCTCGCAACAGGCCATGGGTATCCGAAATGACTCCTACAATCATCGACCCACCCTACAAACCAACAGCAAGTCGGGTTTTAGGATCCAGGTAGTCCCGGAGTGCATCTCCAAGAAAATTGAAAGACAGCACACATAGCATCACTGCAATAGCAGGAAAGACGACCAGGTGAGGCGAATCGAAAAGATGCGAGCGTGCATCGTTCAACATGCTTCCCCAACTTGCCGCTGGTGCCGGTATGCCAAGGCCCAGGAAGCTTAAAGTAGCCTCTGCGAGAACGGCACCTGCCATTCCGATAGCCGCCTGTACCAGGATAGGCTGCACAATGTTCGGCAGGATGTGCTTGAGAAAGATACGCAGATCGCTTGCTCCCAGCGCTCTCGCCGCCTCGACAAATTCGCGATCGCGAACATTCAGGACCTGCGCACGCACCAGCCGTGCGTAGCCCACCCAGCCACCAATCGAGAGCGCAAGCACCAGGTTGAGCAAGCCCGGTCCAAGGAACGCTACAAACGCAATCGCCAGCAGGATTCCTGGCAGTGCCATGAATGCATTCATCAGAAAGACGTTTAAAATCGTGTCCACCAGGCCGCCATAATAGCCGGCTAGTCCGCCCAGCAGGAGCCCTGTCCCGAGCGATAATGCCACTACGCTCACCGCAACTTCCAGCGAGATACGCGCTCCATACACAATGCGCGAATAGATGTCTCTGCCCAGCTCATCAGTGCCGAACCAGTGGGTAGACGATGGCATCGTCAGCCTTTGCATCAAGTCGATAGCCGCAGGATCACTGTGCGCCAGCAGGGGAGCGAAGATTGCCAGCACCAGGAAAAGAATCAACAGTAATACTCCCGCAACGGCAAGCGGTTGCCGGCGCACCCGTTCCGCCAACTGGCTGCCGTGAATCTGCGAAGAAGGAGTGCGCACCATGCTCCATGATCGCACGTGCAGCACCTGCCCTCATGCCCACGTAGTGACCTGCTTAATGCGGGGGTGCCGATCTGCAACCGGTGCCGCGATTCTGTGTTCCCTTAAGCGGAGATTGCCTGGGGCAGCCACCTACAATCGAAAGACGGAGATCACCATGCTTTCTCGCCTCATGCGTCCTCGTCACAGCTTCTTTTACTCGCTGCGATACACACTGTTCCTCTTTTCCGTTGTGGCCCCGGGCACGTTTCTTTTCGCGCAAGGAGGAGCCGCTCAAGCTGGCCCTTCTGATGAAGCTCGCCAGCTTCTGGATCTCACCAACGAAGCTCGCAGCGAACAGGGTCTGGGGCCACTTCGCTGGGACCCTGCTCTGGCTGCAGCGGCTGAACAGCATAACCAGGCAATGCGCGGGCAGCCGGACCTCTCCCACCAGTATCCAGACGAGCCTCCGCTGGTACAGCGCGCAAGCCAGAACGGCGCACACTTCGCCTCCATCGCCGAAAACATCGCAATGGGTCCAAGCGTCCTGGCCATTCAACGCGAGTGGCTCCATTCCGCCCCGCACCGGGCCAATATCTTCGATCCACGCATGAACGCGATTGGTATAGCCATAGCACGGCGCGGCGGAGACCTGTACGCCACAGAAGACTTTTCTCACGCAGTAGAGAGCGTTCCGCCTGCCGATGCAGAAACGAGAGTAGGCTCGCTGCTTCGTCAACAAGGCCTGGTCATCAACACGGAGCCGGATGCTGTTCGCGATGCAAGAGAAACCTGCGAAATGAGTTCCGGCTCCGTCGGCGCCGCACAGCCCCACTCCATCATTCGTTGGGAAGGTACCTCTCTTGACCAGCTGCCCCCTCAACTAACCCAGCGCACCACGACGGGGCAATACAAAACCGCCGTAGTCGGCTCGTGCACGTCCATGCATCCGCAGCAGGGATTTACTACCTATCGCCTGGCGGTGCTGCTCTTCTAATTCCACACAGGCGGCACCTCTCAGACTGCAGCAGGCACCGCTGCGGCTGTTGGCTCCATCTCCAACACATTGTTGAAGCGGTTGAAGTAATTAAAAAGTCCGATTGCCGCCATCAACTCTACAATTTCCCCTTCTTCGTAAAAGCTGCGCAACTCTGCGAACTGCTTGTCCGTCATGCTGTTTGAGCGCAGCGTCATTGCCTCGGCCAGGCGCAACGCGGCTTTCTCAGCAGCCGAAAAATCGCTTCTCTGCTCGTAGTTACCCAGGCCGTTCACCTGTGCTTCAGTCCAACCAAGCTTCTTGGCGATCAGAGAATGCGACGCCAGGCAATACTCACAGGCATTCAACTGCGAAGTCCGCACGATGACCAGTTCTTTGAGCTTTGTCGACAAGGTGCCGGTCGTAAGGATTGCCTCGAAATGAGCAATCATCGTTTCGAGGATGGCGGGTCGATGTGCCATCGTGCGAAACATGTTCGGTACATTCCCTCGCTGCTGCATGTAGCGGTCGTAGATCACTCCCACCGGCTCCGCAACCTCGTTACGCTTCAAACGTGACACTCTCGGCATACGCTTCCTCTTGTCAAGATTCTTCCACGACTCCCAGTAGTGGCGTCCAAACTGATCTAATACCATCATGTGCCCTTCGCGACACCTGGACGTTGCGCAGCAGTATGAGTTCCGCCTGGACAGCCTTCGTAAGTCCGAATTTGCCTTGCGTCATCGCGATCGCATCTTCATCGGACTCAAGATTTCTTCCGGCATTATCACGCTTTGCCTCGCCGTGTGGCTCGCCAAATATCACACCGGAAGCATCTTTTTCTTGCTGGTGCCTCTAGCGCTGATCGTTATGCTTTTCGTACTACACGAGCGAGTGCTGGCAGCAATGCGAGCCAATCGCCAAGTCCACCAGTACTACGAACGCGGCGTGGCGCGACTGGAAGACCGCTGGTTTACTCCTGACGCAGCGACACACCTGGGGGGCACAGCCGCAAGAGCGGATATAGGAGAACACTACCTCGTAGACACACATCCTTACGCCCGTGACCTCGATATATTTGGGGCCGGTTCGCTCTATGACCTTCTGTGCACCATCCGCACGCGAGTTGGCCGAAACACGCTTGCCGCATGGTTGCTTGCACCGGCACCGGTCGGTGAAATCCTGCTCCGGCAGGAAGCCGTCCGTGAACTCGCAAACCTTTTCGAGTTCCGTGAGCGGCTTGCGCTTGCCGGGAACGCGCTTGACGAAAAGGCAACCACCACCGGCACCACGCCAGAAGCGTTTGCTTCCTGGGCGGAGTCTGGAGCGGTTCTTAACCGGCACCTCCGCCTTCCCGCTGCCGTCCTCACAGCCTTGTGGTTGAGCAGTGTAGCTGCGTGGCAGCTCCTTCCCGTCAGTCCTGTTTACCTCCTGGCAGCAGTCTTCATGAGCGCTGTCAACCTCATCTTCGGCTATCGACACCGAAAGCAAATTCACAGCTCTGCCTCGGCCATTGCTGCTGCCACTGAAGACATCGACACGCTCGCAAGTGTCCTTACTATCATCGAAGAGCAGCCTTTCACCTCGTTGAAACTCACCGCTCTTCAAGCATCCTTGCAGGTCTCGGCTACCAGCGAACCCGTCTCAAAAGTCATGGCGGGTCTCGCCCAGAGGCTGGACTGGTTCTCCTCCAGCGATAATTGGTTCGTCAAAATTCTCGACCCGTTTGTCTTCTGGGTTCTTCAATGTGTCGCTTCCGTTGAAGATTGGCGTCGCACTCACGGCGCGGCTGTACGAACATGGCTCAAGGCTATCGGCGAGATAGAGGCGCTCACCGCCCTTGCCGTGTACGCCTTCGAGCACCCCGAGGATACATTTCCAACCCTTTCGCAGGAGGCACCTTTTTTGCATGCACAAGACTTTGCGCATCCACTCCTGCCCCGCGAGCGTGCAGTGCGCAACACGCTCAAGCTTGACCGGCACCTCCAGCTCATCGTAATCAGCGGCCCGAACATGGCTGGCAAATCGACGTTTATACGCAGCGTTGGTGTAAACGTCGTTCTTGCGCAAGCTGGTGCCCCGGTTCGAGCCCGGGCCATGATTCTGTCGCCGCTCGCCGTAGCAGCCTCCATCTGTATTCTTGATTCGCTGCAAGGCGGCCTATCGCGTTTCTATGCCGAAATTCTGCGCTTGAAAGAGATTGATTCGCTTAGCCGTCAACCGACTTCTGTCCTCTTCCTGCTCGACGAGCTACTTTCCGGCACCAACTCCCATGACCGCCGCATAGGAACCGAATCCATGGTCAGAAATCTCGTCGCACGCAACGCGATCGGCCTGGTCACGACCCACGACCTCGCCCTTGCGGAGATCGCAAATGGACTGCACGATCGCGCCGCAAACTACCACTTCGAAGATCGCTATGAAGATGGCAAGCTGCACTTCGAATACAAGCTGACACCCGGGATTGTTCAAACCTCGAACGCACTGCAGCTCATGCGCTCGATCGGTCTCGATGTTTGACTAGGACCAGCAGCGGCACCTCTTCTCTTCCAGGCAGATAAAGCGGCACCAAAGAGGCACTTGCTACAGGCTTCCAGCACATCAACAGTGTGGCAACGTTGACTGCTCAGCAACGCCCTGCACCTCCGATACTGTCATGGATGACAGCATTTCTTGATCAGATCGCCAAAGCCCTACCCACCAGAAAACAAGCCGTCGATCGGCATTGGGTTTACCTGCCCTACGATCGTCTGACAGATCGCGCCGGCCCCCTGCATGACATCCCGCCAGCACAGGCCGGCCTGATCCTGGTAGAGTCTGCAGCAAAAGGACATCGCCGCGAATACCACAAGAAAAAGATCGCGCTCTTACTTAGTAACGAACGACACTTCGCTCTTGAACAGGCAGCGCGCGGTATACCTGTCCTCTATGCCGTTGAACAGGGAACTCACGGCGAAGGTCTTTTGCGGCTCCAGGCTGAGTACAACCTGCCGCAAATTACGGTCATGAAGCCTGCGGAGCGCGAGCTGCGCATCGATCTTGAACACGCACGGGCAGGCGGCCTCCGGCTGAACGAGATCGAAGACCCCACGTGGCTCTCCTCGGAATCTGACTTCGACTCTGTCTTCAAACTTCGGCCGAATGCCGACGGCCACTACGATCTGCCCAACGCCTTCGTGATGGATCGCTTCTACCGCGCCATGCGCAAAAAGAGCGGCATCCTGATGCAGCACAATCAACCGATTGGCGCCTCCTTTTCGTTCGATGTCGAGAATCGCCAAGCCTACAAAAATCAGGTGCCGGTACCTGCTCGACCCTCCTTTGCCCCGGACGACATCACGAATGAAGTTCTGGAACTCGTCGAACGCGAATATCCACATACCTTCGGCGTTTTGGAAGGCTTTGATTTTCCTGTCACCGCATCTCAGTGCGACACCTTTTGGAAGTTCGCTCTAGATAAACTGCTCCCCACCTTCGGACCCTACGAAGACGCCATGCGCGACGATCATCTCGACCTGTTTCACAGCAAGACCTCGGCACTCGTAAACCTGAGCCGTATCCTGCCTCGGGATCTCGTCGACGGGACGGCAGCCGCCTATGCCAATGGAAAAATCCCGCTCGCCTCTGCCGAAGGCTTTATTCGCCAGGTGCTCGGGTGGCGGGAGTTCATGCGGCACCTCCACCGTGTCACCGATGGCTATCGCATGCTGCCGGCATCAAAGCCTGTTTATAAAGAAAAGAAGGCAGCGGCACCTTCGGACGCCTACACTGGTGCCGCTCCTTCTGCCCTCCATGCGACGCGGCGCCTGCCTGCTGCGTACTGGGGCGCCAAGAGTGGCCTCCATTGTTTGGACACGGTGGTTGAGCAGGTGATTCATGAGGGCTGGTCCCATCACATAACCCGGCTGATGGTGCTCAGCAACCTGGCAACTCTCTGTGGATTCTCGCCGCGTGAACTCACTGACTGGTTCTGGTTTGCTTACGTGGATGCTTACGATTGGGTTGTTGAGCCAAATGTACTTGGCATGGCGACCTATGGCGACGGTGGCCTGACCGCAACCAAGCCCTACGTAAGTGGTGCCGCTTATATCAACCGTATGAGCAACTACTGCGGACACTGTCAGTACGATCCCAAGAAGTCCACTGGGCCCGGCTCATGTCCTTTTACCGCTCTCTACTGGACGTTCCTCGAACGCAACCAGGACCTTCTCGGCAAAAACATCCGTCTTGCCATGCCCTACAACACGCTGCGTAAGAAGACAGCGGCCGAACGCAAGGCACTCCATGAGCGCGCCGACGAAGCAATCGCCGCCCTGGAAGCCCAGCCCCGGCCCACTTACTAAGGAACAACTTGCAGCTGAAAAGTATGCGGCTTGGGCTGCACTGCGGCAGTGATCAGGTCATTCTCCAGATCCTGGAACTTGTCCAACTCCGCATCGCCGGCCGCACTTGGAAGATGAGCGTCACGGTCCCGCACCAGTAGCCGCGTGTGCACCAGCTGCGTGTATTCATAATCGCGGATCAGGTACATTGCCGATTGTGCCTGGTCTCTCATCGGTGTCTTCCATCGCGCCAGGTTCACGCCGGTTCGCCACTCTTGCGCCGTGGCCGTTCCCACGCTCTTCCCATCTATAAGCAACAGGTACCGTCCATCGTGTAGACCCGAAACACGCAACGGTTCCTGGTTCAGACTCTGTTCTACATCACTGCTCTTCAGTATAAAGTCGAAGTCCGTGACCTCTGTATTCAGTGGCAGCGGCAAGGCACGATCCAGTTCCTGCCAGGTCAGGCCGGTGCCGTCTTTAGCAACCCCGGTCACACTGGCGCCTGCGGTGCCGGTCGGCTGCAAAGCAACTGCATCCAGGCTTACGGATGTCACCTCCGACGGTCCGTGCCAACCCTTCAGGATTGCCGCTGCCATGACCCAATGCAGCACCGAGCCAGGATGGATCCGGTCGGGAATCATCATCTCCGTAGCCGTTACATTCATCGCTTTCGCCCGCGTTAAAGCATCGACCACTGGCTGATTCAGGTCCACGTAGAGCGCATCGTATTTCTGGGCCAGCTGTCGATTGATCGCAGCAAGCTGCAGCAGCGCGCGATTGTAGCCACCCGGCACCAGTTCCGGACGCGTCACCTCGTCGTACGGCGACGTCCCCAGCAAAGTGATCCGCGCATGAGGCAGGGTCTGCCTTATTGACTGCAAAATATGTTCATATCCCTTGGTATAGCTCGCGATGGAGTCTTCGCTCAGCGCCTTATAACCGCCGTCATTCATGCCGAGCATGATGGTTACGACCGTCGGCTGATGCGGAAATACGTCCCGCTGCAGGCGCTCGTCCACTCCACCGGCAAACCCACCTGTTACTCGGTCGCCACCGATACCGGCGGTGTAAAAGCGCACCTTCATTCCCGGATAGCGAGTTCGCGTATACAGGTCAACAACCGCCGTATACAGGCCCTGTTCCGTGATGCTGTCTCCGTAGAAGACAACCGTATCCCCGTCGTGAAGGTAAAAATCGCTCCCTTGGCCATGCACCGGCGTCGCAGATGTGCACAGCCACAACAATACCGGCGCCGCCGCCCATATCGCCGCCCTCATTCGTTTCCTCATCGCGCTGATCTCCATCACAGCATCTTGCAACAAACCGCCCCATGCAGGCACCTGCGTCTCCTCTCAGGCACACTCGCGCACGCCGGTACTTGCCCTGCCGGCACCTCTCTCCTGGATGCCCAACTTACCGGCTTACCACCGTCCAGCCATTAGCGGTCATCCAAAACGCCTGTACTTCCTACAGCTCACGCCAGTTCAGATCCGCCCCGGGATCGATGCTGCACTTTACTACATCCCGGCTCTCCCAGCTGACGAACCGCCGCCAAGCAAAATGCCGGAGCTGCGAATAAATAGAATTTCTGTACTGGCTCATCTGCAACTCTGTATGGCACAATGCGCCAGATGTATGAGCCCTGACCTGATCGCATCTACTCTCGCCACTGCGCTCTCCGCCGGTGCTGTCTCCAATGCCGCCGATGCCTTCACACGCTCCATATCTGAAGCTTATGAGAGCCTTCAATCGCTTCTGCGAACTTGCTACGGCCATCACCGCGAGGCGATCGAGGCCCTTGAGCAATTGGAGGACAGACCCTGGTCAGAGGGTCGTAGACTGGTTCTGGCCGAAGAACTTAGAGTGGTCGACCTGGAAGCCGACATCGAGATAGTACGTGCTGTCGAGTCCCTGCAGAGTCTGCTCCGGCACCGCCCGGGCACCGCCATCAAGCCGATGGGACCCCGGTCTGACCATCCTCGCAATTCAAAGTCTTCAGGTAGCCAGGCAGTCTAAGGCTGTCTCACCGCCGCGCCTTCGAAGCTGCCGAATGAACAACCCTCTCGATTAAAGTGGTATTAGAGCGACGAGACTTCCAGGGATGCGGATCTGTCCCCACCCAACCGCTGCGTGGTTACTCTTGATAGGCTTAACCGATGGCATACTTAGCGATAAGTCGTTTAGATGGTAATATTTAGCGTGCTTCGGTTTGTAAGTACTCTTATTTGCAGATATTTGGCATTCGGACACAGGCGGGGTAGGAATCCTCGCCGCTTGGAGAGCATGATCGACGCAATCATTGTAGGAGCAGGAATCGCCGGCCTGAGCTGTGCCGTCCGGATGGAAGCAGCAGGAGCTCAGGTTCGCCTCCTGGAAGCAGAAGATGCGCCGGGAGGACGGGTCCGTACCGATATAGTGGATGGCTTCCGGCTGGATCGCGGCTTTCAAATCCTGCTGACCGGGTATCCCGCCGCCACCGAACTGCTCGATCTCAAGGCTCTGCGGCTGAGAAGGTTCTCAAGCGGTGCACTTGTACGCCACCAGGACCAGTTCCACCATTTCGCCGATCCGTTTCGCGATTCGCTGTTCGCCGCGATACGGCTGGCCTTCGATGGCATTATCACCATGAAGGACAAGCTGCTGATCGCAAAACTGCGCTCCCATGTCAAAAAGGGAACTGTCGCTGAACTTTTCAGTCGCGACGAAAGCACGACCAGGGAACACCTCACCGCCTTTGGCTTCAGCCCAGCCATGATCGAGCGGTTCTTCGAGCCTTTCTTTTCCGGCATCTTCCTGGAGCGTGAACTCGTTACTTCAAGTCGCTTCTTCGAGTTCCTCTTCCGCATGTTTTCCTTCAGCGATGCTGTGGTACCGGAAAATGGCATGGAGATGATCCCCCGACAGCTGAGCGTCCGGCTGCAAGCCGAAACGCTGCAGTTGCATACCCAGGTAAATCGAATTCGTCGCGAGCGCAGCGGCTTCTGTGTAGAGACGCGGACAGGCGCTCTCTATAACGCACGCACTGTGGTCCTCGCGCTGCCGGATCCGCAGGTACGCTTTCTGCTCGACGGCATCAGTGGTCGAGCCAAACTCGGCCGCGACGTGCAATGGAATCGCACCACCACTTTCTACTACTCCTCGCATCGCACCCCGATCGCCGATCCAATCCTCATCCTGAACGGTGACGGACCAACCGCCGGCCCCGTCAACAATGCTGTAGTGATGAGCCAGGTCAGTCCTGCGTACGCGCCACCTGGAGCACACCTGGTAGCCGCCAGCGTTGTGGGCCAGGCGCCTGAAGCGCAATCAAGTATGGAGAACCTCGAGAGCGAAGTCCGCGAGCATCTCACCCGCTGGTTTGGCCTTGATGTCGCACGTTGGGAGGTGCTTGGCGGATATCCCATAGCGCAGGCTCTCCCGCTCTGCCGGACAGCGATGTGGCAGCAGGCGTCAGTCCGGCTTTCCGATGGAGTCTTCGTCTGCGGCGACTACCGGGAAATGCCTTCCACGCAGGGAGCCCTAGCATCCGGTCAGCGAGCCGCAGAAGCCGCGTTGCGACAGCTTCGTTGACCATACAGCACAGCTCAAGGATCCATAGCCCGCCAACGCCAAATGCCGACTGCGTGAACTAACCATGTTGAAGCAGCCATGAACTTTGACGCCGCAAAGCGCCGCTTGTTATAGTTCAGAAGAACGCGATCAGCGCTCTTCCCGCCGCACACTCCTCAGTAGCTCAATGGCAGAGCATTCGACTGTTAATCGAAGGGTTGTAGGTTCGAGTCCTACCTGAGGAGCCAAT
>CAZZUX010000099.1:0-15108 GCA_964657395.1 uncultured Ktedonobacteraceae bacterium
ATTTTCAAGGAGCGGGTGGATACGTTCGGGCAGTCAGAGATAGCAGATCAGACTGTGCTGGTCCCCTATTCCGTGGCCAGGTACTTCACCGGGACCGACAATGTGAAACAAATCTTCTTCTCCATTCGCGATCAGAACGATGTGGAAGAGGCGACCCGGGAGATTGTGAAGGTGGTGCAATCCCGACACAAACCCAACTCGGTCTATCACGCCCAGACTTTGACTGAGCTGCTGACCGTCGCAGCGCAATCTGCTAACGCATTGACTCTGGTATTGCTGCTGGTTGCGCTGGTAACGCTGGCAGTGGGTGGTGTTGGAATCATGAACATCATGCTGGCCAATGTCCGGTCACGTATTCGTGAAATCGGTATTCGCAAGGCTCTCGGTGCTACGGCGCGAGAGATCAAACTACAGTTCCTGGTGGAGGCGGTGCTGATCTCACTTGCCGGAGGATTCATCGGAACAGTTGTGGGCATGGCAATCCCACTTTCAGTAAGACTATTTACAAGCTATCGCATCCCGATCTCCGGTTTGTCAGTCATCATCGCGTTGTTGGCTGCAACCATCGTCGGAGTGGTGTTCGGAACACTCCCTGCTACGCGGGCTGCCCAGCTGGATCCAGTCGAGAGCTTGAAGTACGAGTAGACGCGTGTCGCTACATCACAAAAGCGATCTGCTCCAGGGTGGCCTGCATTCGTTCGAGGCTATGAGTACTCCAGTTCACTTCCTGCAGCGCCGAGCGCAGATGCTCGCTGCTCGCGCCATATCCTCGTCCCGAAAGAAAGCCGCTGATCACGTCGGCCGCCTGCCACGTATCCAATGTCGATCGCTGGAGATTGCTGCGAAGAGAATCCAGTTCGGAGTGCGTGAACTTCTCTATGCGAAGTCGTTCTGTCATAGCTCTCCAACTCCGGAATCAGTCTATGAATACTTCAGATACTTACCTGCCGAAGCTGCTTACCGGCGGACTCTCTCTTCATCGGTCCATGAGTCGGGAAGATGAGGATGTTAGCCAGACCAGCAGTAATGCAGGAAGTGCGCCAAGCCTTCAAGTCGGCAAACAGCCGCAACTCAGAGCGATGCACGATCCGGAATCAGCACCGGGATTCCATCCAGGATCGGATAACGACGATGACATCCTTCGCAAGCGACACCAGGCTGGCTGAGGCTGTCGCCAGCCTCGTCGTGAGTCAGTCTCAAGGGATGGTGACACACGGGGCACGCGAGCAAGGCGAGAACTCTGCTCAGCGTAGCCGGATCAGGTTGTAATGGCATGGCAGCAGTGTACGGCAGGCAAGGTGCAACGCCCGCCTTGAAGGCCTTTGATCAGCGTTTCAAGTACCATGAAATATGGAGATGACTAACGAAGATGGCCCCTGAGCAAATTGCAGTGCAAGCCCCGGCCCGGATCCTGGATGGAGCAAAGATCGCCGCCGAGATTCAGAAAGACATAGCCGCAGATGTTGCGCAGCTCGCGCTCCACGGAGTACGGCCTGGTCTAGCGGCCGTACTGGTGGGTCATGTACCGGCATCGGAAATTTATGTGCGCAGCAAGGTAAAGACATGCGGTGAGCTTGGACTGTTCAGCGAATTGATCACTCCTCCTGAAACGGTCACGACCGAAGAGATGCTGGAACTGGTCGCCGCCCTGAATGCCCGTGATGACATCGACGGCATTCTTCTGCAATTGCCACTACCTTCTCATGTGAACGCCAAGCGCCTGCTCGAAGCTGTTGCGCCAGAGAAGGACGTAGACGGCTTCCACCCGGTGAGTGTGGGTCGTCTACAGACAGGGCAGCCAGCCCTTGCAGCGTGCACGGCAGCCGGTGTCATCCAGATACTGAAGCGCAGTGGCATCCCGATCGCGGGCAAAGAAGCTGTGGTCCTGGGTCGAAGTGACATAGTCGGAAAGCCGACAGCCATCCTGTTGCTGGAAGAGAATGCGACCGTCACGATCTGCCACTCGAAAACGCAGAACATCGCAGAACACTGCCGGCGGGCTGACATCCTTGTCGCCGCCATCGGGCGGCCGGGTTACGTGACAGCAGATATGGTGAAACCCGGTGCGACGGTGATCGATGTCGGCATCAACCGGATCACGGAACGCGAGCAGCTGGATGACTTCTTTCCTGGCGACAAGGGGCGCGAGGAGATGTTTCTGCTGAAGGGCTCCACTCTGGTGGGTGATGTGCATCCGGCCGCCTTCGCCGTGGCAGGAGCGTATACACCGGTTCCAGGCGGCGTCGGCAAGCTCACGATTGCCATGCTGATGGCGAATACTGTGCGCGCGGCACGCCTGCGCCGCGGGCTGGCGGTGTAATGCTGCGTGTTGGTCTTACCGGTGGCCTGGGCAGTGGCAAATCGACTGTCGCCGCCATGTTGCGTGAAGAGGGCGCGCACATTATCGAAGCCGACGCCGTCGGCCGGCAATTGATGGAGCCGGGCGAAGCAGTTTACCGCGAGATCGTTCAGCATTTTGGCTTCGACGTTGTTCGCGAGGACGGCACTCTGGACAGGCGCATGCTGGCTGAGCTCGCATTCCAGCAGGGCAGGCGACGCGAGCTGTCGCTGATTGTGCATCCTGCAGTGATTGCCGCGCAGGAGGAATGGATGGAGGAGATTTTTACGATTCGTCCGGAAGCGATTGCCGTAGTGGAGTCAGCATTGATCTTCGAAGCAGACAGAGATGGCACAGTGCCAGGATGGCGGGAACGTTTCGACATGGTTGTGCTGGTCACGGCACCGCATGCCCTGAAGGTTGAACGTTTCGTAACCCGCATGAAGCCGAAGGATGCTGAGCATCGTGCGGCGCTTGTGAACGACGCGGAAGCGCGAATTGCTGCCCAGATTCCTGATGAGGAAAAAGCAAAGCTCGTGGATGCCATCATCGACAATGGCGCGTCTATTGAAGACACGCGGCAGCTGGTAAACAGGCTTTGGCCGGTAATGTTGCAGCAGGCAAGCAAACCATCCGCGATGTTGAAAGGGATGTCTGATGATCGATAAGCGAACGACTGAAGCCAGGCGACCGATGCAGCAGAGAAGGAGAACCAGTCTGCGACGCGTCGTGCTCGTATGCCTGCTGGTTGGTTGTTTCTGGTACATCGTTTCCGGCAAGAACTTCATGTCCATCAGTCATCTGCCGGTGGCAGGCGCCAACACACCCTTCTTCCTGTCACCACTGCACCTGACAGAGGCCAGCGCCGATGCTGCCTACGACTCTGAAGAGCAGAACAATATGAGTGTCTACAAGCGTGTTCTGCCGGGCGTGGTCAACATCACCTCCACTTCGCTTGCTTACAACTTCTTTTATGGGGCAGTTCCGCAGCAGGGGCAGGGCTCCGGTTTTATCGTCGACAAGGACGGTCACATCATCACGAACTATCACGTGGTCGAAGGCGGTCGCGAGATTGAAGTGACCGTGGGCAAGAAGCCCTACAAGGCGCAGGTGGTTCTGAAAGACAAGGCCGATGATCTCGCGCTGCTGCAGATCAATGCGCCGAATTTGCAGCCGGTTGTGCTGGCGGATTCGAAGAATCTACAGGTTGGGCAGAAAGTTTATGCGCTGGGCAATCCATTCGGATTGAACGGCACCATGACGACCGGCATCATCAGCGCGATGAGATCTGTACGCGGACCCGAAGGCAACCTCATTGAAAACGCGATCCAGACAGATGCCGCGATCAATCCGGGCAATTCGGGTGGTCCGCTGTTGAACCTGCATGGAGAAGTCATCGGCATCAACTCCATGATTGCCACCAATCCGAATGAGCAAATCGAGCAGAATGCAGGCATTGGCTTCGCCATTCCTATCAACACGGCCAAGGCAGTGCTGCAGGACTTTGCACACTATGGACGCATACGGCGGCCATCGCTCGGCATCGTGTCACTGCCGATCGGCCCGGAGCTTGCCGATCAGATGGGACTCGCTGCAAATTCAGGCGTGCTGATTCAACGGGCGCTGAATGGTGGGGCTGCTGCGAACGCAGGACTGCGAGGCGGCACGGAACAGGCCTACCTGGGCAACACACCGATCTACCTTGGCGGCGATCTGATCGTCGCCATAGCAGGACAGCCGGTGACGAATACGCAGGACATCAATGACATCATGAATCAGCATCGTGCCGGTGAAACAGTAGAGGTTACGTTTTACCGCGGCAAAACCAAGCGCGTAGTGAACGTAACGCTTGGCGAAGCAGGCAACTCTCCGGAGCAGCAGACCTAAGCTGGTCGGCGAGCGAAAAAGCCATGAATATGGATCACAGTTGAAGCTTTCGAAAGAGGTAGCCGTGAATAAGTGGACGACCAAAGACATTCCTTCGCAGGCTGGCAAGCTTGCAATCGTAACAGGAGCAAACAGCGGCATCGGCTACCACACCGCCCTGGAGCTTGCTCGTGCGGGAGCTCACGTGATCCTGGCCTGCCGCAATCCTCTGAAAGCCGAAGAAGCGAAGGCCAGGATTGTTGCCGCTGTGCCGCAGGCTGCTGTTGAAGTAGCTCAGGTCGACATGGCGGATCTCGATTCCATTCGCGCGTTCGCCGAAGATTTTGTAGCAAGTGGCCGCAAGCTTGATCTGCTGATCAACAATGCCGGGGTGATGGGCTTTCCGCAGCGAACTCCAACAGCACAGGGCTTCGAGGGGCAGTTTGGCACCAATCACCTGGGTCATTTTGCGCTCACCGGCGAATTGATGCCCGCGCTTCTGAAGACGCCGCACAGCCGGGTGGTGACGGTTGCATCCATCGCTCACAAGGGCGGCCGCATGCGCTTTGAAGATCCCAACTGGGAGAAGGCGTACGATCCGCGCAAGGCCTATCAGCAATCCAAACTGGCAAACCTGATGTTCGGCCTGGAACTGGATCGCCGTTTGAAGCGTGCGAATGCAGATGTGGCAAGCATCATCGCGCATCCCGGCGTTGCGATCACCAGCATCGTGAGCAATGGGATGGGAACAGGACTCCAGGCAAAGATCGCGAACGTTGCGATTCAGCTCTTTGCGCAATCGGATGCTCGTGGCGCATGGCCAACGTTGTATGCGGCGACGTCTCCGGATGCGAAAAGCGGACACTACTATGGTCCGGATGGTGTCGCCGAGATTAAAGGTCTGCCGATCGAAGTGCAGCCAAAGCCGCATGCGCTGGATCCAGTGGCTGCGGCGCGTCTCTGGCATATTTCTGAACAGATGACAGGCGTTGAATACGTGGGCGTTTCGTAAGTCGCCGAAGGGTCAGCTTCGGGGAAGATAGCGTCGATCTTTGATGGAGTATTTGCCGGAAACGACTTTGGCGATAGCTTCAGAATAGGCGAGGTGTTCTTCCACAAGGATGCGGGCCGAAAGGCTGTCTGCGGTGTCGTTCTCTGAGACCGCAACGGCACGCTGCAGAATGATCACTCCATGGTCGAGTTCTTCGTCGACGAAGTGGACGGTGCATCCAGCGATCTTTACTCCGTAATCGAAGGCCTGCTGTTGCGCGTGCAATCCTGGAAACGCCGGCAGCAGAGACGGATGAATATTGAGAATGCGTTGCGGATAGGCCTGCACGAAGGCAGGCGAGAGAAGGCGCATATAACCTGCCAGGCAGACCAGCTCAACTTCATGCTGCTGCAATGCAGCGATGATGGCAAGGTCGTGTTCGGCGCGTCTGCGACCTTGTGCTTCTATGGCCAGCGCCGGCCGGCTTCGTGCGCGCGCTGCATCGAGGCCCGCAGCATCCGCGATGTTCGAGATGACAACTCCGATTTCGCAATCGGGGAGGCGGCCGTGATCGATGGAATCCGCTATCGCGAGAAAGTTGGAGCCTCTGCCGGAGAGCAGGATACCAAGCCGGTGTTTGCGGGAGCTGTTCATTGTCTTGTGTTCGTTCCGATGGGGAGCAACATACCAGCTGACACTCTGCTGAGCCGCCTCAGGCGGGTTGAATCAGCTATAGATGACTTTACGATCCTGGGTTGGATCGTTCTTGATTTCGGTACGCGCAATGCGGCCGATCACGTAAAACTTTTCGTCTGCGCGGTCGAGAAGAGCCTTCGCTTTCTTGAATTTGTCTGCGGGGATAACAGCGATCATGCCGATGCCCATGTTGAAGGTCCGCAGCATTTCATCCTGGGCCACTGAGCCGAGTTCGCGGAGGTGTTCAAAAATGGGCAGCACAGGCCAGCTGCCGAGCTCGATGTGAGCAACGGTCGTTCTCGGCAAAATGCGCGGCAGATTTTCCGTGATGCCACCACCGGTGATGTGCGCAAAACCAACTGCCAGATCCGCAGCAGCCAACTTCTTGAGAATGGATAGATAACTGCGATGGGTTTTCATCAATGCAGCACCGGCTTTTTCATGAATCGGATTTACGAATTCATCCGGCCGGTACTTTGCAATCTCAAAAAAAAGCTTACGCGCGAGCGAGTAGCCATTGGTGTGCAGACCAGTAGAAGGCAGGCCGATGAGTACATCGCCGGGTGCAATCTGCGAACCGGTAATCAGTTTATCCTTGTCGACGACGCCGACGATAAAGCCGGCCAGGTCGTACTCACCATCTGCGTAAAAGCCCGGCATCTGGGCGGTTTCGCCACCGATCAGGGCGCAGCCATTGGCTTTACATGCGTCCGAAAGGCCGGTCACTATCTTTTCGATCAGCTCGTCGCCGGTGTTCGGATCAAGCTTTCCGGTCGCGAGATAGTCCAGAAAGAACAGCGGGGATGCACCCTGCACTGCAATGTCATTCACGCAATGGTTTACGAGATCTGCGCCCACAGTGTGGTGAATGCCAAGTTCAAAGGCAACTTTCAGCTTTGTGCCAACGCCGTCGGCACTGGAAACCAGGACCGGCTGCGTGTACTTCAAAGTGTCCAGTCCAAACAGGCCGCCAAAGCCGCCGATGTCACTCAGCACCTGCTTATTGAAGGTCCGTTTCGCGAGGGTCTTGATGCGTTGCTTGGCTCGATCGCCGCGTTCTATATCGACGCCGGAATCGGCGTAGGTCACGGGGGTATGTTTGATCTGGGGCAAGGGCTCTTCCGGCGTTCTGCAGAATTGGAGATACCAGTCTACCGAACCATGGGCATCCCGTCTGTGCATACCGGGCAGAGGCCTGTTCAGGCGCCAGTCTAGCGGTCTGTCGCACGCTTTGTTGCTTCGAAGACGGCAAAACGCCTCTCCAGTTCCCACTCCTGCGCGGCTTTTTCGCTGGACGACAGCAAGGTCGCGCATGAGCGATCCGGCTTTGCGGCTGAAGATTTTGTCAGCAACGTCAGTGAAGATGCGCAGACAGCGGCGGGATGCCGATACATGGTCGCCTGGTCAGCGACCGGCCACAAAGGCTCTCCGGGTAGAAAGCTGAAGGCGATGCTGTTGCGGACCAGGTTCTTGATGGTCGGATAGGGGATGCCGTACGTCATAACGGCGCGTGTGTATTCATGGGTCATGTTGCTGCGATTTACCCCCTCGTCATCGGTTGAGAGTGCGACGGGAACGCCGGCAGCCATGTAGGAAGGAAGGGGATGCGAAGCGCCAGACACGTTCAGGATGCCGTCGTTCGAGGTGAGATTAATCTCAACCATGGTATGCCGTGTTGCCATTTCCTTTAGCAGTTCTTCGGCCTTGTCTTCGTACATTACGTCGACGCCATGGCCGATCCTCTCGGCCCTGGCTACCTCGACGGCATCACGGATGTGGAAGGTTAATCCAGCGGGCTCGACGAGGCCTGGCGCTACCTCACCCGCGTGCAATGTGACATGGACGCCCGGATAGAAGTGACGGAGCGCGGCGATCATCTGCATGTGCATGTGGTAGTCGCGCATGGCATAAAAATCGTCTTCCGGCTGTACCAGGTTTATGGCGAGGAAATGTTGCGGATCGGCCGCAGCCACCTCAAAGCCAAGCAGGATCTGGGCAAACACAATGGGTGGCGGGAAGTTGCGGAGCACCTGGTATATAAAGCGGATGGCTACGGCACAGCCTGTTCCGGGCGTGGACGTGTCGCAGTGTTCCAAGGCGCGCCGAGCAGTCATGTAACCATCCATCTCGGAACGGATGGCAGTGACCTGGTCCCGTAAGCCGCCCGCGATCATCTTTTCTCTGTAGACCGAGTAGTCCGGCGTATAACCAATATCGAGTGCCAGCTTTGCTGCTGCCAGGAATGGCGGAGTATGCATCAGTTCAAGGTATTGTTCGTTCTGGGCAGCCGCGCGAGTGGCGACTTCATCCATCCATTCAGGCATGTGACTGGGGCTGATCCCGCCGAATTTGTCAAAGGTAGAGAAGAAGTGATCGTGACCGGAGTCGCCACTGGAAGGGACGAAGCTGCGCATCGAGAAAGCATCGACCAGCGCATCATAAAGAGGCTGATTGTCGGCAAGCGAAGCAGCAGGGAAGACCCCATCAACGACCTTGGCTTCCGCCTGCGGTTCGCAGTGCGGAGGGTCGGGATGACGGGAGCGATCCACCGAATGCACGATGGCGCGGGCGTTCACGTCGATACAGAGATGGTCCTGGGCAGCGTCGTGGAGCCAGGTCTCGGCATAGACTGCCCCGGAGAGATGATTATGCAGATCGCCCCCTTTAGGCATGTCACGGAGGAAGGCGTACAGCGCGAGCGGACCGCGGGCACGAGCTTTTTCCAGCGCCTCGGCAGTGCGCGCTTCCTGGATCGAAGACAGCATCCGCGTGCGGTCTGCCTGCGACTCTCTACCCCGGGTTTGTGATTGCGATTCACCAGCCGCACAGGAAGCCAGAAGACATAGGATGAAAGCGACATGGAAAGAACAACGACGTCGTAGCATGGTCACAAGCATGGTGCCACAGGAACCCTGCGATTCCATCAGAAATACGAGGCGGACGCAGGTGACGACGAGCAGTAAACATGCTGGATTGGCGACCATACGGATGCGATTTATCGTCACGGTTGCGTTGTTCGTCTGCTGCTGCAGCCTTGCGCCGGCGCAGGATGCCCACGGATGGCTGCAACCCATTGCGGCATTTCCGCTGCGCCACGATCCAATTACGTTGGAGCGTCACGTCGAGGCAGAGAAGCCATTCACAGTGGCCGGAGAATGCGGTGCACTGCTGGGTCAGCAGAACGGCAGCTTTGAATCGTGGATTTTTCCAGTCAAGCTCTTCAGCCATCTCACTATCGAAGCGCATGTTGATGGCTACGATGTGCCGATCGACGTGAATCGCGACGCAGCCGAGATTGAGGTTGCGCCTGATCATACGACGATCACCTACTCGCACATTGCATTCACGGTGAAAGAGATTCTCTTTGCCAGTCAGTGCGGAGCGTCCGGAGCCGGGGGGCAGGATGGCACAGGCGTGATGGCCTTGTTCCAGGTGGAAGCGATCCGCCCCCTGACGCTGACGTTTTCCTTCACACCGGAGATGAAGCCAATGTGGCCAGCGCCGATCTCCGGCAGCGTTGATGCGGAGTGGGTGAAGCTTGATGAGAGTAGCAAGGCCGCGATGAATGACACGACTCGCCCCGGAGGAGCGGGAGCGCAGTACCCGGCGGGCTGGTACATGCTGCACACCGACCTTGCAGGTCTTGCCGGCGGGCTCGCAATGCCTGGTACCGAGCCGGGAATCCTGGCACCGTACCAGGAAAAGCCGCAGACCTATCCGCTACAGTTTGTGTTACATATTGACCCGAAGCGGGACAGCGGCAAATATTTTCCCTTGCTGATGGCTGTGGGAACAAGCAGTAAAACGGCGACAAAAGCCGCGCTCGCGGAGACGTTGAAGCAGCTGCACAGCAAGACTGCCTCACTCTACCGCCAGAATGCCGACTACTACGCGCACTTCTTTGACACGCGTACCAGCGTCCAGACTCCGGATGCGGCGTTTGACCGGGACCTGCGCTGGGCTGCTATCTCCATCGACCAGGTGCGTGTGCGCCACGGTGAAGAGGTCGGCATGGTCGCTGGATTTTATTCTTCGGGAAGCTCGGCACGCCCGGGGTTTGGCTGGTTTTTCGGACGCGACACCTTGTTCACAACGTGGGGTATCAACAGCTACGGCGATTATGACCTCACGCGCCAGGCGCTCACCTTCCTGATCAAACGTCAGCGCGAGGACGGCAAGATGCCGCACGAATTCTCGCAGACTGCCGAGCAGGTCGACTGGGCGCATCTGCCATATGAATACGCAGCCGCTGACGCGACTCCTCTATTCCTGATGGCGATGGAGGACTATGTCGCGGCCAGTGGCGATGTGGAGTTCCTCCGTTCCAACTGGAGTGCGATCGAAAAGGCATGGCAATTTGAGACGACGCACGACACAGATGGAGACGGCATCTACGACAATTCGCAGGGAACCGGATGGGTGGAAAGCTGGCCGCAGGGCATGCCGCACCAGGAGATCTACCTGGCATCGCTCGATCAACAGGCCAGCATCGCCATGTCGCGTCTGAGTGCGCAAGGCGGTTATGTCGAGACTTCGCAGGCAGCACAACAGCGGGCTGCAGCCATAGGAACGAAGCTGCTCTCGGAATACACGCGTCCAGATGGCATGTATGCCTTCAGCCACAATGCTGACGGCACACCCGACACGACCGCGAGTATTTATCCGGCAATTGCCTGGTGGGGCGGCGCCACGAACGAGAGCGGACTGCCGCAAGCCGATGCAATGTTCACACGCTGGGCCTCGCACGAGTTTTCAACGGACTGGGGCACTCGAGATCTAAGTGAAAATGCCAGTGTCTACGATCCCATCAGCTACCACCAGGGTTCTGTGTGGCCGCTGTTTACGGGCTGGGCTTCGGTCGCTGAGTATCGCACGGGTCGCGGTCTGGCCGGCTATGCGCACCTGATGCAGAATGCAAACCTGACGACGGAACAGGATCTCGGCGCAGTGACCGAGTTGCTGAGCGGTGCGTTCAACGACCCTTTCGGGCGCAGCACAAGCCACCAGATGTGGTCGTCGGCCATGGTGCTTACTCCTGCGCTGCGCGGATTGTTCGGAGTCAGCATCGATGCATTGAATGAGTTGGTGACTGTGGATCCTCATCTTCCTGCGCAGTGGAATACGGCTGAGCTGCATCATCTTCGCGTTGGGAAGCGCGATGCCGAAGTGACGTTTGAACGTCGTGGACAGCAGCTGATTGTCAGCCTTACAAAACCGGATGCCGGTGGAGTGAAGCTCGCCAGCCATGCAGAGGGAGCAGATGTCGCAAAGGACGGAAGGTCTCTCCGCATCCCTCTTCCTGCAGTTGAGGTTGGGCTGACCGATGGCGCTGCCACCACTCTCCCGTTACCCGGCGAGCCTACTGAGAAGCTCAAGGTCCTCGCAGAACGTCGGGATCGACGCACACTGACCTTGACGCTGGAGGCCCAGGGCGCCAGTACGCAGTCTGTGTCCGTACGGTTCAATGACAGCCGTCTGCATGTTTCTGTGGAAGGCGGAACACTGCTGGACGACAACTCCAGGCTCGAGATTAAGTTTCCTGCCGGCTCCGGTTATCAGCAGCAGAAAGTCACATTGCGCTGGTAGACGTGGCGCGATCGGTTGAAAAGTGCCGGTCGTTTGGCGTCGGGCGGAAGCATTGCTATACTTTGAAAGTTGTTTGCCGCAGTGCTGACATACCGGTACGAGGCTGGTGGCTGAAATGGCCCGGCCATCCACCAAGTTTTCAGACACAGTATGCGCACGCAAATAGCCGCTCGCATGCGGAGTTGTTTCCGCGCCTGACTTTATTGCGGCGAAGGTACGGCCAGATAGCTCAGTGGTAGAGCGCGGCCCTGAAAAGGCCGGCGTCGGCGGTTCGATCCCGTCTCTGGCCACCACCCATGAACAACCCGGGTTTGAACTGCCGAGATCGGTTACCGCCGATCCTCCGTATCCGTGCCGTATCTACACGCGATGCGTGAAAGGAGGCCCCTTTTTGGTCAAGACAGTATTTAAAAGGTGGCTGCCGGACCATTTACATTCAAGGTGAAGGTCTGGGTCTGGCTTTGTTGATTCGCGCCGACAGCCGTGACGCTCACCTGGTAGGGTTGCGTAATGCTGTTGACGTTCAGACCGCATCCCGTCATAGCGACGAGTCCTGCGCTGAGGGCCAGAAGAGCGAAGATGCTTCCGAACCTGGACTTGCGTCGACGTCGGGTTGAGACAAAGCCTATTAATCCTATGACGTCCCAAGGAGCCAGCATCGCGAATGTTGCATTCGTCACAAAGGCTGAGTTAGATGCTGTGGTTGTGCTGGAGGAAAGAGACAACACGCTGTTCGCACTAGTGGCCTGGAGGGACACAGTCGCCGGCGAGAAGTTGCAGGCAACTCCTGCAGGTAGTCCGGCGCAACTCAACTGAATAGCCCCCTGGTAGCCCTGCACTGCTGACAGCGACACCTGCAGAGATGCGCTTTGACCCTGGGCGAGGGCGATAGAACTATTGCTCAAACCCAGAGTAAAAGTCGGATTGCCGGGTTGACTGGGAGCGACCGGGACGGTGGCTGTGGCCACATTAACAACGAAGGCTACAACTGGAGACTGAGAGCTGAGATCCTGGGCATCTCCCGCGTAGGCCGCGGAAAGTGTGTAGCTTCCTGGCGCTGGAGCCTGCATCGAAACCGATGCTGATCCATTCGTCAGGATCGCGGTTCCTAATTGCGTACTTCCCAGGTAAACAGCGACCGCCCCTGACGGCATTGTGGTGCCACCCTGCTCAGCTACCTGGATGGAAATGGTCACGGTCTGCCCTGTCGCAACCTGTTGAGGACTGAAGCTCAAAGTAGTCGTGGTATCGAACGTCTGTTGGGTAACTACATCAGGAAGGATGACCAGGGCTACTGGCGATGAGGTTGAGGCGCTATCCTGCTGGTCTCCGGAGTAGGTCGCCGTAAGCTGGTAGGCCCCAGGCGAAAACGTCGCCGGGCCAGACCAATTCGCCTGGCCACTGGTCAGAGCGCTCGATCCGACTTGCGTCTGACCAAGAAAAAAGTTGACAGTGCCTGTGGCAGTGTTTGAACCACTTGAAGCTACCGTGGCGTTCAGTGCAAAGGATTGGCCCTGGAGAACCTGCTGTGTGCTTGCAACTAAATCAATGCTGGTTGCTGCGACACTCGGTGCGATCGTGATGGTTACGGGAGCAGAGCTGGATGCGCTGTCCTGCGAAGTGCCCGCATACGATGCGGTGATCTGGTAAGAGCCACTGGCAGAAGGCGCGTTGATCGAGACTCCGGCAGCACCGGAAATCAGGTTGGCGGACCCAAGTTGCGTCTGGCCGAGATAGAAGTTGACTACGCCTGTCGGCGTAGATCCGTCAGCCGCAGTGATGAGGGCCGAGAGTTGCATGCTCTGACCAGGGGCCGGCGCTGCCGGCGTAACGGTCAAAGCAGTGTTGGTAGAAACCTGTGGGACTGCGGGAGCAGTGACGACAAGTGAAACCGGATTAGACGTTGAACCACTATCCTGAGAGTTGCCCGTGTAAACCGCGGTGAGCTGGTATGTCCCGGGCGCGAACGATGCAAACCCACTCCAACTCGCCTGCCCGGTTGTCAGGGTGGTTGAGCCAAGCTGCGTCTGACCCAGGAAGAAGTTGACGCTTCCAGTCACATAGCTTGAACCATGCGAAGCTACAGTGGCGCTCAGTGCAAATGATTGTCCCTGGATGACCTGCTGTGCGCTTGAAACTAAACTTGTGTTGGTGGCTGCGACACTCGGCGCGATTGTGATGGTTACGGGAGCGGAGCTGGAAGCGCTGTCCTGCGAAGTGCCTGCATAGGCGGCGGTGAGTTGATATGAGCCGCTGGAAGAGGGGGCATTGATGAAAACTCGTGCGGCTCCGGACACAAGACTGGTCGAGCCTATCTGCGTCTGGCCGAGAAAGAAGTTAACCATGCCTGTTGGTGAAGATCCGCTGACCGCAGTAACAAGGGCAGAAAGCTGCATGCTTTGACCGGCAGTCGGAGTTGAAGTGCTAATCGTCAGGACGGTATTGGTGGAGACCTGCGGGACAACTGGAGCAGTGACCGTAAGGTTCAGAGCGTTGGAAGTAGAAGGCTCATCGTCTCCGTCGCCTGCGTACACAGCAGTGAGTTGATATTGCCCCACCGGGAGATTGATCTGAGCATTGTCCGTCGCCTTTCCCGCACTCAACGTCTGCGTTCCAAGTGCGGTCGAGCCCGCGTAAAAGACGATCGTTCCCGTGGGCGGTCCACCACCGAAGCCGGCTGCTACTACTGCCGAGAGGACCAGGGGCGTTCCCTCCACCACTTGCGTCGCGTTGCTGGTGAGTGCGCTTGTTGTCGTGGCAAGCACCGTAAAGGTGAGAGGCACGGACGTTGACTTGCTATCGAGAGCGCTGCCGTTATAAGTTGCGGTCACTTGAAAGATTCCCGGCTGCGTCGATATCGTCGTCGCCAGCGTAGCCTGTCCGCCGCTGAGCGCGGCTGAGCCGAGAAGCTGACCGCCTGCGTAGAAGGAGACGTTCCCGGTAGGCGCTGCTCCACTCGCAGGAACGACAGTTGCCGTCAAGCCGGCCTGCTGCCCATTGATAAGGTGAGTCGTGGGAGAAGTCAGCGTTGTTGTAGTGGCTACCGGCGAGGCTGGCGGAGGCTGGATGACATAGTTGGCCGTTGCGACAGGACTATCTGTAAACCCTGTGCCTCCAGCTACGGCGTAAAGCTTTTCACTCAACGAGACGGAGATAGGCGACGCAAACAAGGTTCCGGAAGCACAGCCGGTAGACCCGTTCGTCGCAGGATTGCCCGTGGTGCTGTAACAGATGACCGCGTTCGCATTGGTATCGGAGAGGGAGACGGCTTGTGTGCTGGTGAAGGTACCGCCGGCGGGTGAGAAGGAGGGTGTGGCTGCGGTGGGAGAGGCTGCTGAGCCGATGGTGTAGGTACCGGCGACCAGGGTGCTGGGAGGTCCGAGTCCTGGAGGATTGGCCGAGCCAAGGGGAAAGGCCGAGTTATTGGATCCTGCGACGGCGTAGAGCGTGGAGGTGCTGGTGATGGCGACCGGTCCGGTGTAAAGCGTTCCAGCCGTGCAGCCGCCATTGTTGTCAGGGTATGGATAGACGGCCGGTGTTGTGGGAGACAGGAGATAGCAGATGTAGTTGTGCGGGCCTGTGGACGTGGAGATTGCAACGCTCTGCGTGCCTCCATAGCTCCCGGGTGCGA
>CAZZUX010000100.1:0-14709 GCA_964657395.1 uncultured Ktedonobacteraceae bacterium
GACTTTCAGCATTACATCCTGTACGTCATTCCTGTGCTCGCCGTCGTCGCTTTCCTGCTCTACCGGTGGAGCAAGACGGATGGAGGTGCTGACCGCATCGATAAGATTCGTGTCGCGATGCCGATCTTTGGCAACATCTGGCTGAAGTACCAGGTGGCGCTTTTTTCCCGAACGCTGTCGACGCTGCTGCAGGGCGGACTGCCGCTGATGCCGTCGCTCGAGACAGCCGCGCGTTCGATTTCAAGCCGGAGTATTGCCAAGGCCGTGTTCACGTCCGTCGGCAGTGTGCGTGAGGGAAAAGGGCTCTCGGTAAGCCTGCAGGCGACGAAGATTTTCCCCGACCTCGCGACGGAGATGGTGCAGGTCGGCGAGTCGACCGGCGCGCTGCCGCAGATGTTGAATTCGGTTGCCGAGTTTTTTGAAGAGGATGTGCAGACTGCGCTGACTGCCGCCCTCTCGCTGATTGAACCGATCATTTTGATCGTGATGGGTATCGTGGTGGTGACCATCATGATTGCGCTGTACCTGCCTATCTTTTCGCTGGGCCAGGCTGGCGCGATGGGCGGTGGGCCACGTTGATCCGTTTGCATCTCTGGACGCCGGAATCTGATGGCCTCGCGTCGTTCGTTTTACTTATGAGTTGCCTTTTTACCCAGCAGCAAGACTTCAAGGAGTAGTCGTTCATGGCCGAAGCCCCCGTTCTTCCATTACCAACGCCCGTTGCGATGCCGATCCTGGTGGACGAGATTGCGCATGCGCAGGCGCTTGCCCGGCGCTACCGATGCGAGTTTATCGACCTGAAGAATTTCCGCATCCAGCATGAGTTGTTCCGCTCGGTGCCGGTCGACATGATGTTCCGGTACAACTTCGTTCCCATGGAGCAGCTCGAAGACCGGCTGGTGATTGCGGTCGCGGATCCGAGCCGGTTGATGGTGCTGGATGAAATCTCCGGCCTGCTCGGGCAGCGGCTGGTGACGAAGGTCGCGACGCTTTCGCAGATCACCGACCTACTGAAGAAAACGGAGCAGTCACAGCGCGTTCTGGATGAAGCGTCGGAAGGTCTGACCTTCGACGTCATATCGCTCGAGGAAAACCAGGACGAGAATATTTCGATCGAAAAGCTGACGTCGGAAGAAGACATCAGCCCGATCATCCGCCTGGTGGATACGACGATCTTCACGGCACTCGAGCGTCGCGCGTCGGATATTCACATCGAGACTTACGACGATTCCCTGCTGGTGAAATATCGCATTGATGGCGTGCTGCAGGCAGCGATGGCTCCGATTGCGCGCGAGCATCACACCACGATTCTTTCCCGCATCAAGGTCATGAGCGAGCTGGATATTGCCGAGCGCCGCGTTCCGCAGGATGGTCGTTTCCGGGTTCGCTACAAGAGCCGGTTGATCGACTTCCGTGTATCGATTATGCCGACGGTGCATGGCGAGAATGCCGTGCTCCGTGTGCTTGACAAAGAGTCGATGAGTGAGAAGTTCCGCAAGCTCACGCTCGATGTTGTCGGCTTTGGTGAAGACGACCTCCGCCGCTTTCGCCGCTACATACGCGAGCCGTATGGGATGGTGCTGGTGACGGGGCCGACGGGTTCCGGCAAGACGACGACGCTGTATGCCGCGCTGAACGAGATCAAGAGTGACGAAGACAAGATCATCACGATTGAGGACCCGGTCGAGTACCAGATCCGCGGTATCACGCAGATCCCGGTCAACGAGAAAAAAGGTCTGACGTTTGCGCGTGGACTGCGTTCGATTCTGCGTCACGACCCGGACAAGATCCTGGTCGGCGAAATCCGTGACCAGGAGACGGCACAGATCGCGATCAACTCGGCGCTGACGGGCCATCTAGTCTTCACGACGGTCCACGCAAACAATGTGGTCGACGTGCTGGGACGCTTTCTGAACATGGGTGTCGAGGCTTACAACTTTGTCTCGGCATTGAACTGCATCCTGGCCCAGCGGCTGGTCCGGACGATCTGCGAATTCTGTGCGCAGCCGATTGATGTTGACGAAGAGACCCTCATCATGAGTGGCCTGAACACAGAGGAATGGCGCAATTTCCAGTTCCGCGAAGGGGTGGGATGCATCGAGTGCGGCGGCACTGGTTTTCGCGGCCGGACTGCCATTCACGAGCTGTTGGACCTGACCGATCCGATCCGCGAAATGATTCTTGAAAAGAAGCCGGCGTCTGAAGTTCGCAAACTTGCCCAGGCAGAAGGTATGCTCTTTCTGCGGGATTCCGCGCTCGATCGTGTTCGCCGCGGCTTCACCACCTTAAAAGAAATAAACAAGGTTACATTTATCGAGACAGGGAGATAGTCCTGAGCTTCGCGATACAAACAGCCTTCTTCATGAGATCCAAAACTGCATGAGCATAGTCCGACGTATCTTTCCCTCTGACGCTGATGCACTGCGCCCCCGTCTCGCGGTTGAGATCATGCCCTATGGCGTGCTTGCCGCAGTGCCTGGCAACGTCGCTGTGCAGGGTGAGTCGCAGGATGTGGTGACTGCCTATGTCGCGCTCCGGGTTGGCGCTGTAGCCGCTGGGCTCAAAGGAACAAATCTGATCGATCGAGCGCAGGTTAGTGCCGCCATCCGCCAGGCTCTTGAGCAGGTCACCAGCGGCACCAAGGTCAAATCGCGACAGGTTACGGTGGTGGTGCCGGACGCGGCAGTGCGCGTGCTGCTGCTGGATTTCGATTCACTGCCGGCAAAGGCAGCAGACATCCTGCCCATACTGCGGTTCCGCTTGCGCAAGCTGGTGCCGTTTGAAGTGGAAGACGCAGCCATTACCTACCAGGTTATGCAGACGCCTCCGTCCGGCGCGACTGATAACCTGGTTCGCACGGTCGTGGCTGTGATGCCGGGTTCGATCCGCGCCGAGTATGAAGATGCCGTACGCGAGGCCGGCTATGAGCCTGGAGCGGTGCTTTCCAGTTCCCTCGCCTGCCTTTCGGCAGTCCCGAACGAAGGCGCGTCTCTCCTTGTCAATCGCAATGCCAACTCGGTGACGACGGCCATCTCCCGGTCCAGCGAACTGTTGCTCTTCCGCACACTCGACTTCGCTGAATCCTCGATCGACCCGGTTGCGGAAGCGCTTGCTGTCGAAGAACTTCAGCAGGCTGTTTCCGTAGCCGTCGCCTACTACGAAGACACGCTTTCTACCTCGGTTCCATCCTTATATTCAGTGGGTCCCGGAGGCTGTACCGAGTTGGAACGGCTGTTGGCTGATCCCCAGATTCGCGTGAAAGAACTGGTTCCTGGACCTCCGGGAGCCAGCCGGAGCGAGACAGCAGGTATGCTGGCAGGAGTAGTGGGAGCCTTGGCCAGTTAATGCGCGTCACCCTCAATCTCGCCTCCAGGCCCTATGTCGAGCTGCGGCCGCTTTACCAGCGCCTGCGCGTGATCATTGCCGTGCTCGCGATCTTCGCTGTCGTATTCTGGTATGCACTGCGTTCCGAGTATGGCCGGGCCAGCGTTGCCCAGGCTCGTGTTGACGCGATCCAGGGCCAGGTAGCCGCGATCCAATCCCAACGGCAGCGCTATGAAGCCGATATGCGTCAGCCGAAAAATGCTGCCGTGCTGGACCAGGCAAAGTTCCTGAACAACCTGTTTCTGAAGAAGGCCTTCTCGTGGACTGCCGTGATGATCGACCTGGAGCGGGTGTTGCCGGCCGGCGTGCAGGTGTTGAATATCGATCCGCAGGTCGCCAAGGATGGCCACGTCACTGTCCGGCTCCGCATCCTCGGACCACATGACCGTGCGGTTGAAGTTGTTAGAAATCTTGAGAAATCGCGACGCTTTCTCACCCCGCGTCTTACAGCCGAGTCTGCGGAAACCGGCAACAACAATGGCCAGAACGCGAATCTGCAGAACGCTGCGAATGTGAGCAGCCGGGTCAACTTCGACATCGTTGCCGACTACAATCCGCTGCCTGTCAAGCCGGTCGCAAAAGAAGGCGATGCTGCTACTACAAGAGCGGCAGCCGCGAAGCCGCGAACATCCATCAAGGGACATCGTCGCGCCAAGCCCTCAGCCAACCAGCCTTCACAGGCTCCGGCAGGAGGCGCGCGATGAAGTTCAATCGAGCCAGCCTCTTCACCTTCCTGAATGTGCATTACCTCCTGGTTGCTATTCTTGCGATTGCCAATCTCGTACTACTGACCCGGCTGGTACTGGCCTGGAACACTCTGCATGCGGACCGCCCGGAGCAGATCGCGGAGTACCAGGCAAACCTCAAGGTGCTGGAGTTGCAGATGCAGCCGCTGCGTGGCCTGCCCGCGAAAGTGCAGCAGTCCAATGAACAGGCGACTAGCTTCTACGGACATCGCATACCGAGCAGCTATTCCTCGATCTCGTCTGAGCTGGACGCGCTGGCCACCAAGGTCGGCGTACGGAAGACCCGCACGCAATACACACAGCTTTCTGCGATCGATAACCTCGCTGAAGTGCGCATGGATCTGAGTATTTCCGGGGAATATGCGCCGATCATGCGCTACATCAATGGTCTTGAGCGCGACCATATGTTCTTCATCATCACTGGCATTACGCTGACCGGGCAGCAGGGCGGGACGGTGAACCTGCGACTGCGGCTTACGACCTACATTCATGCCGCGGATGTCGACCGGCTGGCTCCTCCACCGAATGAGGGTCCGGCGAATCCTGACAGCGAAACAAGCCCGACGACCTCTCTCAGCTTTCCGGCAGCAACGACACAATCGTCGCCCGCGGGAGGACAGTAGCGATGGCCCTCAAGCTCGGGACTGAGAACAAGACCAAGACCTATGCAGCGATCGGTCTCGGCATCATCACCCTTCTGCTGGCAGTGCATTTCATCTACGACACCTTCTTCAGCAGCCCCGCGCCTTCGCCGGTTGCAGTCACCACGCCCGCGCCTGCTGTTCGTCCTGTTCAGCCGCCGGCCAGCGTCCAGAACGCAGGGTCAGGGAGCGCAAGCGCGACACCGTTTGCTCATCAGGCAATCGAGATAACCAACAGCTCGGCGCTCGATCCGACGCTTCATCCGGAGTGGATGGCTCAGGCCGAATCGACTACCTACACCGGTGAAGGACGCAACATCTTTTCGGCGAACTCTGCTCCTACCCAGGTTGCCGTGATTGAGAAACCGCACGCCCCGATCCGTCCCGTTTCAGTGCCGCAGGGTCCGCCGCCACCGCCGAACATCGACCTGAAGTTCTATGGCTACACCAAGGCGAACGGGGTGACCCGCGCCTGCCTGCTGCATGGAGACGACATCTTCCTGGCTCACGAAGGCGATATCGTCGATCGACGGTACAAGGTGGTCAAGATCAGCGCGTTTTCTATTGATGTGGAAGACCTGCCTTACAGCCATACCCAGACCTTGCCGCTGCTCCAGAACTGATCCGGCAAGCGAGTAAAATGAAGCAGGCGGTATCCATGGTTCCCTTCTCTCCTAAAGCTTTCCTTCCTTCGCGGCCGACCTTTTCAGGCGGGCGCAGGCAGGGCGAAGCTGGTTATATCCTGCTCGGCGTATTGATCCTGGTCGCCCTGTTTGCGATGGCACTCGCGATCGCCGCGCCGGTGATAGCCAAGGATCTGGAACGTGACAAGGAAGTAGAAGCAGTGCACCGGGGGGCGCAGTACAAGCGCGCTATCAAGCTTTACTACAAGCGTTTCGGCTCCTATCCAGTCTCAATCAAGCAGCTGGAAGAGACGAACAACATTCGCTTCCTGCGCAAGCGCTACCTTGACCCGATCACGGGAAAAGATGACTGGCGTCTGATCCATGTCGGCGAAGCGAAGGTACCGGTAATGGGGTTCTTCGGGCAGCCGCTGCAGGCTGGAATGTCAAGTGTCAGCACCGGGCTTGCCGGTAATGGAACCGGCGGCCTCGGCACTCCGGCGGGCAGCGCGGGCAATTCATCCGGATCGGCCTTTGGCTCCAGCTTCGGCAGTTCCGGATCCAGTTTCGGCAGTTCTTCTTTCGGTTCGTCCAGCACTGCATCCTCCGGCGGCACTGGTGATGCTAGCGCGGGCGGAGGTTCGGGCGCCCCCGTTGGTGTACTTCCCGGCATGAGCGGTGCCGGCAGCGCCGGAGGCACCACGGGTACAAATACAGGCGGCACCACCGGTCCCGGCGCCACGGGCACTACTGGCGGCAGCAGTGGTTTCAATGGCTCAACCATGACAGGCAGCGGCGGAAGCGGATTTGACACCGGTGGTCCAATCGTTGGCGTGGGCCTGCCAAAGAACCAGAAGTCGCTGGTTGTGTACAAGAAGCAGGACTCGTTCAACAAATGGGAGTTCACCTACGATCCCATTGAGGAGCAGCAGACGATGTCGAGCAGTAGTATTCCGGGTGCAACCGGTGCTGGCACGAACATCGGCGCCGGCAGCGGCACTGGCACCAGCTCCGGTTTCGGCGGCAGTTCAGGTTCGACCTTCGGCAGCGGCTTTTCAAACAGCAACACCGGCTCATCGACGAGCGGCACCACGACTGGATCATCGACCAGTTCGGGCGGCACCTCTCAGACGCCGCCGCAGTGATCGAACAGCTGTAAGCAGCTACTTACGCTGGAACTCCGGGGAACCCAGCAGCAATCCGGCAATGGTTGAGGCTTCCGGATCAGTCGGCGGAAGGATCGGCGCATTGCTGTCCGGCAGTTCTGCGCGCCATCGCTTCTGGCCGTCCGGAACTGCTCCTCGTCCGGCATTTTCCTGCCATGCCGGCTGGTTTGCAGCGGGAGGCGCTACGCTGATTTGCTTCATGATCGCTGCCTGAGTCTGCGGTGTGGACGGCCCACTCAACAATGCGTCTGCCAGCCAGCTCTCTTTCTGCTTAGCCGGGATCTGCTGGACGGTACTCACTGGCTGGTGGATCGTGGATGCCATAAGCGCATCGAAATCAGTTGCAACTCCAAGCTTGTTGTTTGCCAGCGAAATAGAGATGTTGATGCGGTCGAGCAAATCGCCGGTATTCACCCAGGCGTTGCTGGTCCATGGATAGCCATTGGGTGTCTGGCAGCCGAAGAACGGCATGCCGAGCTGGTTGAGTGCGTCCATCGAGGGTACCGGCCGGATCACGTCGCCACCAGTGGCTCGCAGGGCTGACAGGACAAACTCTTCCGGGGTCTTGATCTTTGCTCGGTAATTGTCCTTCGACCAGAAGTCCGGCGAATCGAGCATCGTCCGCATTACTTCGCGAATGTCGCCGCCTGTATTCACCCAGGTCTTTGCCATGCTGTCGACGAGCGCAGCCGACGGCTTGTCGCTGACAAAGCGAATCGCCAGTTGCTGCGAGACATGATGCGCCGTGGTCGGACTGACAGCCAGCAGATGCAGCACCTCTAGCCCTTCATTCATGCCGGCCATCCAGGATTGACCTGACTGGCTCGTCATCTGTGGAGCAGCCTCGATGGTCTTCCCCAAAACGTACTTAGGCCCCGGCTCATGCCGCCGCGGGTTGAACTCAAATCCAATTGCACCGTTCTTCGCTACCTGGTTCGGTTCTTTCACACCCCAGCCGGTAAATACTTCTGCGACCTGCGTCACATCCTGCTGGGTGTAGCCGCCGTCGACACCAAGGGTGTGCAGTTCCATCAGTTCGCGCGCGTAATTCTCGTTCAGTCCCACATCCGCTTTGGGCTTGGCTGGCGCTGCAGGATTTGCATTCAGGACCGGCTGCATCTGCGACCGCAATCCGGCTTCGGAGTGGGGGCCGACCGATTGCTGCTGGTCGAGATAGAAGAGCATCGCGGGACTTTGCGCCGTCGCTACCAGCAGATCTTCAAACTTGCCCAGTGCGTGTGGCCGAATCGCATTCTTCTCATAGTCCACCAGGTACCACGGCGCGTATTGTCCTTTGCGCAGGTAGACGTTGAAGTGGTTCAGCCAGAAGTCCGTCATGACAGCTTCCAGCTGGCGATTGCTGTAGACATCGCGCAGCAGCCGGGATGCCAGCAACTCTCCGCCTACAAGCTGCTGCGGGTTCTTGAGTGCCAGCAATGTCTCGCGCTGCTGGGGTGTGAGGTCTTCAATCAGGCTGCGCTTTTCCGGCTGAGTCAGGCTCTTCTGAAATGCATCGAAGTCGACCGGCTCCATGGCGACGATCCTGGCCACACGCTGCGCCGGCGGCAGGTTCACGACACTGGTCGCTGCCAGGTCCGCGTATAGGCGCTGCTCCTTCACCTTGATCGAAGGAGAGTTTGCCGCATCATCGGGCTGGCCTGTCGCATTACCCATCGATCCAGCACCTGCGGCAGCTCGGGAACTGGTACTTCCGGCCGCATTGCCTGTGGAGGAAACCGAAGACCCCAGGAAAGAGTTGGTTGTGCGCGCAGGGACCGGGACAGGCCTGTCGGGCTTGATTCCGGGGGCCGCTGCCGGCGATGAGGACTGCGAGGAAGTAAGAGGCTGCGGATGTGCCACCGTATCTATTACCTGTTGAGGCGACTTAGCCGGGAGCGGCGGCGCGGTAAGATCCGCTGCAGCCTTCTCTGCCACTCGCTGCTGGTAGGCGTAGATACGATCGCTGTACACAGCATGCTCGACAGGATCAGTGGGCATCGGTATCTTGCCGTCTGCCACAGCTTTAATCAGGGGCTCCGCCGGATACCTTGCCAGCAGATCGCGCTGACTCAGGCGCATCGCCGGGTAACTGTCCAGCCGCGCTTCGAGAGCTGTGTCGTCGATGGTCTCCGGATAAAGCTGCTGGTTTATCCAGGTATCGACACCCATGGCCTCAATCCGTGCAACATCACCGGGTCGTGGACCGAAGGTGAGACGGTTGAGCGCCTGCAGTGCGCGCTCATGCGCCGGGAGCGCAGATCCGGTGAGCGATTGGCGGGTGTGGCGTCCATGCGCGAAAGCCGGAACGCTGCTGGCTGCAAAGACGGCCCAGGCCAGCGTGGCTGCAAGCATCCGTCTTGCTAAGCCGACCCGGTCTCTATCTCGCCCTTGCCAATTGCCCATCGTCATACTTCCCTATTTGTGCGCTAAGACCAAGTCACAGTCATTATGAACCGGGCACGGTCCGATTGTTGCGTTATTGTCGCGCCTGCAGTAATCCCATCTCTTCGTAAATAGGCCGCATCACGGCCCGAATCGCCGGTAACTGGGTGACAAACCAAGCTGATCCGGCAATACAGAAGCTGCCCGTCACAATGATCGCCTTTGGCGCCCCTACCAGGTGAGCCAGGCCCCCGGCCAGCAGGCTGCCGAACGGCGCCATGCCGACAAAGGCCATGGTGTAGTAGCTCATCACGCGGCCACGCATATCCTGGCGCACCAGGGTCTGGATGATGGTGTTGCTGGCGGCCATCCCCTCCATCATGCCCCAGCCCACCATCATCATCAGCAGTATCGATAACCAAAGCACGCGGGACAGTCCAAACAGGATGAGACCGCCGCCGAAGACTGCTGCCGCTATCGGCACGACGCGCGTAAGCCCGACAACACTCTTCCGGAAGGCCAATGAAAGCGCAGCGATCAGTGCGCCAGTGCCAGCTGCCCCCATCAGGAAGCCAAGCGTGTGGGGACCGCCATGCAGCACACGCGACGCAAAGACCGGCATGAGCACGGTGTACGGCATACCCATGAGACTGCAGATGGTAAAGAGTACGAGGATCGATCGTATCGGGACAAAGGCTGCGACGAAATCCCAGCCTTCGCGCAGCTGCTTCATCATGGATGGCCGCGATGGCAGCGCAGCAGCTGCCACGGTCGCCGGTGTCAGCCGCATCATCAGCAGCGAGGCAATGACGGCGAAGTAGCTGATGCCATCCACCAGGAAGCAGTATCCTTCACCAACTCCCGCAATCAGCATTCCAGCCAGCGATGGACCGATCAGCCGCGCAGCATTCACCATGGACGAGTTGATCGCAATGGCATTGCCCAGGTCGCGGCGGTCTTCCACCATCTCGATCAGGAATGCCTGGCGCCCGGGCATATCAAACGCATTCACGAGCCCCTGGAAGACACTCAGGATCAGTATTTCTTCAATGGTGATGACGCCGGCCAGCGTGAGCGTAGCCAGCACCAGCGACTGGATCGCTGCCAGCACCTGTGTCCATACCAGGACCTTGCGGCGATCCAGGCGATCCACCCATACTCCCGCGAAGGGAGCCAGAAGGAAGGTCGGGATCTGTCCGAAGAATCCCACGACACCGAGCAGCCAGGCCGAACCGGTCAGCTTGTAGACCAGCCAGCTGGTGGCGATGCGCGTCATCCATGTGCCGATCAACGAGATACTCTGGCCGCTGAAGAAGAGCCGGAAATTCCGGTGTCGAAGAGCGCGCCAGGCACGGGAAAGCCCTGGCGACGGATCTGGAGGATGACCGTCCGCGCCGGAGGGAGTAAGTGCGATCGGCAGCGCCGGTTCTACTTCGTCGCTTGCCAGGTTTCCTGTATTTACTGGAGGCACTTCCTCCAGTTTATAGAGTTGGAAGCAAGGCTGCGACCGGGCTTTCGCCATGCTGGCGGCTGAGTTCGATACTGTCACCAGGCATTGCTGTTATGCAGCATTGCAGGATGGAAGCGGCGCTATGCTGGGAGACGCATGATCCCGTTTCCACTCGTCTATCGCGAAGGCTTTTACCTGCCCTTCGGCAAAGCGCATGTCTTCCCGGGTATTAAGTACAAGCTGATCCGCGAACGCCTCATCTGCACGGACCATGCGACCGAAGAGAATTTCACTCCGGCAGAACGCATCGGGATTGAGGATGTTCTCGGCGTCCACGAGGCGGGTTATGTCGACCGGCTTATTCACGGCACGTTGGCTGCTGCCGAGATCCGTCGCATGGAGCTGCCTTACTCGCCGAACCTGGTAGAAGCTACCCTCCTGGGCTGCGGCGGCACCCTGCTCGCCGCGCGAATGGCTCTTCAGACTGGCATTGCGATGTCGATCGGCGGCGGCTTCCACCATGCCCATCCTGACCATGGCGAAGGCTTCTGCATGCTGCACGATGTTGCCATCGCGCTGCGCCGCCTCCTGAAGGATCACCTGATCCGCAATGCCATGGTCATCGATCTCGACGTCCACCACGGCAATGGCACGGCAGCCATCTTTCCGCCTGAGTTCGCAGACAGTGAGAAGCTGCTGAGCAAAAAGATTGCATGCGGCACCATGACTGGACCTGCGAGTCCAAGCAACGACAATGTCTTCACTCTCTCCCTGCACCAGCGCAAGATCTATCCCGCCTACAAGCCGCCGTCATCCATCGATGTCCACCTTGATGACGATACGAGCGATGATGACTATCTCGGCGCATTGCAGCAGGCGCTCAACGAGAGCTGGTCGCGAGTCACGCCCGACCTGATCGCCTACATTGCAGGGAGTGATCCATACCGGGATGACAAACTCGGCAGTCTCGGCCTCACCATCGACGGACTTCGTGAACGCGACAGGATGGTCTTCCAGGCTGCCCGGCAACGCAGCATTCCAATCTTTTCCGTCTATGCCGGCGGCTATGCCCGGCAGCTGGAAGACACGGTGACAATCCACACGAACACAGTGCTTGCTGCCGCCGAGATCTTCCGCGACAGGCGCTGAGTTGCAGGGAAGCTACATCTTCGTTGCCTGGTCGATTGCCTGCTGCGCCAGTGGCGCTATTACTTTGTAGCCAGCGTCATTTGGGTGCAGTCCGTCGTTCGAAAGCGCCGGCTGCATCTGTCCGCGTGCATCCACCATCGCGCTATAGTAGTCGAGATAGATGTCGCCGTTGGTTGCACAATATTGCTTCAACCAGTTATTCAGCGCCAGGATTTCGGCGGCGGGTCGCGTATCGAAGAACTCATGCTTGTCGGGGTGGTCGCCATTGACCGGCATCACGGACGAAAAAATCGTCACGATGTGATGCACCCGCGCCAGCTCTGCCATGCTCGCGTAATTGCGTTCGATATCTTCGATCGAGATGGGTCCTGTGTTGCCCGCAATGTCATTGGTTCCGGCAAGAATCAGCAGCACATGAGGCTGCAGATCGATCACGTCCTGGCGAAAACGCACCAGCATCTGTGACGTCGTCTGACCGCTGATGCCGCGATTGATATAAGCCTTGCCCGGAAAGCTGCTATCGAGCTTCCAGCCATCAGTAATGGAGTCGCCGAAGAACACAACCCGTTGCTCGCCCGCCTTCGGTGCGCCCAGTGCTGCATTCGCCGCGCGATAGCGGGCCAGTTCTCCGTAATCGTTCATCAACATTCCCGCCCGATGACTCTTGTACGCGTCCAGCTGTGGATGCGCCGGCGCTGACATGGCAGGGTTCGTAGAAGCCTGCGACGGATCGGCAATCGCGGGACCCTGCGCCTGCATACCAGCCGCTGTTAGAAGCAAAACCGCCACCATGCCACGCTGAAGGAATCTCATCGCTAGAACATACCACCGGATCGTCGCTTCCGGCTTGTTCCGGGTGCGTTGCGGGAGCCGCCCGGTATGGCTGGTAAACTGGAAGGGACGCCATGTTTGAAAACTTATCTGACAAGCTGCAGCGCACCTTCAAGAACCTGCGCGGCCAGGGTTCGGTTACCGAAGAAAACATCGGCGAAGCCCTGCGCGAAATCCGCATCGCTTTGCTCGAAGCCGACGTCAACCTAGCTGTCGTCAAGGAATTGATCGAACACATTCGCGAGAAAGCCATCGGTACGTCAGTCATGACTGCGCTTTCTCCAACGGAGCAGGTCATCAAGATTGTTCGCGATGAACTGGTTGGACTTCTCGGCAAGGACACGGCTCGCTTCAACTTTGCTTCGAGACCGCCGACCGTCATCCTCATGGCGGGATTGCAGGGTTCAGGCAAAACGACCACTTCCGGCAAGCTGGCCGCGTGGCTGCAGAAAGGTGGTCATCGTCCGATGCTGGTGTCGGTCGACGTCTACCGCCCTGCTGCACGCGAACAACTGAATGTCGTGGCGAAGAGCATCAAGGCCAGCCTCTATGAAGGGGACACTGCCGGCGAAGCTGCCGGACCGGATCTCGTACTGCGACTGGCGAAAGAAGCACGTCGCGAAGCCGTCATCGCAGGTTGCGACACGCTGATCGTCGATACAGCTGGTCGACTTCACGTAGATAGCGACCTGATGGATGAAATGCGTCAGTTGAAAACGCTGCTGACTCCGCAGGAAATTCTATTCATCGCGGATGCGATGACCGGGCAGGATGCAGTCCGATCAGCCGACGAGTTCCACAAGCAGCTCGCTCTCACCGGCATCATCCTGACCAAGATGGATGGAGACGCGCGCGGTGGCGCTGCACTCTCCATTCGCCATGTCACCGGGCAGCCGGTAAAGTTCATCGGGCTGGGAGAAAAGCCTGACGCGTTCGAGCCGTTCCATCCTGACCGGATCGTCAGCCGGATTCTAGGCATGGGCGACATCATGACGTTGATTGAGCGCGCCGAAGAGAAACTGGATCGCAGATCGTCAGAGGATTTTGCGAAGAAAGCACTCTCCGGCGACGGCTTCACGCTTGAAGATTTTCGTAACCAGTTGCGCCAGGTGCGCAAACTCGGATCGTTCCAGAGCATTATGAAGATGCTGCCTTCCGTTGGGCCGTTTCAGGGCTTGCAGCAGATGGCGGACCAGGTCGACGAAAGTCAATTCACGCGGGTCGAAGCCATCATCGACTCGATGACCAAACAGGAACGCGCTAATCACGAAATCATTTCCGGATCGCGTCGCAAACGGATCGCCGCCGGATCCGGTACGAGCGTGCAGGAGATCAATCAACTTCTCCGCCAGTACGCGCAGATGCGCAAAATGTTCAAGTCTGCCGGCAAAGGTGGCGGCCTGCAGCGTCGCCTGATGTCGCAGATGGGCGGTATGAAAGGCATGGGAGGCATGGGCGGTTTCGGCGGTCGCTGACGTTTCTCTTCAAAGGAACATTCCCGCAGTCACTCATTACGGAAGCTCATTGATATGCAGTCGCTTCAATCCCAGCTCGATGACATCACGGCCCAAACCCGTAAGCTGGTCCAGCCTGAGCGACTGGAACGTAACGAGCGCGTCATCGCCGAGCTTTTCTCGAGCGGCATCGAGGATCGCATTCTCAAGCCCGGGCAGAAGATGCCAGCCTTTCATCTGCCGGACGCTCAGAACAAAATAGTCCACTCCACTGATCTTCTTGCGATCGCTCCGCTGGTCATCAATTTCTTCCGCGGTCGTTGGTGTCCCTATTGCATTACAGAACTGGAAGCCTGGCGCGACGCCTACAAACTTCTTCGCGAACATGGCGGGCTACTGGTTGCTATCTCGCCGCAGAGTGTCCGGCAGAATGACTTCACGGTCACCCAGCACGATTTGCCCTTCCCTGTCCTGCGTGACGAAGCCGCCGCCGTGGCCCACTTGTTCGGTGCAGCGTACGCTATTCCCGAAAGTTATCGCGATTACTACCGCTCGATCCTGGTGAACATCCCCTTTATCAACGATGAAGGTTCGTGGAAATTGCCGCTACCAGCGACCTTCGTCGTGGGTCAGGACGGGCTTGTGAAATGGTCCAGCGGCTTCGCTGATTTTCGCGTTCGACCGGAGCCGGAAGACGCTCTGCGCGCCCTGTAGATAATCTTCACTCAGGCGTCTTAGTCATTGCGGCACAATCACTTACATGCGTCGGATGGATGCGCGCCACGAAGGCTCGCCGCCTTGACCCTGCTCTTGTGAATTGTTACTATCAAGTTGCGGGGTGGAGCAGCCCGGTAGCTCGTTGGGCTCATAACCCAAAGGTCGT
>CAZZUX010000101.1:0-1471 GCA_964657395.1 uncultured Ktedonobacteraceae bacterium
CAGAAGTTTGTGCTCCTGCCCGATGATGCGGTGTTGATGGCAGATGGTGCGGATACGACGCGCGTAGTGATGCGGGTGACGGATGAGTTCGGCAATATCCGTCCGTATGCGAATGATCCGATTGTGCTGACGCTGGAAGGGCCGGCGGAGTTGATCGGGGACAATCCGTTTGCGCTGGTGGGCGGACGCGGGGCGGTGTGGGTGCGTACGGGGTTGACTCCGGGCAAGGTGACGCTGACGGCGAAGCATCCGCAATTGGGAACGCAGACTGTTACGTTTGCCACGAGCGCGGTGGAAGCGGAGAAGGTCTGATTCGTTCGGGAGCCGGGTCTCAGAAGCGAGACCCGCGCCCGAACAGTAGTAGTTATTTGGCTCCGACTGCTTCCGCATGAGTGTGGGCGGACTGCTGCTCGATCGTCGGGTAATCCGTGTAGCCGTGGGCGCCACCGCCGTACCAGGTTTCCTTCGGGGCTTCGTTCAACGGTGCGCCAGTGCGGAGACGCTCGACCAGGTCGGGATTGCCGAGATAGGCGCGTCCAAAGCAGATGAGATCAGCCAGATTTTCTTCGCGTGCCTTCACTGCAAGGTCAATGTTGTAGCCGTTGTTTGCGATGTAGAGGCCGTGGAAGAGCTTACGCAGTGCGGGAAAGCTGAAGTCTGCGGGGATATCGCGTGGTCCGATGGTCTCGCCTTCGATGACGTGGATGTAGGCGAGCTTGTACTGGTTCAACTGCTCGACTAAGTACGAGAAGAGTTTCATCGGGTTGCTGTCGCTGATGTCATTCGCATGGCTGGTGGGTGCCAGCCGGATGCCGACGCGATCACTGCTCCAGACCTTGGTGACGGCTGCGACGACTTCGAGCGCCAGGCGTGCGCGGTTCTCGATGGAGCCGCCATAGTTGTCAGTGCGCTGGTTGGTGCCATCGCGCAGAAACTGATCGAGCAGGTAGCCGTTGGCTGCGTGGATCTCGATGCCATCGAAGCCGGCTTCCTTCGCGCATTTTGCAGCATGAACGTATTGCTCGACGATGCCGGGCAGTTCGCTGGTTTCGAGTGCGCGAGGTGTGACGTGGTCCTTGAATCCGGTTTCGGTGAAGGCCTGGCCTTTGGGCTTGATAGCCGATGGAGCGACGGGGAGTGCGCCATTTTCCTGAAGGTCAGGATGCGAGATGCGGCCGACGTGCCAGAGCTGCGCGAAGATAAAGCCGTTGTTGGCGTGGACGGCCGAGGTGACCAGCTTCCATCCTTCCACCTGTTCAGGCGAGTAGATGCCCGGCGTGAAGGCGTAACCCTTGCCCTGAGGTGAGATCTGCGTGGCCTCGCTGATGATGAGGCCAGCAGTGGCGCGCTGGGCATAGTACTGCGCGTTCATTGCGCCGGGTACGTCGCCTTTTGCGGCGCGGCTGCGGGTGAGCGGCGCCATGACAATGCGATTGTGCAGATGCAAAGGGCCAAGTTGAACGGGCTGGAA
>CAZZUX010000101.1:1571-14631 GCA_964657395.1 uncultured Ktedonobacteraceae bacterium
CGGGCAGTGAGTGCGTTGATGGGAATGCCTTCGGATGGATTGACCAGAGTGATGGAGATCTTGTCGCCGGTGATGCCGAGTTCCTGCGGAGTTTTTCCGTAGCGAGCCTGGAAGTTGTAGGCGCTGATCTCGGTAACTTTCGGATCGAGGTCTTTGCTATGCAGGCCCTGCCAGACGATTTCGTGATCGCCGATGCGAAGTTCGGCGCCGATGAGGGCCTTGGCATGGGCGGGATCGAAACAGCCGAGAGATTTCTCGGTGAGGTTACGCTTCACTTTCCAGTTGCCCTGCAGGCCGGCAGGAACGTATTGCGCGAAGGCCGGGGCGGCGGTGAGGCACAGCGCGATGAGCATGGCTGAAAACGAGAGCCGGCGGGTGACAAGGGTCATTGAAACATCTCCAGAAATGCTGGTTCATCGAGGATGGCGACTTTGAGTTGCTGCGCCTTCTCGAGTTTGGAACCGGCGTCTTCACCGGCGACCACGTAATTCGTTTTCTTGCTGACGGAGCCGGAGACGCGGCCACCTGCTGATTCGATGCGGGCCTTCGCCTCTTCGCGTGTCAGCGTCGGCAGTGTACCAGTCAGAACAAAGGTCATGCCTGCCAATTCGTCGGACTTCTGTTTCTTTTCGGCAGTGAAGGTGAGGCCGGCGGCGCGCAGGTGCTCGACCAGTTCGCGATTGCGGGGTTCGGCGAAATAGTCGGTGATAGAGGCAGAGACTTTGGGGCCGACTTCATTGACGGCCTCCAATTCTTCGGGCGTGGCGGCCATGAGGGCGTCCATGGAGCCGAAGGCTTCGGAGAGCAGCTGCGCGGTTCGTTCACCGATGAAAGGGATGCCGAGGCCGAGGAGGACGCGGGCCAGCGGTGCCTTTTTCGAAGCAGCGATTTCACGTAACAGTGACTGAGCTGTTTTGGCGCCGATGCGTTCGAGCGAGAGCAGAGTGGGTTCGTCGAGGGCGTAGAGGCTGGCGATGCTGGGCAGCAGCTTGCGTTCGAGCAGCTGGTTGACGACGGCTTCGCCCATGCCCTCGATGTTCATGACGCCGCGTGACGCATAGTGGAGCAGGCTTTCGCGGAGGCGTGCGGGGCAATCGACGTTGATGCAGCGATGGTCGGCTTCATCCGGCATGCGGACGACGTCGGCATGGCAGACGGGACAGTGCGTGGGGAAATGGAAGGTGCGGGTGCCGCGTGGATGGTCCTTGTCCGTGACGACTTCCACGACTTTGGGAATGACATCGCCGCCGCGTTCGACGCGAACGTAGTCGCCGATCTTGAGGCCGAGGCGTTCGATCTCGTCAGCGTTGTGGAGAGTGGCGCGGGTGACGGTGATGCCGCCGATGCCAACGGGCGCCAGCGCGGCGACGGGCGTGAGCTTGCCGGTGCGGCCCACCTGGATGAGGATGTCTTCCACCTGCGTGACGGCAAAGCGGGCGGTGAACTTGTAAGCGACGGCCCAGCGTGGGGCGCGGCCGGTGTAGCCGAGGCGACGCTGCAGCGCGGCGCTGTTGACCTTGATGACGACGCCATCGATTTCATAGCTGAGCTGGCTGCGATCAGTTTCGGCGCGGGCGATGAAGGCCTGCAGTTCGTCGAGGGTGTGCAGTGCTTCGCGATGCGGGTTGACGCGGAAGCCGGCCGTGGTGAGAGCGTCGAGCGTGGTGGTCTGTGCGGCAAAGAGGTTTTCGCCGGGTTTGGCGTCAGGGTTTTCGGCATCGGGAAGTTGCAGGGCGAAGTAGCCGTAGAAGTCGAGGCGGCGCTGGGCGACGATGTTGGGTTCGACGGTGCGGATGACGCCGGCGGCAGCGTTGCGCGGATTGGCTGCGGGCGATTTCCCGGCGGCCTCGCGCTCTTCATTCATCTTGAGGAAGGCCGTCATCGGCATGACGACTTCACCGCGTACTTCGAAGCTGCGGGGCAGGTGGGCCTTCTTCAGTGGTGCAGCGGGAATGGAGAGGGGGACGGAGCGGATGGTGCGGACGTTGCTGGTGACGTCTTCGCCGATGGTGCCATCACCGCGGGTGAGTGCGCGGAGCAGGTGTGCGTCGCGGTCGTTGCTGGATTCGGAAGGCCCGTAGTGGAGAGCGAGGGAGAGGCCGTCGAGCTTGAGCTCGGTGACATAGGAGACGTCGGCGCTGCCGGCGAGCGAGCGAACGCGACGGTCCCAGTCGGCGAGTTCTTCGGGCGTGTTGACGTTGTCGAGGGAGAGCATGGGCCGCGAGTGCTCGACCTTCGCGAAGCCGTCTTTGGGCTTGCCGCCAACGCGCTGGGTGGGTGAGTCCGGCGTGACGAGGTCGGGGTGCTCGGCTTCAAGGGCCTTGAGCTCGCGCATGAGTTTGTCGAAGTCGAGGTCATCGATTTCGGGAGCGTCAAGGACGTAATAGAGGTGTTCGTGGTGCCGGATGGTCTCGCGCAATGTCTGCAGGCGGGTCTGTACTGGTTCCGGTTTATGGATTGTTTTAGTCATCTTGAGAGGACGTGCCCAGAGGGTGAACCGATTATATGAAGCACAAAGGGTTCAAGTCGTGACAGGATGCTGGTGAGGAAAATTTTAGCTATCGCATGGAACCAGTTACGCATTTTCTCAGTGGCGCTGTCCTGTCGCGTGTGGGATTCAACCGTAAGACCGCCTACGCGACGCTCGCGATGACGCTGGCTGCGGAGACGCCGGACCTGGATGTGCTTTGGTATCTGCGGGGACCGGTGGCGGGATTCGAGCATCATCGGGGGATCACGCATTCGTTTCTGGGTGCGCCGTTCGAGGCCCTGGTGGTGACGGCTGCCGTGTTTGGGATTCACCAGCTGCGGGTTCGGCTGCGTCGGAAGAAAATTGAGCCGGTAGTGGGTCCGGATGACGAGGTGGATCTGAAAGCAGGACCAAGCGCGGCCACTGCGCTTGCGCCCAACTGGCTTTTGATCTGGGCCTTCTCGGTAGTCGGGGTGCTGCTGCACATCCTGTTGGATTTTACGAACAACTACGGGGTGCGGCCGCTGTATCCGTTCGACGCGGCGTGGCATGCGTGGAGCACGGTGTTTATCGTCGATCCGTTTCTGCTGCTGGTGTTTATTTTGAGCCTGGTCATTCCGGCGATCTTCAGCCTTACGGATCGCGAGATGACGAAGCGGCGGCCGCTGTTTCGCGGGCAGGGCTGGGCGGTTACGGCGGTATTGCTGGTGGGGATGTACTACGGCATCAGGAGCGTGGAGCATCGACTGGCGATCAAGCTGACGCGGATCAATTCGGTGGGCGTGGCGTCGACGGAGATTGGCGAGAAAGATCAAGTGGTGACGCGGATTCTGGCGGAGCCATACCCGTTCAACCCGTTTCACTGGCACACCATTGTGGAGACGCCGCTGTGGTTCCAGACAGCCGAAGTGCAGACGCTGACGGCGCTGGTGACGACGAGCGACAAGAACGAGCGGATCCAGAAGCCGGTGGTAACGCCGGCTGTGGCGGCGGGGAAACAGTCGTGGCTGGGAAAGGTGTACCTGGGCTGGGCGCAGATGCCGGTGACGCGGGATGTGGGGAAGGAATTGCCGCCGGATTATGTGGAGGATCCGAAGCTGCCGCAGACGCTGACGCGGGTGGATTTTGAGGATCTGCGGTTTGCCTATTCGGCGACGCCGGGGAGCAATGAAGGAAGGGCGCCGCTGGGGGCAAGTGTGTACGTGGCGCCGGATGGGCAGATTGAGGCGATGTACATGGGGGATTCCGCGCAAAAGTGACAGCCGCAGGGGTACTCGCCGTACGGGCGGAGGCGCTTCGCGCTTCTGGGTTGTCGTGCTCACTTGAAGGCCCTCGCGGTTCGACGATGTTGATCAGGGTGTCAGGGCGATTTAGAACAACGTAGTCATCTTGATTTACGAGATAAAACGTTCAATATAGCTTGGATTGAGCTCCACTCTGCCTTCACAGGGTCCCAGCCTACGATAGGAGGTGTTCATGAGCAGCGTCGCTCCAGCAATTGAGACAACCAACCCGGTGACAGGTTTCACACATGCAGAGATGAAAGCGTTTGTACGCGAGCATTTTGATGAGTTCATGAACCGGAAGAACCTGGCCATCGGCAACGTGAACTTCGGGCCGGAGTTCGTCGATCACGGTGCTGAACTGCCCTCCGGTACGCCGGCCGGACCGGCAGGCCCGATGGCGCACATGGGTGGAGTGTTTAGAAAGTTTCCCGATGTTTATGTGACGATCGAAGACCTGATCGCTGAGGGGGACAGGGTCGTGGTGCGGAACACCTGGACCGCGACCGATCCGGAAACCGGGACGAAGCTGCAGATGGACGGGTTGGTCATCTGGAGAATTGCTCACCGCCAGTTAGTGGAGCGGTGGGCACATACGGACAAGCCGCGTCCCATAGCCTAGAAGGCTTTGGCTGCGTTCTAAAGTAGAGAAAAAGAGCAGTATCTCGGCGGCTGAAGCCGCTTTGCTCACCAATTTTTTGCGGCACGTCTGAAGTCTTGCGCTTCAGCGCCGGGAAGTCATTGGGCTGAAGACTTCGGAGTTGGATAGGCTCATTAGTCTGCTTCCAGACGCTTTCGACTTGACCCATTTGCAACAGCAACCCAGAATAGAGATTGCTGGTGACCTTCGCCCGACCTGCTGCTGGTTGGCTGCTGGATTGATCGCCTTCCGAGGGTTTCCCAATGTTTGCATATGTCCTGTTGCTGCTGGCCGTGGTCAGCCGAGTTGTTCCTCATCCTGCATGGTTCAGCTTTACGGCTGTGGGCGGGTCCCTGTTGTATTTCGGCGCGCGGCGGTCTTGGTGGCAGTCAGTGTTCCCGCTGGCGGCATTGGCAGCGACGGATAATTTTCTGACGGTGTATGCTTATAACTACCCGTTCCACATTGCGGATTACGTCATTACCTGGGGCTGGTACCTGGGCGCGATCGCGATCGGCCATGGGCTGCTACGGAACAAGGCGAATGCCGGGCGTGTGGTGGGAGCGTCCGTTGCTTCGTCGACTTCGTTCTTCCTGGTGAGCAATTTTGTGGTGTGGGTGGGCTCGGCGATGTATCCGCAGACGGCTGGCGGCCTGGGCCTGTGCTACGTCGCGGGACTTCCCTTCTACCGCAACGATCTGCTGGCCACGCTGATGGTGACGGGGCTGGCGTTTGGTTTGCCGGTACTGATTCGCCGGTCGCAGGAAGTCAGCGATCGGCCGGGACAGATCGCGGCTTGACAGTCTCTTCGAGCGGCGCTGCTGGCTAGTGGCGCCGCTTCTCTCGCAACATTTAATAGTGGTTGGTCCTGGATTCAGCGGTCGCAGTGCTGCGCCTGCGGAAGACTTTTCGTAATCCCCAGACGATGAGCAGCACCAGCAGCAGGCCGATGACGGCGAGCAGACTGCGGGTGTGCTGTTTCGCCATCTGGGTGACGACCTGGACCATCTGCGGTCCGTAATGAATGACCAGCATGCCCTCAATGGTGAAGCGGACCATGCGGCCGAGGAAGACGGCCAGCAGGAAGAGCGGGATGGGCATTTCAAAGACGCCGGCGGCGAAGACGAAGAGCTTCCACGGGGTTGGGGGCGGCAGCAGCGAGGGGATGAGCATGGCCAGGAACTCCTGCTTCTGGAATCGCTGCAGCATCTGCTCGTAGCGGGCGCGATCGATGCGGCGGAGCAGGAAGATTTCGCCGCCGGCGCGACCCAGCAGGAACGGCACCAGGCCGCCGAGTGCGGCGCCGATGGCGGCCATCAACGTGTAGAGATAGAAGTGCCGTTTGTCTGCCCAGACGTAGCCGGCCATGATGATTTCCATGGGAACGGGGATGGAGGCGGCATCGATGAGCGAGATGAGGCCGGCGCCCCAGAAGCCGAGCGGACCGAGCACGGCGAGCAGGTAGAGCTTGTACTTCAAAAGTAGTCTGGTGATGGACTTCAAGATAGCTTTCCTGCGGCTGCGCTGCTACCTGCGCTGATGCTGAAAGAGACGTTCACTTTGCGGTGTCTGCTGCATGACTGGATCGCGTCACCTGTGGCGGGTGGTCTGCGTGGGTTTCGCTGCCGGCAAGCACGCGCAGTGCGTGCGGCAGCAGGTGCAGCACGGCCTGAAGCGAGGTGACCGCGCCGCGCGGACTGCCGGGCAGGTTCAGGATGATGGATTGGCCGCAGGTGCCGCACAGGCCGCGGCTGAGGGCGGCAAAGGGTGTCTCGGCCAGGCCGGCGGTGCGCATCTGTTCGGCAATGCCTTCGATGAGGCGATCGCAGACGGCGCGTGTGGCCTCCGGTGTGACGTCACGGGGAGCGATGCCGGTGCCGCCGGTGGTGACGACGAGGCGGGCGGATCGGGTGTGGAGCCGGAGTGCCTGTTCAAGCTGTGGCTGGTCGTCGGGGACGAGGAGGACGGGGTCGACGGCGAACCCTGCGTCGGTAAGGACGCGGGCGACTGCGGGACCGGAGAGGTCTTCTCGTTCGCCGGCGGAGCGGGAGTCGCTGACGGTGATGACGATGGCGCGGGTCACGGTTTGATTGTAGACGGATGATGTTCCACGATGACGGACGCGGCATGTGGGCCGGGGGGAATGTAGACTTCTTGTGCTGCCATGCCTATCTCTGTTGCCGAGTTCGTTGCCCGCTGGAAAATCTGCAAGTTGACGCTGCTGTTCGAGAGCATGAGCGAGAAGGATGGGATTTTCGGCGAGCACTCCATCCGGTACTTCGATGGAGGCTTGTTCAACGATGCGTCGGTGATCAAGCTGGACGTGGCCGACCTTGGCATCCTGTACGAGGTGTCAAAGAACTATGACTGGTCGCACGTGGCGCCGGCTATCTTCGGAACACTGTTGAGCGGCCGCTCGATCCGAAACGGCGCACGACGCTTCGTTTTATGAATTGCCCTTCTTATGGACTGCCCTTCGGATACTTGAAGCAGCATGTCAAACCATCTAGAGCGGGACTGAGGCGAGCAAATCATCGAGACAAATGGTGGATCCACGCCGAAGCCAGACCAGGCTTGCGGCGCAAGTTGATTGGAAAGCAGAGGTTTGCTGTCACAGCAAGGCACGCCAAACATCGCATTTTTGTATGGCTTGATTCGACCGTGATTGCAGATTCTGCCCTCGTCGCTATTGCCAGGGAAGATGATTACTTTATGGGCATTCTGAGTTCGAGTATCCATGAGCTATGGGCACGCGCGCAGGGAACGCAAGTACGTGATGTAGAGAGCGGCTTTCGCTACACACCACAATCCTGCTTCGACACCTTTCCCTTTCCCTTTCCGTGGCCGCCGGGGAAGGAGCCTTCGGAGGAGGACGATTCTCGGGTGAAGGCGATTGCGGATGCTGCACGGGAGTTGGTGCGGTTGCGGGATGCGTGGTTGAATCCGCCGGGGTGTTCGGAAGAAGAGTTGAAGACGCGGACGCTGACGAAGCTCTATAACGACCGTCCGGAGTGGCTAGCGCATGTGCACCAGGTGCTCGATGAAGCCGTGTTTGCGGCTTACGGATGGCCGGCGGATTTGTCGAAGCAGGAGATCCTGTCGCGGCTGCTGGCGCTGAACCATGAACGGGCAGCGGCGCAGACTGGCGGGTAGGTCGCGTTACAAATCGGATTGGATGGTGTCGCAGGGCCGAATGATGGTGTTTGTCTACGGTTAGACCCATCAACAGGCTTTGCGGCGAGTCATCCGACTCATTTCGGGGTTTGATCGTCTAACAAGTATGCCAGGTGCTTCCTGGACTGGATGGGCGCTGCCGATCCGGGCCGCAGCGGTGCAGGCGAGTTGCCGGGGATGGTGCTTTTGGGACGAAATCCGAGTAAAGGATGAGAAAATAGCTGGATACGCCGGGAGCCGGGCTGCTGTGTGTTGGTCCGCGTTGATTCCGGCTGGTTCCATACCCCCGCATGCCGACTACTGAAGTGCCCAATACGCCAGCGCCGGTACAGGATCCCGAGCAGAAGGACCAGGCGACGCGTGGGTCAAATACCGTGTCGGAAGTGCGTCGCAGTTCCTCGGATTACGGCGACCTGGGCACAGATGAGCTTGTCCAGCGGATCAATGAGCTGGAGGATGAGCGGCGGGCGGCGCGGATCCGTGAGGGCATCTGGGTGGCACTGCTGGTGCATGCGGCCGTGCTGCTGTTGTGGGTGTTCGGTCCGCGCTACTTGTGGAAGGTTCCGGTGGTGGTGAATCCGGCGGACAAGCTGCGGCAGCAACGGCAGCTTTCGTACATGGAGCTGCCTCCGGATGCGTTGAAGCAGATCAAGCCGAAGAACCCGGCGGCGTTGTCGGATAAGAACCGGGTACAGTCATCGCCCCATCCGACGATCGACAAGAAGACGCTGGAACAGTTGCAGGCGATGAAGCGGGCGGGTCCGCCATTGCCACAGCCGCAGGAACAGGCGAAACAGACACCGGCACCGCAGGCATCACAGCCGCAGCCGGCGGCACCTGCTCCGCAGACACAGGCGCCGCCGCCTCAGCAACAGGCGCAGCAATCGCCTTTGACACAGCCGCAACAGCCGGCACCGGCGCAGCAGAACAACAATCCGTTCAAGACGCCGTCGACGGCCGGGGACATGATCCGGCAGGCGACCAAAGGGGCGTCGAGTGGCGCGGCTTCGGGCGATTATGGCGCCAATGCGCCGCCGGTTCATGGCGGCATGAATGCCGGTGCGGAAATCCTGAGTGACACGCTGGGCGTAGACTTCGGGCCATACATGAAGCGGGTGATCGCGGCTACGTACTCGTCGTGGCTGCCTATCATTCCTGAATCAGCGAAGCCGCCATTGAATAACAAGGGCAAGGTGTTTGTGGACTTCATCATCGCGCCGGATGGCAGTGTGAAGAAGATGATCCTGCGTGGACCTTCAGGCGATGTGGCGCTCGACCGCGCGGCCTGGGGCGGCATCACTGGCGCGAGTTATCCGCCGCTTCCCAAGGAGTTCAAGGGCCCGTACCTGGCTCTTCGGTTTGGATTTTTCTACAACATCAAGCCGGAAGACGACCAACAGTGAGCCGGGACCGGCATGCTGGCAAGCCAGTAATTTCAGGCGAGGAAGCTGCCCGGTATCGCGGGCGGCAGATCGTGGGATTGTTGATCCTGGGCGGTTTGATCCTGGGGTTTGCCCTGCTGCGGGCTGTACTGGCCGTACAGGCGTAGGCGTAAGCTTCGCGTCGCCGCTCCCGTTGTCGCTTTTAAGGTCTGCCTCAGAAACTTATTCAGAGGGAGTGAGTATTGATTGAGCCGCTGCTGGTGGTGCTGCTTGGGCCGACGGCGAGCGGCAAGACGTCACTTTCCCTGCGGCTGGCGCGCCGCTTCCGGGGCGAGGTGGTGAGCTGTGACTCGGTTGCGGTGTATCGCGACATGGAGATCGGCACGGCCAAGCCATCGAGGCAGGAACGGGCCGAGATCCGGCATCACCTGATCGATGTGACTACGCCGGACCGGCCCTATTCTGCCGGCGACTACAGCCGCGCCGCGCGCGCCGCAATCACCGACATCTCGGAACGAGGATGCCTGCCGCTGGTTACGGGGGGCACTGGTCTGTACCTGCGGGCGCTGCTGAATGGTTTGTTTGCGGGTCCGATGCGATCGGAGGGACTGCGGGATCGTCTGCGTGCGCTGGAGCAGAAGCATTCGGTGAAAGCGGGCGCCGGGCATCTGCATCGCATGCTGCGGCGGATCGATGGGCGGGCTGCAGCAGCGATCCATGCGAATGATCTACCGAAGATCATCCGCGCGCTAGAAGTTGCACTGACCAGTGGCAAGCCTATGACCGCGGCCTGGAAGGATGCGGCGCCGGAGCCGTTACTTGGCTACCGGGTTCTGCGTATCGGGCTGGATCCGGATCGGCAGCAGTTGTACGGGCGCATCAATGAGCGGGCGGCTGCGATGTTTGGTCAGCAGTCCGAGTATCCGGATGGATTGATTGGAGAGACACGGATGCTGATGGAGAAGTACTTGCCAGAGTTGAAGGCGCTGGACGCTTTGGGGTATCGGCAGGCGGCTGCTCATCTGCGAGGCGAGTTGACGCGGGACGCAGCGGTGCAACAGTCGCAGCAGGGGCATCGCAATTATGCCAAGCGGCAGATGACCTGGTTCCGGCGGGAGCCGGCGGTGCATTGGCTTGAGGGCTTCGGCGATGACACCCAGGTGGCTGACCAGGCCGAAGCGCTGGTGGCAGCAGGGTTTATTTCGCAGTCACAGTAAGGGTGAGTGAGAGTGCGTGCTGGATGACCGTAGTGCCGCTGATTGCCTGTGCCTGGAGTGAGAAGGATGTGGCGCCCACGGGAGTTCCTGGAGATGCCAGCGGCGGCCGGTTCAGATAGTGGTACCGCTGGGAGCAGCCGCCAAGTCCGCCGGCGAGGGTGATGACAGCCAGTACCATGCAGAGTTTTTGCCAGGTGCGGCGGCGGATACTGAGGCCGGTGATGCTGAGCATTCCGGGGAGGAGCAAGGCCAGGAAGAGGGTAGAGCCGGTATGGCGCTGGGCGGTGGGGCCGGTGGCGCCGGAGGTGGTGATGCTGAGAGTGCTTGGCGTGGAGGCGGTACCGCCGACGAATGCGTTGCCGGGAACGAAGGTGCACGTGGAATCGGCGGGAAGGTTGGAGCAGGAGAGCGTGACGTACCCGGAGAAGCCGTTGATGGGCGTGAGCGTGATGATGGTGGTGACGGCACTTCCCTGCGGGACGCTGAGCGATGTGGAGGCGGCGACAACGCTGAAGTCAGCTACGCCGGTGGCTTCCGCGGTTACCTGGGTTTCGGGCGAGAGGGAGCCGGCCAGTTCGCTGGTGCCTGCGTAGACGGCGTGCAGAGTGTGGGTGCCAGGGGTGAGGTTAGAGGCTGCAATTTTGGCGTCGCCGCTTTCGTTGATCAGAGCTGAGCCGACGGAGCGGGCTCCGTCGACAAGGGTCACGACGCCGGCCGGGATCGCGTCTCCATCTGTGGCTGCGACGTGGATGGAGACGGTGGTAATGGTTCCGAGCCTGCTTATCGCGCTTGCGGATTCAGCAGATATCTGGGTTTCGGTCGCGATCTTTTCGGCCTGCACCGGCGCTTCCGCATGCAGCGAAGCTGGCGCCAGGCTTGTGAGGGCGATGGTAACGACAGCGAGAGCGAATCCTGCGCGGGCGACAAGGCTGGTTTGACGGCTGCTGCGTTGACTCCAGTACTTCCACAATAATCCTGACTGCAAATGCGAACCCTCGAGCGGAACGGCACCTGCCTCTCAAGCGGCGGCACCCCTGCAAGACACATTGTATCCGGTACGAGGTGCACTTCGCGCTGCGAGCGGCTACTGGGGCTGGATGCGTGGCTTGGAGGGTGTTTCGGGGCTGTCGAGTGACTTGTCCTGCTGCTGTTTGCCATTCAGCGTGCCTTGCGGCGCTCCAGGCATGGCAGTGGAAGTGTGGCCGACGGCGCGTGGTGAGCCGTCGTCAGAAGCTGCGGCTACCGGACCCGATGGAACCCCTGTTGTGGATTCGGATGGCTCGGCGAGCTGGGAAGAGGTGCCGCCGCTTTTTCCGGAACCGCCGGAACTCTGGCCGCCTCCGCCTTTTTGCGAGCCGCCGGCATTGGCGCCGCCCTGCTGGGAGCCTCCGCCTGAGCCGTTGGCCTGATTTCCATTGCCATTGGTCTGGGTGTTGCCGCCGCTCATTTTGTCCGAGTGGCAACCGGCGAGCGAACCCAGCGCCAGGATGACGGTCAACGCGAGACGTATGCTGGGTTTCGAATTTGGGAGGTGCAAAGAGTGCGGCATTCCAGAATGGATGCGGCCGGTGGGCGAACGTATGCCAAAGAACGTTGTGGCGCGGATGGCCGGAATTTGTTCTTCTCATGATTGGATGCGGGTGCGGGTGCAGAATCGGGCGGTTACTTGGTCAGCGATAGCAATGGGATTGGGCGCAGTCCTTGCGCTGGCGCTGCTGCATGCCTGGCAGCAGGGCGCGTTTGTTCCGAACAGAGGACGCATGGCGAAGCTGCCGCGCCTGACGCTATGGGCGTGGGACCGGGCGGAATTCCTCGAGGGGTTCGATGGGGCTGCCCTTGCCCGGGCAGGGGTACCGAAGCAGGCAGTGGCGGTAGCTTACCTCGATCAGACGATCCTGTTGACGGCGGATGGGGTGGGAAGCAGGCCGCGGCTGCAGCCGGTGGTGTTTCCGGAAGGGGCGGTGCGGGTAGCGGTGGCGCGGATCGAGGTGGGACCGGGTTCAGATTTGTCGGCTGGCGCTGTGAATGAAGTGGTAAGGCTGTTGCTGCGCTCGGCGGGTCGTCCCCGGATTGCCGCACTCCAGGTGGATTTTGATGCAGGCAAGTCTCAGCGGGCGTTCTATCGCGAGGTGTTGACGACGCTGCGCAAGAGGATGCCACGGGAACTGCCGTTATCGATCACGGCACTGGCGTCGTGGTGTGCCTATGACGACTGGATACATGACCTGCCGGTCGATGAAGCAGTGCCGATGTTTTTCCGGATGGAGCCGGAGTGGCGGAATGTGAGCGAGACCGACTTGAACCGCGACTCGGACTACCAGGTACGTGAGCCCCTGTGTGCGAGGTCGATTGGTCTGTCGGTGAGGGAGCGATGGCCTGCGTTGACGAACGGGCGCCGGCTGTACCTGTTTGCGGATTATGGATGGCAGCCGTCGACGATCCAGGCGGCGCTGATGCGCCTGGAATAGCGATCGGAGGGTGGATGCGGGCTGTCGGAGGTTTGTGGGCTCGACATTCTTCGTTCTTTGCGCGATCCGTCGGCTGGCCGGTGCTGGTTGTGCTGTTCACGCTGGTGGCGGCGAAGGCGTGCAGTCCGGGATGGACGCCGGATGTGTTTGTCAGGAAATATCGTCCGGATGTGCCGCGGGATTTCTACGGCGGCAAGCTGGGTATTTTGCAGGAGACGTATTACCGCTTCAACCTGGTGGCAGCGTATCGCTATCTCAATGGCGGCGCGCTGGCAAGGAGCGAGGTGGTGCCGGATGGGCGCTGGGATTATTTGTACGAGGATGATCCGGATTCAAGCAACTATGCGTGGCGGGAGACGCGTGAAGAGGCAGCGCAGCCTGGCGACGGGACTGCGGAGTGGAAGACGGCACGGATGCAGTTTGCAG
>CAZZUX010000102.1:0-14111 GCA_964657395.1 uncultured Ktedonobacteraceae bacterium
GTTCCCGACCTCGAATCCCCCTATATAGAATTCAAACCGCTCCACCCACTCTGGATCCTCGGGCTTCGGTTTGGAGAGGGGAGAGACCGCGGCAGGGAAGTCAAAAATTATCGTGGGTTGCACGAGGTGCTCTTCCGCCACACTCTCAAAGATGCCCGCGATGGTCTTGCCTTTCGGTTCATCCTGCTTATGCTCCATAAAGATGCCGGCTGCCCGCAACTGCTGGACCATGGCCGTCACTCTTTCCGCGGAGCCGAAATCTTCCATCCTGGGTGCAGGCCCGGCGGAGGCTGGCCAGAAATGCAAGATCGCGTCCCGCATTGAGTAGCGCTTCCACTGTCCGAGGTCAATTTCGTGGTTGCCGAAGCTGGCCACGGTCGTACCGTTCACCTCGATAGCAACGTGCCGGATCAATGCTTCGGTCAGCAGCATGAGGTCGTCATAGTTGGCATACGCCTGGTAGAACTCAAGCATCGTGAATTCGGGATTGTGTTGTTTCGAGATTCCTTCATTCCGGAAGTTTCGATTGATCTCATACACCCGATCGAGCCCGCCAACTACCAGCCGCTTTAGATAGAGTTCGGGCGCAATCCGCAGGAACAAGTCCATACCAAGGGCATTGTGATGCGTACGAAAAGGTCGAGCCGCCGCGCCCCCTGCGACCGGCTGCATCATCGGCGTTTCCACCTCGAGGTAGCCGCGTTCGTCAAAGAAGCGTCGCATGGCACGGAGCACCTGTGCCCGCTTGACGAAGACAGCCCGCACATCCGTGTTCATGAACAAGTCGACGTAGCGCTGCCTGTAGCGCAACTCGACATCGGACAGCCCGTGATATTTCTCGGGAAGCGCCAGCATAGCTTTGGTCAGGAAGGTTACGGCCTCCACATGCACTGAAAGCTCACCAGTCCGCGTCCGGAACAGGTAACCGCTGACGCCGACATGGTCACCGAGGTCAAGCAACTTATAAAGTTCGAAGTTGTTGTCGCCCACCGCATCCTTACGGACATAGATTTGCAGGCGCTCACCTTCCTGCTGCAGTGTGGCAAACCCCGCTTTGCCCTGGGCCCGAATTGCCATCAGGCGACCAGCGACTCGTACGTCTGTGCGGTTCGACTCGAGCTGCTCAGTCGAGAAGCTGTCAAACTCGGCGCGTATGGCGGGAATGGTATGGGTGGCGGAGTAATGATTGGGGTATGCGGGATAACCAAGGGCTACAATCTGCGCCAGCTTCTGCTGGCGTAGCGCGTAAAGACTGCGCTCGAATTCGGACTCAGACACGTCTTCCTCTTCAACAGCGTTCTCCGGTGAGTATACTTGCGCTTTCGGGATTGCATGCCAGCGAGTGGAAATACCGACAAACCGGGAACAGAGACCCAAGCTCCGGCGAACGGGTCAAAAGGTGTACTGCAATCACTCGTAGAGATAGAGAAGATGGTCCAGCTTGCGCTTTTCATCCCCTGTGCCACTGTGATCGGCTGGCTTGCCGGCCTGCTGCTCGACCATTTGCTCCACACCCACTGGATCTATATCGTCGGCTTAGTACTGGGGGCGGTTGCAGGATTCATTCAGACCTTTCGCACGGTTCTGCAACATACCAGGGAATGAACACGCTGCCGCCGATTGTCTTCAGGAAGCACGTATTGCCTTTAGTTCCGAGGCTCCTTGAATTACAGGTAAGTAGAACATCCGCATGGATCTGACTTCAGAATTCAACGACCAGGACTTCAAGGCCGCGCTGGCTCGCGCGTTCAGGACGGTACTGATTCTTACCGCCATCGGCATACCAGTCGCATGGCTCTCCAAAGGCTGGCAGTCTGCTTTGCTGTTTCTCGTCGGTGCCATCATTGCAGCCGTCGGCATCTACGAATGGCAGCGCCTGATGGGAGCAGTCCTGGAGCGTCTCAAACAAGGTGGCACACCTCGGCCCCTGGCACCTGTACTCGTATGGTTTTTCCTGCGGCTGATTTTTGCGGGAGCCCTTCTTTATGTTAGCCTTAGGAGTTTGCATGGGTCTGTTTATGCTCTGCTTGCCGGCCTCGGACTTGCACTGATCGCGCTCCTGATTGAGTCCTTTCGTTTGTTGAAAGTCTGGACCCTTTAGCGCACATTGCATTCCGTGCTCTGCAGCTTCTGGCAGACTTCTGAAGACAAATCTCAAGACACGGTTCGTATGCCAGTCCAGCTACCATTTACCGCCTTCCTGAACCACTACTTTGCCGGTCTGGCCAACGCCGTCCTGGCTTTGGTGCACGTTCATGCAAAGCATCCGCAAGCCCCCATAGACAATTCATTCGCAATGGAGTTGCTGGTGTTTGGCGTGCTGTTAATTTTCTTTATCGCCGTGCGCGCCAGTCTCAATATTGAAAAGCCAACTGCGGTTCAGTCGACTGCGGAAATGCTCATGGAATTTGTCGACGGTCAGGCAGAGTCGATCATCGGCCACGGCTATGAGCGCTTCGTACCCTACTGCACCTGCGTCGGCCTGTTCATCCTGCTCAGCAACCTGCTCGGCCTGATTCCGCACTTCGAATCGCCTACTGCTAAGCCATGGGTTCCGCTCGGCATCGCGCTTCCAACTTTTCTCTATTACAACTACTACGGTATTCGCGAGCAGGGCATCGTCGGATACGCAAAGCACTTTGCCGGTCCCATCTGGTGGATCGCGCCGTTGATGTTTCCGATCGAGATCGTGTCGCATCTCTCCCGCATCCTCTCGCTGACTGTCCGTCTTTACGCCAATATGTTCGCCGGTGACATGGTCGTTCTGGTCTTCTTCTCGATGGTGCCCGTCGCGATCCCCGCTGTCTTCAATGGCATGCACCTTGGAGTTTCACTCATCCAGGCTTACGTGTTCATGCTGTTGACCATGATTTACTTGGCTCAGGCAACTGCGCATGATCACTAGATTCGAACGCTCCGGATCAAGTGGCCACTAAGCCATCCACTCCGGGCCGTAGCGCGTAGCATCGCACGCGCAGAACTTCAGGCAGGAATCGCTTCCGATCTGCCTGCAACAAGCCGACAGCGTGAGGGTGCCAGCACGGTGAGCATCAACCACCCACTGACGGACTTCAAGGAAGCAGGAGAAACTGAAATGCGTAAACTTCAATACATCTTCATGGCGTTGTCTGTGCTGTTCCTGGCCAGCCCCGCCTTTGCACAGGCAGCTGGCGGAGGAGCATCCATCGGTGCTGGCCTTACAGCTATCGCCGCCGGTCTCGGCATGGGCGTTGCCGCTGGGCTTTGCGGCCTTGGACAGGGCCGCGCTACCGCCTCGGCGACCGAAGCCATGGCCCGCAATCCCGGCGCCCGGGCTGGCATTCTGCTTCTGTTAACGCTCGGTCTGGCCTTCATCGAGTCGCTCTCGCTCTTCACGCTGGTCATCATCTTCGTCGTCGTCAACAAGTAGCCGGCAGCACACCTGGAGGCCCTCGGCGAAACTTTCCGAGGGCCTTTCCTTTTCTGCTTTCAGTCCCGAGTCCGATGTCTCCAGTGCTCGCATTTCGACAAGTATCCAAGCGCTTCCAGGCGCGAGGAGTCCCGGGGAAACTGGCTCTCGACCAGTTCAGCATGGAGCTGGAACCCGGTGAGATCGTTGGCTTTCTTGGTCCCAACGGAGCCGGTAAGACCACCGCTCTCCACCTGGCACTCGGTTTTCTCAAGCCGTCTTCAGGAGAAGGCGAACTCTTCGGGAAGCCTTTCGGCGAAGACGATTGCCGACGCCATGTAGGCTTTGTCCCGGACCAGCCAGTCTTCTTTCCCGGAACAGCCCGGCAGGCTCTAAAGACGGCCGCTACGTTCAGCGACACGCGCCTGTCCATGTTCCAGATCGACCAACACCTTGCTGCAGCAAATCTGGAAGAGGCAAAAGGCGATGTCCGGAACTTCTCGCGGGGAATGCAGCAGCGTCTCGCCCTCGAACAGGCACTTGTGCATAGACCGGAGCTGCTTCTGCTTGACGAGCCCATCTCCGCTCTTGATCCACGCGCTTCGATCGCCGTGCTGGACCGCCTGAAGCAGCTGAGAGCCGATGGAGTTGCCGTTCTGCTCAGTTCGCATCAACTCGAATCAGTAGCTTTGATCGCAGACCGGCTTGTCCTGCTCGACGAGGGACGATCTCTGCTTATGGGCCGTCCATCGGAACTGATGCGCAGCACAGGAAGGTACGAACTGACCTTCAGGAATTTGCCGGAAAACGCCGCGATCCCAGCCACGCTCCTTTCACGAGATCAGGCCATCAGCGTTTATGTATGCGCAGTCTCCAATCAGCAACAGGTGATCGCATTGGCCTGGAATCTGGGAGCCGAGCTGATCGAAGTTCGCCCCGTCGTCGAAACTTTGACGCAGCTGTTCCTGCGAGTCACGGCAGCATCGAAGGCAGCGCTTCCCGCATGAGACGCGTCGCTCTGCTCACCCGACTCATCCTGCTCCGGAACAAGTGGCTGATCCTGCTGTTGATGGTTTGGCCTGTGATGATTGCCCTAGTCATCCATTTCCTTGGCGCCGGCATGAACCGCGACGACATCGCCGCACTGCTGCACCAGGAGAGTCTCTATGGAGTCGCCATGGTAGCGTTTGCCGGATCAGCGTTGCTGGGTGCCGAAGAACGATCAGGCCGCATCCAGCCGGTACTGGCACGCACCGTCACGCGCCTCCAGTACCTTGCTGCATTGCTGCTTGCGGCGTGGCTGCCGCTGGTTCTGTATGTGGCGGGATTCGTGCTCGCCGGCTTCTTCTTCCAGGTTGACGCCCAGGGGAATGCCTTGCATCTCTGGCGCGAGATTCGCTCGATGGCTATGAGTCAGCTCTACCTGGGCGTGGTCGTAGCAGCCGCCAGCATCTTCTTCTCTGTGATCCTGCCGACCGCGTTTGCAGCGGTCGGCACTATCGCAGTCGCGGCGGCGGCGGAATACCTGGCCTCCATCTTCAAGGCAAGTGTGCGGATTCCGGTATTCATATCGTTCGTAGTCGCAGGCGTCTTTTTCCGGGCAGCGATCGCGATCTTCGAGCGGAAGGATCTTGATCTAAACAGCGATTGATCCGCAGCAACAATCAATTCCTGGCGGCCACAACCGGAACAGTATTCTCCTGCGCCGGACTGCTTGGGAATTCGAAAGTCATCGCCCCACGCTGCGCCAGGTTCAGTACGTGTCCGGGAGCCACACCAAGGACAAATGTCGCACCGACGGTCAGCAGCAGCGCCACCCCCAGTGTCCACGAGACCTTCGGCATCGACAGCAACCCGGAGTTTTCAACTGGCTTGGCGTAGATCACCATAAGCAAGCGGAGATAGTAATAAGCCGCGATGCCGCTGTTGACCAGTCCTATAATCGCCAGCCACACCATGCCCGAGTGAAGGGCCGCCGTGAAGACGTAGAACTTGCCGAAGAATCCGCCGGTGAAGGGGATACCGATCAAGGAGAGCAGAAAGAACGCGAGGGCTCCGCCGAGAAATGGTGACAGCTGACCGAGTCCCCGGTAGTCCTGGATCAGTGTCAGTCGATCTTCGTAGCCGCCGACGTGACTGATCACCGCAAAAATACCCACATTCATTGCTGCATACGTCACAGCATAGAAGCTGGCCGCCGCCACGCCGTCTCGGGAAAGAGCCGTGAAAGCAACCAGAAGATATCCGGCATGAGCGATGGAAGAGTAGGCCAGCATGCGCTTGACGCTCTGCTGACGCAATGCGCATAGATTTCCGATGGTCATCGAAAGCGCAGCCATCACCCATAGCAGTAAAGTCCAGTGGGCCTGCATGGACGGATAGGCGCCGTAAGCTATGCGCAGCAACACAGCGAATGCCGCCGCCTTCGGTGCCGTCGACATGAGCCCGACGACTGGCGAAGGCGCACCCTCATACACATCCGGTGTCCACACGTGAAACGGTGCAGCCGACACTTTGAAACCGATGCCGATGATGATCATTCCGAGTGCGACCCACGCCATCCCCGGCGTTGTCGTGCGTGGAAGCATGGTCGCAATGTCGGAAATGCGAGTGGTGCCGGTGGCCCCAAACGTCAACGCCACGCCATAAAGGAAGAAGGCGGTCGCGAACGATCCGAGGAGGAAATACTTAATCGCTGATTCAGGACTCTTGCCGCTCTTCTTGCGAAAGCCCGCCATAATGTAGCTGGAGATAGAAGAAATCTCCAGACCGATGAAGACCAGCAGCAGTTCCACGGCGCTCGTCATCAGCAGCATGCCGACTGCTCCAAAGATCATCAATGCGTAGTAGGCGCCCATATCCTCGGTTGCAGCCTTGGTTGCATCCAGAGAGACCAGGAGCGAAACCAGCACGATCCCGCAGATCAGGACGTGGAAGAAGACGCTGAAAGCATCCGTCTGTACGGTCCCGAAGTAGGCGACACCAGGTAGCAGTTGAAGCTGCCAGAGACTCGCTGCGAGAGCGCCGATCGTTCCCACGATGGCTACCCAGCCAAGCGGTCGGCGCGAAGCTTTGGGAGCGAGCATGCCGTCCGTCATCATGATGATGATGCCGATCACCGTCAGGATGACCTCGGGCAGGATGCGGGCGATCTGCGGAACACTCTGCATCACCGGGCCTCCTGCGCGATCGCGAGATTCTCAGCCTTGGTGCCCGACTGGGCCGCCACAGTATGGGTCGTCAAAGGTGCGATACCCTCGTTGATAGCGTGGAACCAGAACGTAGACGCAACTCCCATCGCAAGCATGAGTCCAGCGATCGGCCACAGGGTGGTCGCCTCACGCGGCAGCAAGTCAGCCACGTGAGCACGCTCCACCATCGGGGAGTTCACTCCGTAAAACACGCGCTGCACCATCCACAACATGTACGAAGCGCTCAGGATGACGCCAGTCGTCGCGATCGTCCCCCAGGCATGGTTCGCAGCAAAGCCGCTACTCAGGGTAAGGAACTCGCCAACGAAACCATTGAGAATCGGAAGCCCGATCAGCGACAGCATGGTTACGATAAAAAGAACAGTCACGCGCGGCATTCGGCTGGCGAGACCGCCATACTTGGAGATGTCATACGTTGCATATCGTTCGTAGATCAGACCAAGAAGTACAAACATGGCCGCAGCCGTGATCGATTCACTCAGAATGTGAAACAGAGCGCCGCTCAATCCGGAAGCCGCAAAGGTGTAAATGCCGAGCACACAAAAGCTGAGACTGCTGAGCGTGCCGAAAGCCAGCAGCCGCTTCAGATCCTTCTGCACGAGAGCCACCAGCGCTCCGTAAACAATCCCGATACTCGCCAGCGCTATCATCAGCGGCGCGATCTGCCTTGCCTGGGCAGGAAACAGGGCCAGGTGGAAGCGCAGGATGGAGTAGATTCCCAGCTTGCCTGAGACAACCATGGCCATGGCCGCGGGTGCTTCGCTGAATACATCTCCCAGCCAACCGTGAAGAGGGAAGACCGGTACTTTCACAGCGAAGGCTGCAAGGAAGGCAAGCGCAATCCACCAGAGTGCCTCGGGGCTGAACAGTGACGAATGGGCTGCCAGTATCTGTTGCAATTGAACGAAGTCAAATGTTCCTGTTCGCGCATAGAGCGCAAGAATCGCCACCAGGAACAAAGCAGAAGGCGTGAAGGTGTAGATGAAGAACTTCACCGCAGCACGGCTGCCCTGATTACGCCCATGCATCGTAATCAGGATCGCCATCGGCACCAGCGACAGCTCCCAATAGCCGTAATACAGAATCAGGTCCAGCGAAACAAACACGCCGTACATGGCTGTCTGCTGCACCAGGAAGAAAAAGTAAAACTCCTTCGTGTGCGTCTCTATGGCATTCCACGATGCCAGTGCGCCGATCGGCGCCAGCAAACCTGTCAGCACTACCAGCCAGAGCGAGATCCCGTCCACACCAACGTGGTAACGGATCGCGGGATTCCTGATCCACAGAAAGTTCTGCTCGAACTGGAAGCCGCCATGTCCGTAAATGAAGTGCGCCGGCAGGTGGAGTGTGAGTCCGAAGGAAATCAGGGTAACCAGCAGGGTAAAACCCTGGATGACCTTGCCGCGACGCGGAAGGAAGGCAACGATCACTGCGCCCAGCAGGGGGAACAGCGTGATCAGCGTCAGTATGGAATCATTCAACACTTGGCTTGCTTTCCTTTACGACGATTAGTCCTAGTGAATGAGCAGGTGAGAGCCCAATCCAAAGTAAGTGATGAGAAGCAGGGCTGCTGCTCCGAACGCCAGCCAGCCCGCATAAGAACGAATATTGCCCGACTGCATCCTGCGCAGCACTGCACCAAGCCCGACGTTGAAGCCGCCAATGCCCGCGCCTCCACCGTCTACAAGACCACGGTCAAAGAAGATCCAGAGAGCATAGCGGGCGAAAAACAGCAGCGGCTTAACAATCAGGCCGGCATAGATCTCGTCGACCCAATACTTGTTTTCGACCAGCCAGTCGATGCTGCGAAGCTTTGCGCTGAGGGTTGCCGGCAGATCCGGTCTGCGACGGTACAGCAGGTCAGCGAAGAACCATCCCAGCAGTCCAGCCAGGACGGACAATGCGCTCAGGGTCAGTTCCGTACCGCTATCGGCAGGCTCTTCCGCAGCTGCTTCCGCAGGAACATCCGCTGGTCGACCAGACATATTTGCCACTGTTGCCTGTTCAAAGCTCAACGGCTGACCATGAGTGACAGGCGAGAGGAAGTGTCCGATTTCGTCGTGACCGTGAAGCACAGCCGGCACCCCGACCCATCCGCCGACCAGGGACAGAACAGCCAGCAGCACCAGCGGCGTCAGCATGACCCATGGGCTCTCATGCGGATGCAGCGGATGACTATGGGTTGCGGTCTCGCGTGCAGTCGCTGATGACTCGTGACTATGGACCGCTGGCTGCTCATCGCCGCGGTAGCTGCGGCTGAAGGTCATGTACCACAGCCGGAACATGTAGAAGGCAGTCATGAACGCCGTCACAAAGCCCACGAACCAGAGCAGATGTCCCAAACCCGGCCCTAGCTGTCGCGAACGAAAGACCTCGGCAAGAATCTCATCCTTCGAAAAGAAGCCGGCGAACGGCGGAATGCCGGAAATGGCAAGCACGCCGACAAACATTGTCCAGCAGGTGATCGGAGTGTACTTGCGAAGACCGCCCATCATTCGCATATCCTGTTCGCCGCTGACCGCGTGAATCACCGATCCAGCCGCAAGGAAGAGCAGCGCCTTGAAGAAGGCATGGGTCAACAAGTGGAAGATGGCTGCTGAGTAGGCTGCAGCACCGCACGCCATGAACATGTAACCCAGCTGCGAAATAGTCGAGTAGGCCAGCACGCGCTTGATGTCGGTCTGCACAATGCCGATTGTGGCTGCGAAGAATGCTGTGGCTGCTCCTATCACGGCAACGACTGCGAGCGCGATCGGGGCGCGATCAAACAGGACATGCGAGCGCACCACCAGGTATATGCCGGCAGTCACCATGGTCGCTGCATGGATCAGCGCAGAAACAGGCGTTGGACCTTCCATTGCGTCAGGCAGCCAGACGTACAACGGGATCTGTGCCGACTTACCTGTGGCGCCCACGACCAGCAGCAACGCTATGGCAGTGAGAAAGCCGCCATGCCATTCGGGATGCTGTGCAATCTTTCCGAAGACTTCATTGAAGCTAAGGGTGCCGAAGTGCCCGATCATCAGGAACATCGCAAGCAGGAAGCCGAAGTCGCCGATCCTGTTCACGATGAAGGCCTTCTTGCCGGCATTCGCTGCAGAATGCTTTTGATAGTAAAAGCCGATCAGCAGGTACGACGCGAGTCCCACACCCTCCCAACCCACAAACAGGAGAAGGAAGTTCTCGGATAGTACCAGCGTCAGCATGAAGAACATGAACAGGTTCAGGTAGGCAAAGAAGCGGTAGAAGCCCTCTTCATGCGCCATGTAACCGACAGAGTAGAGATGGATCAGAAATCCAACGCCGGTAATCACCAGCAGCATGGTCACGGTCAACTGGTCCAGCGACAGGCCGAAGTTGGCATGGAACGTTGCAGTAGCAATCCATGGCGTTGCAAGCTGCTCAACATGGGGCAGTGTCAGCGAACTGAAGTGAACCCATACATTGAGCACCAGCGCAAATGGAATTGCCGTTGCGATCAGCGCAATCGCCGAGACTACCGGACGAGGGAGCTTCCGACCCAGCAGGCCATTCACGAGGAAGCCGAGGAACGGAATGAGCGGAATGAGCCAGAGATGGAGAGGCGCGGTTGGCGTCATAAGGAAGGCACGGGTCCGTTCATAATTTCATCAGGTTCACACTGTCGACATCCAGCGTGTTCCGGGTGCGGAAGATAGCAATGATGATCGCCAGACCCACCGCAGCTTCTGCTGCTGCAACCACCATCACGAAGAATACAAAAATCTGGCCGCTCAGGTGGTGCCACTGGTGTGCAAACGCCACGAACGTCAGGTTCACCGCGTTCAGCATCAGCTCGATCGACATGAACACAGTAATGATATTGCGCTTGATCAGAAACGCTGCGACTCCGATCGTAAAGAGAATCGCACTCAGGATCAGGTAATAGGCAATTGGCACGGTCATCGTCTAGTGTTCCTTTCTCGCCAGCGCCACAGCACCAAGGATGGCGATCAGGATGAGGATGGACGTCACCTCGAAAGGAAGAAGCAGGTCACGGAAAAGGACAGCGCTCAGGCTGGTGGTGGTCACCAGGTAGTCGCCCAGTCGGGCGCTTCCCAGCTGCGTCTTTGCCGAAAGAAAGACAAACGTCAACAAACCAAGCAGGACTGCTGCGCCCGGAAAGCCGACAACGTAAGCCATGCGGCTGCCGCGAGTACGCTCTTCCTCTCCCGCATTCAGCAGCATGATGACAAACGTAAACAAAACCATGATCGCGCCCGAATAAACGATCACTTGTGCCGCAGCCAGGAACTCGGCGCCTAACAGCAGGTACAACACGGCCAGCGAGGTCATGACGACGATGAGCGAAAGAGCGCTGTTAATAGGGTGCCTCTGCAGGAGCAGGTTCAATGCGCCGCCGATGCACAATGCTGCGAAAACGAAGAAGAGGGCTAGGTACATGGTAGGAAACCGTTCGACTGGCCCATTGAAACTGCGCAATAAATGGATGACAGTGAAACCCGATTGTAAATCACTATGGCAGCCCGGGGCGCCGGTCGATGGCGGAAGGCCTCCCTCATTTGAGGGCCAGCCAGAGGCTTGTACCGATGATGTTTACGACAGCCAGCGGCAGCAGGAACTTCCAGCCGAAATTCATCAGTTGATCGTACCGGAAGCGGGGAAGGGTTCCGCGAATCCAGATGTAGACGAAGAGGAAGAACACAACCTTCAGCATGAACCAGAGCACCGGCGCTATCGCCTGTACGAAGAGCGGTCCTGCCGGCAGCAGGTTGCCGAATGGACTTGTCCATCCACCCAGGAACAGCAGCGTCGCAACGCAGCCAACCGTGATCATGTTGGCGTACTCAGCCATGAAGAACATCGCAAACTTCATGGAACTATATTCAGTGTGATACCCGGCAGTCAGTTCTGTTTCAGCCTCGGGCAGGTCGAAAGGCGTTCGATTAGTTTCAGCGTAAGCCGCCATCAGGTAGATGAAGAAGGCCACCAGCTGAAATCCTCCAAAGATGTTCCAGGAGAAAATGCCGTGCGCCGATTGGCTGTCAACGATCGTCCGCAGGCGCAACGATCCGGCGCGCAGTACCACGCCAACAAGCGACAAACCCAGCGCAAGCTCGTAGCTGATTACCTGAGCGCTCGCACGCAGCGCTCCAAGCAGGGAGTACTTGTTGTTGGAAGACCAACCGGCCAGGGCTACTCCGTATACGCCGACAGAGGTGACCCCGAGCAGGATCAACAACCCGATGTTCACATCCGCAATGTCGAACATGTCTACGCCCATGAAGCGAATAGGTGCGCCAAATGGGATCACGGATATGGAAATCAGCGCGCAGGCCAGCGCAATAATCGGCGCCAGCAGGTACAGCGGACGGTAGACTCCCGTCGGCATCAGGTCTTCTTTCAGAAACAGCTTAAGACCATCCGCCAGTGGCTGTAGCAAGCCGAATGGTCCTACCCGGCTCGGTCCCCAGCGATTCTGGATACGCCCTACCACCTTGCGTTCCAGCAGGACCGTGTAAGCAACGCACGTCAGCAGGATCACCAGCACAACGGCAATCTTGACGACACTCAGCAGGAAAAACGTCAGCAGGCTCAATCTTGGTTCACTTTCTTCAATCAGTCGGCAGCGGTTTCGAGCGGGGCATGCGATTCCATTACTTCATTCAGCTTCGAGCTATAACGACCTAACGTCCCAGAGGTGAACAGTGAATCGACGGAAGGGAAGACTAGGTCTCGCCGGCTTTCGCTGCTTGCAATGCTCGCCGGTAGCCTCGTAGCGACATCATTGCCCGCCAGCAGGTTCAGTCGCGACACTCCATAGCCGGGTATCAGCCTCGCTATCTCGTCGAGGACTGCGAACGGATTAAACGGGCTTACCTTCGGCTCAATGTCATGCGCCGACAGCCAGACGGCATGCCGGTCCGCCTCACCAGACTGGGCGCCACGGGACTGACCGGAATCCGAACGAAGCCCCTTACCGAACGGCACCAGTTGCTCCGCCGCAAACCCCATCCGATCCGCAAGCCTCACGATCAACTCGAAATCGGTACGTACGCCCGCCCTGTCGCCGGCCTTCTTCACCATCTGCTGATCGCCGTAGCTGTTGGTCACGCTTCCAGCTTTCTCGTAGAGATTAGCAACTGGGAAAACCACATCCGCCACGGCTGCTGTTTCGGTCAGGAACATGTCCTGCACAATCAGGAATGTGTTCTTCAGGGCCTCCACATCTACTCCAAACCGCGAGACAGGATTGGAGCCGACCACGTACAGCGCGGCAAGTTCACCACGGCCGGCAGCGTCAAACATTTCCACCAGGTCGAGACCCGGTTCCTGCGGCAGGTTGGGATATTCATTCGCAAAAACTCCAGGCGTACTCAAGGGAACGTAGCCCGGCAGCATATCAGGAAGCAGACCCATATCCGCCGCACCGCGCGAGTTCACATAATCGCTGAGATAAGCAAAGCGCGTATTCGGTAAAGTGAGGCCGAAGGCAACAAGCGCGTCGATGTCTCGTCCGCGAAACTCGGAGCCGAAGACGATGACGAGGCTCTCTTCCTTCTGGATCGCCTCCCGGAATGCCGAGGCCCCTTCCGGTAGCGTCAAGGCCTGATCGTTGCCTCCGAGATAGCTGATCAGACCAATATAGCCATCCTGCGGCAGCATCAGCGAAGCCTTCGCCTGGCGAATCAACTTCACTGGATTTGTATTTGCTACATAGAGCCGCGCCTTGTTCAGTCGCACGTTGGTGCGCAGGTTCCACGCCAGCAGAGGATGCTGCTCCGTTGGATCGTTGCCGATGAGCAGAATCGCCGGAGCCGTCGACGTGTCGCGGAGCGATGCTGTTCGGCCTGCCTTTCCGGCAAGCGCCCGGGCAAAGCTGACGTAGTCAGCCGTGCGATGGTGATCGATATTGTTTGTGTTCAGAACTGTTCGTGCAAACTTCTGCAGCAGGTAATTCTCTTCGTTGGTCGTGCGATTCGATCCGATGACGCCAATCGACTTGCCGCCGCGGGTATCGTGGATCTCTCGCAGCTTCTTTCCTGCAAAGTCTAGAGCCACTTCCCAGGTCACTGGAGTCAACCTGCCATTCTGACGAATCAGCGGTTTGGTGATGCGGTCTTCATGATTTGCGAAGTCGAACGCATACCGCCCCTTGATGCAGAGAAAGTCGCCATTGATGCCGCTCTTGTCACGATTGTCTCCGCGAACAATCTCGGACCCATCATCCGAACGCCGCACTCCAAGCGTTGTTGTGCAGCCATCACCACAATGAGTGCACACGGTGGCAATGTGATTCATCTCCCACGGCCGCGTCTTGTAGCGATAGCTGCCCGAGGTCAAGGCACCTACCGGACACGCATCGATACACATCCCGCATTCTTCGCACTCAAGATGATCCTGGCGATTCGGCGCGATGATACTGCTGACGCCGCGATTCTGCACGCCCAGGGCCCATACATCCATGCCCTCGCCGCACATGCGGATACAGCGATAACAAAGAATGCAGCGTGGCCGATCAAAGAAGACTA
>CAZZUX010000103.1:0-1130 GCA_964657395.1 uncultured Ktedonobacteraceae bacterium
CTTTCAACTCTGGATGTTTGCCTGCGTGACGCGGATCCTGGTGGTCGCCCATGTAAAACCATGGCCAGCCATAGAAACCGTCTTCCTGGACATGAGTAATGTAATCCGGAACAAGATTGTCCCCCAGCATGTCCCGCTCATTGGTGGAACACCATAACTGGCCGGTGGTTGGATTGACCGCCTCTCCGACACAGTTTCGGATACCCGATGCGTAGACCTTCAGGAACTTGCCTTCCGGAGTGAACTGGAGGACATCCGCGCGATGGACTTCGGCGGGATTGTTGTCTACATCGTCGACGTTGGAGTGGGAGCCGACGGAAACCAGCATCTTGGTGCCGTCTTTGGAGAAGGCGATGTCTCGGGTCCAGTGGCCGCCTCCACGGAGACGACCGCCTCCGGGCAGATCAGCCAGCTTCTGGGCAGGTCCGGTGGCTTTCAGGTCTCCATTCTTGTAAGGAAAGCGGACGACCGAATCCGTGTTGCCGATGTAAACCCATTTCGGGTCAGGTCCTTCGGGATAGAAGCGGATGCCGAAGGGTTGCGTGACGTCCGTGGTGTAGGTCTCGGTTTGCTGTGGCTTGCCTTCCGGAGTCTGGCCGCGAAAGACCATGATCTTGCTGGACTCGCTCAGCGCGACGAAGAGGTCGCCATTAGGAGCGGTGCGGATGAGCCGTGGCCGGTCAATGCCGGTGGCGTACATGTCGACTTTGAAACCAGCCGGTACTTTCGGCCATGCATTGTCAGGGCGGGTGATGGTTTTGGAGCCCGCGTCGACTCCCTTGGTGGCGTAGGGGGCGGGAAGGTCGGCAACGGTGAGCTTGCGAAAAGTGCCGGGAGACTCCTTTGAATAGTCAGTGAAGGCCTCCTGGCCGGTGAGAACATTCGCAGGGCTGGCCGCGGAGATGGAGGGAGCGGGCGCAGCGTGGACGCGGGCGACCCAGTGAGCGCCGCCGATGAGGATGCCGGCAGATGCGGCCCCAGCGAGAGCGAGGCCCCGGATGAATGGTCTGCTGTGGTTCATTTTGCTGATGCTCCTGTTGGACCGCAGTGCTGCAAGGGTCATTGAATCTTGTCATACGTCCTATTCATAGATGCGGCACGGTGGCGTGTAGCGGACGGGGCCTTTGCGC
>CAZZUX010000103.1:1230-7995 GCA_964657395.1 uncultured Ktedonobacteraceae bacterium
TACGTCCTATTCATAGATGCGGCACGGTGGCGTGTAGCGGACGGGGCCTTTGCGCGTCGCTGCAACAGGGTTTCAGCCGGTATGCCATTGGCGATGGCCTGGCTACGTAGGTTGAGCTCTCTTCGCGAAGATGGTTGCCTGCATAGGACGGATCAGTTTTGTGTTATCAACAGCATACGAAGCAATGTGGCTACAGGAATTCGTATCGGTTTCTCCTGATTTCCGTACCCCTGGTGTGGTCTCGCAGGGCGGGCAGCCGCCAAGCGTTGTTAATTGCCCGAGTTGGGCGCATGTACAACTTTGGCATCATGGTTGCCTGTATTGATGTGCAAGTGCTTCTATCTCCAGATATCAGGCCGGGAGTCCGTACAAGCTTATGAAGTCTCGTAAAAGCTGGTTGTTGAAAGGTTCGTCTCTGTCACTCAAGTTCGTACTTTGCGGAGGAATTGTTGTCCCCGCGGTGCTGCTTGCCCCTCATCATGCCCAGGCGCAGGCTACGAATACGAGTGGATCGATCCAGGGAACGATCACCGATTCCAGTGGAGCTGTATTGCCGGGAGCCACGGTCACGATCACGAATGCCGGTACATCGAACGCGAAGACATTGACGACGGACGCTGCGGGTTTTTACACCTCCGGACCGTTGACGCCGGGTTCGTACAAGATCTCGGTTACGGCTTCTGGGTTTTCCAGTGTAGATGCGACGACCACAGTCCAGATCAGCTCGGTGTCGACGGACAATTACAAGCTGGCGGTGGGCACGGCTGCTCAGGTGGTGCAGGTTGAAGGTTCGGGTGTGCAGGTGAACTCCGAGCAGTCGAGTGTGGGCAGCGTGATCACGCCGCAGCAGATCCAGAACCTGCCTGTGCAGGGACGGAACTTCCTCGACCTGGCGCAGTTGGAGCCGGGCGTGCAACTGCAGAGCGGTGAGACGTTCGACCCGACGAAGGCCGGCTATTCGGCTTTGTCGATTGGCGGCATCTCGGGACGTTCGACCCGTATTCTGCTGGATGGATCGGATATCACGGACGAGACGGTCGGAACGACGATCTTCAATGTGCCGTCGGGCGCGATTGGCGAGTTCCAGTTGAATCGTTCAACGGGCGACGTCTCGGGCGATCTGACGTCTTCGGGTTCGGTGTTCGTGGCGACGCCCTCGGGTACGAACTCCTTTCACGGACAGGGCTTCTACTTCTTCCAGGATCATAACGTCGGGTTCTCGAACTCGGGCGGTGGCGTCAATCCTCCGTTCCAGCGGAACCAGTTTGGCGGGTACGCTGGTGGTCCGATCAAGAAGAACAAGTTGTATTTCTTCGGAGACCTGGAACGGATCAAGCAGGATTCGGGTCAGTCGGTGACACTGGCGCCTACTTTTGCGGCGATCCAGGCAGCGAATCCTTATTATGGATCTCCGTTCCGGGATACCTACTCTGTTATCCGGCTGGATTATGACGGACCGAAGGGAGTTCACTTCTTTGCGCGCGGCAACTATGAGGTGAACAGCGTAGCGTCTACGTTCGGCTATGGGTACTCGCGTTATGCGAACCGGGACAACACGCCTGGTTTGTCGACGGGTGCTGACTTCACGACGGGCAAGTTCACGCACAGTTTCCGTGGCGGTTACGAGAAGTTTCATAACTTGATCAGCGATGCCAGCGGAAGCGGTGTTTACAACCCACTGCCGGAGATTGAGCTCGAGATTCAAGGATCCGGTTTGTACAGTGGGCCGAACCTTCTGGCTCCTCAACAGACCTACCAGTCGGAGAAGCAACTGCGGTATGACGGCAGCTGGACGAAGGGTGCCAACACGATCCGCTACGGGGCAAGTTTGAACCGCATCCTGGGTGGCGGTTTTGCTTCATTCTTCGGGATTGCACCACAGGTGGTTGGTACGGCATCGACAGCAGGAGCGGATCCTACGAACCCGCTCGACTACACTGCGGCAGCCGTGATCCTGGGTAATGGCCAGGGTTACAGCACGGAGCTGAGCGGATTTGGCAAGCCTGCCGGCGGCCAGGGTGACTGGCGTACGGGTGCTTACTTTGCAGATACGATCAAGATCACGCCAAATTTCACGTTGAATGCCGGAGTTCGATACCAGCGGGATACGGGTCGGGGCGATTCTGACCTGGCACCGATTCCCTGCTCTGCTATCGACACTTCAGTCTTCCCGACGCCTCCATGCACAGGTAACAGCCAGTTGCTGGATCAGTTCGGACCCGGGTTAGGTGACCGGGTACGGCAGCCTAACAATGAGTTTGGTCCACAGCTTGGATTCGCCTATGCACCTCCTGGATTGAATGGCAAGACGGTGTTAAGCGCCGGCGCCGGGCTGTACTTCGAGAACTCGGTGTTCAACAATGTACTGTTCGATCGCCCGGCGAAGCTGGCGAAGGGGCTGTTCTTCGGCGACTCGGAGGTTTGTGGCGGTATTAACAGCATCACGGTGAATGGACAGACCATCGCGAGTGGTGGCGGTGTGCCGATCTCAACCCTGTGCAACGAGCCGGTCAGCCAATCGGCTGCGGGCTTTGCGGCTCTTTCCAAGGCCTACCAGGCAGCCGTAGCAGCAGGCGGCGCGACGGCGAACTCGAGCTTCGTGGGCGAGTCGCTTTCGATCTCTCAATCGAGCGGTCTGGATGCTTATGTGCCTTTTGCCTTCACGGCTCCGCGTTCGCTCCATGTGAACTTTGGAATTGAGCAGCAGATTGGCAACGGGATGGTGCTTTCAGCTGCTTATCTTCACCAGGTGGATTGGAAGTTCATGCAGTCGCAGGATTTCAATTCTGTGGGTGACGCGCGTTATTTCGATCCGGTCGCGGCGGCAGCGGGCATCAACAAGACGCTGGCGGCCTGCGGCGTTTCCAGTTTGAACGAAGCGATCATCAGCTGCCCCGGCCTGCACAGTGTAGGAGCGGGTGCGACGATTGCCGACTTTTCTTCAAATGGCCTGGGATCGGGCGTGGATGTGAATGGTGGAGCCGCGCCGGCTGGCGGTCTTGCAGCATTCCCGGGGAAGAACCCGGCGGTCGGACAGGGAATGTTCCAGTATCCGAATGGACGTTCTTCGTACGACGCTCTGCAGGTGCAATTCAAGGAGCAGCGGAATCATCCGATTCGCGGCTTCTCCGCAACCAACCTGGAAGTCTCCTATAACTACTCGCGCTTTGTGACGACGTCGACCGGCGTACAGGGCGGCGTGAGTTCCGACCAATACTTCCAAGGCACTTCGTTCGACTGGCGGAATCCTACCGGTTTCGTCGGCCGCGGCAGTCTTGATCGTCCGCAGCAGCTGTCGTTCGGTGGCTATGCAACAGTGAAGCGCGGTCCGCAGGTCGGCTTGATTGCGCACTTCGGCTCGGCTATCCCAACGACTCTGACGCTGGATAACACTTCAGGGACAGCTGGACAGCTCTTCCAGACTGACCTGTTCGGTACCGGCAATACGAACACCTCGTACACCTCGGGACAACTGGCGCCGGAACAGAATCCTGGGTCTTACATGCGTAGTCTGCATGGGAACACTCTGAACAATTACATCAACTACTTCAACTCGAAGTATGCGGGTACACTGACGCCGGCGGGGCAGCAGCTGGTGAGCAGCGGTGTGATTTCGCAGGCGCAGCTGGTGGCGCTGGGCGGCGTGGTGCAGCCGCTTGCGCAGGCTCCTGCTCACGCAATCGAGAACGGCGATCTGAAGGAGATTGACGCCAATGTTCAGTACGAGATCAAGATTCCTTTCCTTGGGGAAGCGGGAACTTTGATTCCGTCGGTGGCCTTCTACAACGTTGCCAACTTCTCGAACTATGGTGGTCCGAACAATGGCATCCTGCTGAACCAGGCAGATGCCGGGACATCCGGTTATGTGAATGGACCGAACTCGTTTGCGGATCGCGGTCAGTTTCGCACGGAGCGTGGTTCGGGTACGTTCAACCTGGGTGGACCGAGGACGGCGGAGTTCCAACTCAAACTGAACTTTTAACTGGATAGAGGACGGAACATAGAGGCCCGGCGCAATCGCCGGGCCTTCGTGCGTTTACTGTTTTGAGATTGTGCCAAGAAGGGAAACGCAGAAGTCGCCTTCCGCTTCCGGGAAACAAGTTGCGGTGCGTGTTGAATGGTTGGACTAGTAGAGACGCTGACCCGCTAGGCTTTGGGTTACAGGCTATGCGTTGGAGTGGACGCAGGTGCTGACGGGTATGCGATGAGGGCATCTGGATTTGTGGAAGAGGGGCTGAAGCGGCCAGCGATGGCCGGGATGCTGAACGCGTTGGAGGCAGTTGGTGGAGTGCCTCCAATTTTAGAGATCGCGACGGATGTGTTGCCACCGCCGCCGAGCTTTGCTGCGATACGCGAATTTGTCTGCCAGCGGAGAGCCGCCGAGCGGGCCAGCTACACCGAGGACGCGGAACTTACCACTGTCTTTCTGCGGGAGCTGGAACAGGTAGATGTCGTGTCGTTCGACATTTTTGACACGGCCCTTTTCCGGTATGTGGACCATCCGGTGGATGTGTTCCTGCATTTTGAGAGACTGCCTGCCTTTGCGGCTCATCGGTACAACCAGGCGATCTCGCGAAAGCGGCTGCTGGCTGAACAGGCAGTCAGGCCGATCGCAGCCAGGTTGATCGGCAGTCACGAAGTAAATCTGTACGAGATCTACCAGGTATTCTGCGAGCAGAATGGGATCCCGCAGGAGTTTGCTGCGTCGTTTACCGATGCAGAAGAAGATCTGGAGCTTCAGCTGTGTGCGCCGAATCCAGCGATTGTTGCGTTGTACCGGGCTGCGGTCGGCTTGGGCAAGCGTGTGATTTTTGTTTCTGACACGTACCATCGCGACTGCTTTCTGCTGCGATTGCTGAACGCGCACGGGTATGCCGCGGTGAAGGAAGACCTGTTCGCATCTTCGCATCTGCGGAAGTCCAAGCAGAGCGGATTGTTGTTCCCGCACGTGGTGCAGGCGCTCGGCGTGCAGCCGGGAAGAATGCTGCATGTCGGAGACCATCCGATCTCTGATTTTCGTGAGCCGAAGGCGATGGGCATCCGATCGATTCTTCACACACACAAGCTGTCCAAAGAGACGCCGACACTCATGACACAGAACGGCGGCCCGCTGCGCCCTGGGGATGATAGCCGTCTCAGTTACCTGTCGCTCGTGCGCGGGTTGAGGAGTGTGACGCCTCAACGGGCCGCGGAGTTTGAACGCGCCCAGGATTTCTGGTGGAAGTTCGGATATGCGGCAGCAGGACCGTTGACGACGGGTTTCTGCCAGTGGCTGGAAGAGTCATTCCGGACAGATGGCATAGAGCATGCCTACTTCATGCTGCGAGATGGAGCATTGTTTCATCGTGTGTACCAGGCTCTGTTTCAGCAGAAGGCCGATGCCTGCACGATAAGCACGTTGCCAGCTTCGCGGCGAGCAGCATTGCTGCCGATTGTGGGCTTGGCCGCATCCTTTGCAGTGCCAAGCCTGCTTGGTGGAATCGGGCTACGGCCGATGCGGGAGTACGTAGACCGCCTGGGAATTGCTGCGGGCGGGTTTGAAGATGAGGCGCGGGAGGCAGGATTCACTTCACTGGAGGAGCGCGTCGATGGAAGGATCGACACGCAACGGCTGTTGAGCTTCTTTCAGAAGCGCCGTGTGATGGAGGCGCTGCTAGGGCAGGGTGAGGCCGAGCGGGTGATGCTGGAGCGCTACCTGGCGCAGGAGGGGATGACCTCGCACAGGAGAGTAGCGCTGGTTGATCTGGGTTGGGGAGGAACCATCCATAAAGCACTGCATGTGCTGCTGCGACATGCCGCGCCAGAAACCAAGCTGACGGGCTACTATCTCGCGACCTTCCCCGACGTGCCGCACAGCGCGATGCCGGAACTATCGTTGCGCTCCTACCTGGCGCACCGGGGAAGTCCCGCACAGGTCATTCGGCAAATTGTTTCGTTCCTGAATCTTTTTGAGACGGTGTTTTCGAGCACGGAAGGCAGCCTACTGCGCTTTGAGGAGTCGGAGGGCAGTCATAGAAGGATTGTGCCGGTGCGCCAGGCCTCTGACAAGTCAGAGGAACAGAGTCGGCGGCTGGAAGCGATGCATGAGGGAGCCGTGGCGTTTGCACGCGATTATCGGAGGTGTCCGGTAACTGCCGGTTTGCCGGTCATGCCTTCTGAAGTCGCTGGGGAGGAGTTTTTTCGGGTGATCCAGCAGCCTCTGCCGGAAGAGGCACGCCTGCTGGGACAGTTGGTGCATTGCGACAACCTGGGATCAACGTCGCAGCATCGTGCGACAGAGATGCGCGCCAGTTCCGATCCAGAGGTGGTGTTCGAAGATTACTGTAAGACGCATTGGAAACAGGGTGCGTTGAGTTTGCCGACAGCGGAGGGTGCAGCGCTGCGAACACTGGTGTGGCTGATGCAGACTGCCAGCGGGGGAGCAATCTGAGTAAGGTCCGTAGGTCGATGCACGTCAAGCGCAGGGACCAAAGAGCCGGGTGAAGGCGTTACGATGCAGTCTTTGTCGAGTTGCCTTGTCGGAGCCGAGACGTAGTCAGCTTCGTCCAGCAGCCATAGGAGATTGGAAGCTGCTCTGCCGAAGCTGCCGGCTGCACAGATATTGCCTCAGCTGTAGCGGTCGGATGTACCTGGGTGCCGAAAGGTCTGGTGGAAGCACTTTGTCTGACACATCAGAGGGGCCGCCGATACAGGTGCGCATCTCTTGCCGCTTCCGCCGGGACTGGAAAGAAGCATGTGGCGGCTTCGTGGCAGGGCCTCCGCGCG
>CAZZUX010000103.1:8095-14019 GCA_964657395.1 uncultured Ktedonobacteraceae bacterium
CGTCGCTGGAGTAACAGTCGCATGCTTTGCTCCTCGGATTTCGATGGCCGCTGCATCGTTACGCCGGGACCAGTGACCAAGCAACAGAGGAAAGCACGGTAAGAAGTATGGACGGTGGTAACAGGGCATGGTTTTTCGTGGCGGTTATAGAGCCATCATGCGGGATAGTAGCTGCTTGGCCGTCGCTACTTCTCCGGACCTCGCGCAGCGCATTGTTCATGCTCTGAGCCGACACAAACCGGACGAAAGAGGACGCTCGTTGAACATCTTCTATATTTACTGTTCATTCGAGCGCTTGTTGAGAGATCGAGGTAGCCGCTGCAAGAAGGTCGTCTTAATGAATGGCGGAGGCGGGCGGCACCCGTCAGGTACCGCCGCGCTGTCCGCTGTTCAGGATTAATTGGTTACGAGGTCTTTTTCTTTGGTGCTGGTGGTGATCCTGGTGCCGGACAGGGTGCCGGTGAAGGTTTGCGAGATGTTGTTGGAGAGATCGTAGGCATCCAGTTGGAACTTCCCTGTGAAGTGATCTCCGCTTGAGCTGAGCTTGATCCATTGACGGAACTGCGTCGGACCAACGGGATTGCCGATGCCGCTGGCATTGTCATTGGGAAACTGGTTGGCGTACCAGGCGAAGTGATTGAGGTAGTACTCGGAGCGGTCCAGTTGCTCCCAGACGCCCAGGCAGAAGTTTCCGTCCTGTGCGGGTCGCACCGAATTCATGATTTCTGTGTGATCGCTGTGCCAGACGGTCAACGCATTGTCGATGACGGTAGGAGGGATCGACACACCATTGCTGGTGGTCGCGGTGAAGATTACGTGCCACATGCCGACCATCGACTTGCCATCTTCGCGGAATGCTGAAGTGTCATCAGCAGTGTGCACGAGACGCGCGGCTCCAAAGGCCGGCTGCCAGACGGCCGGCTTGATTGCCTTGACGGGCATGCCGCATTGACCCAATGCCGCCGGTACGGTGGAGATGGCCAGGGCACACGATCCCAGTGTCATCCATAGTTTCAGTTTCATTTCGGTTTCTCCTAACGCCGGGATGCCGGCTGCACCCGAGAAGACGGCAACTGGTCGAAGTTGACAATGGAGGAATGGTGAAGCCCGAGGTGAAGTTCTGGTGAAGCGCCAAGTGACTGATGGGAAGGCGTTTGTGCGGAGAGTCCGATGCTATACTTCACCCGCGGGGGAACCTCTGCGATGGCCGTGGTGTACAGGTTCGGAGACTTCCGACTGGATTGTGGACGCTATGAGCTGCTTCGGGCGGAGCGCGAGGTGAAGATCGAGCGCAAACCCATGGAACTGCTTGTCCTGTTCACCTCGCGACAGGGCCAGCTGGTGACCCGGTCTGAGATTGCTGAACGCCTGTGGTCGAACGAGGTCTACGTCGACACGGAGCACGGCATCAATACGGCAGTCCGCAAACTTCGCATCACGTTGCGGGACGATCCGGCCGAGCCGAGGTTTATCAAGACGGTCACGGGTGTTGGGTACCGTTTCGTCGCTCCCGTGATCACAGAACCGAACACAGATGTCACTGAAGAGCCGGCGTCTGCCGCAGCCTTGCCATCCGCGTCGTCCGCGGGCGTATCTGAAGCGCCATCGCCTCCTGCGTCTACCTCGGTCCAGCCGTCAGAGGGTTCCGCACTCCAGGGAACTCCATTGGTGGCTCGTTCCCGGGTGGAACTGTTTCGGCGAGGTGCTTTTTGGCTGACGGGCATTGCCGCCTTAGTCCTGTTGCTGGGGTTTCTGCTGATACGACGCCAGCAACGAATCGCGGCGCCAACGATCCGGTCGCTTGCCGTGCTTCCTCTGGATAACTACTCTGGCGATCCCAACCAGGAGTATCTCGCGAGTGGAATGACCGATGAGTTGATCACGATGATTGCCCGCAACTCCACGCTGCGCATTCCCTCGCGCACGTCGGTGATGCAATACAAGGCAGCGCATCGTCCCCTCTCGGAGATTGCGCATGCGCTGGGCGTGGACGGGATTGTGGAGGGCTCGATGGCGCGCAAAGGCGGACGGATCCACCTGACCCTGCAATTGATCCGAAGTGATACGGATTCCCACATCTGGGCTGAGAGTTTCGACCGGGATGCGAACGACACGGCGCTGGCCGAAGAAGCTGCCGCGGAGATCGCGAAACAGGTGCACAGCGTCCGGCCTGTGATTACGGCCCAGCGGTATATCAACCCGGAGGCGCATGACGCTTATCTGCGCGGGAAGTACCTCTGGCCGAATGATGGAATGCTGGCTTCCGGTGAGTATTTCAAGAAAGCGACCCAAATCCAGCCGGATTATGCGGCAGCCTGGGCAGGATTGGCAGATTACTACGGGGAGGGGGTAGCCGGCGATGCGCTGGATCCCCGGATCGCCCTTCCACAGGAGGAAGACGCTGCGAAGCGGGCTTTGGTGCTTGGGCCGGACCTGGCCGAGGCGCACGTAGCGATGGCGGCGGCTTATCTCATCGCCCGATGGGACTGGGCAAACGCCGATATTGAATCACAGCGAGCGATCAGCCTCGATCCGCGGGATGGTGAGCTGTATTACTTCCGGGCCAACGTTTTATGCGCATTGAAGCGCAAAGCTGAAGCGATCGAGCTTGCCAGGAAATCAGTGGAACTGGCGCCCTATGAGCGTCCAACGGCGATCGCTGAGATGCTTGTGTTGGCGCGGCGCTACGACGAAGCCATTGCCGAGTTGCGGCTTCGGCTGGTGGCCATGCCGAAGAATGACAATTTGCTTTACACGCTGGCCGACACCCTGAGACGAAAGGGCGATTACAAAGGGGCAGTGGATATCTGGGCGCAGTTGGGCGCAGCTGGTGGGCATCCTGAGGCGGCAAAGCAACAGCTGCAAGCATACCAACATGGCGGGTGGCGCGGAGAGCTCCAGTGGCTGCTTCGGCAGCGGGAAAAGGACGCGAAGAGCGGCTATGTTTCTCCAGTGGAACTGGCCGGCTACCATGCGCAGCTCGGCGAACGGGAACCAACGCTGAGTCTTCTTGAGGAGGGGTATCGCCAGAAGGCTACGGATATATTGTGGCTACAGGAAGATCCGGCTTACGACTTTCTGAGTGCCGATCCGCAGTTTCGTTCCATTGTGAGACGCATTGGTGAACCAGCGGCTCCATGATTGTTGGTTGAAGTCGTCTGGCTGGATGACGTCAAGATCCGACAATGTTATCCAGCGTGGAGATAGCTTAGAAATGCACGCGTTAATTCTTTCTTGAGTGTCGCGTCATCCATAGGCAGCAAACCCTTCCACACTTTGGGTTCGGGAGTATCCAGGATTACTTCCTGCAGGGTGCTGATGACCATGATCAAGCCCAGCGACGCGGCCATCCGGGGCTTCGGGTGCCGGATGTCGCCCGCGTTGGCCAGGATCAGCGCAACGATACGGTTGTAGGAACGCACCTCCAGTTTGCAGGCTTTGTTCCAGAACTCCGTGTTGACCCTGCTGCGCACAAATTGCTGCATAGCGCGCAATTGCCCGGCGTTGGCGCGATAGCTGATCAAGAGCGAGTGAACCAGTTGTTCCGCGAAGACATGCAGGGGGATCTGGCCGGCAGTGTCCGGCGTGAGGCCGGAGCGCAACCGTTCTTCCTGCCGCTCGAGGACGCCCAGGATCACGGCTTCGAGAAGCGCATCCTTGTCATTGAAGCGGCGATAGATGGCACCGGGTGTCAGTCCAGCGTGTGCGGCGATGCGGGGAATCGTTGCGCCTTCGACGCCGTGCTGTCCGAGCACTTCGGCGGCTGCTTTCATCAATTTGCGCAACGACTCCCGGCTACGTGCCTGCTGAGGCTGCAGGTTGCTTAAGGGCCTGGCTGGCCTGCCAGGGTTCGAGCCTTTTTTCGGGGTTTCGCGTTTTCTGGCTGACGAGGCGGCATGTGGGGAACTGCTCTTAGTCCTCTTGCCGCTCGCCGGCGCCATCTTTCCTATGTCATGCATGTCCTGCTTATCTTGACACCATTTATATGTAAATGTAAATTCACGTTTACATAAACCACCACTCAGCAGTAGAAGGAGGTTTATGGATAGCGGATCCGTGTCGGCATCTTCGGTCAAGCATCCACTGCGCGATCCGGCGTTTCGCCTCTTGTGGATCGGCAACGCTGTTTCCTGGACGGGTGACCAGTTTTATCTTGTCGCTCTTCCGTGGCTGGTCCTTCTACTGACCAGGTCGAGTATTGTTCTTGGCACGATCACGATGACGGCTGCGATTCCCAGGGCGGGGCTGATGCTGCTGGGCGGCGCGGTGTCGGACCGGACTTCTCCGCGCAGGATCATGATGCTGACGGCCGGCGCCCGCACCGTGATGGTTGCCGCAGTATCCGTCCTGCTATGGGCGCATGTCCTGAAAGTGTGGCAGCTGTACTTACTGGCGCTGTGCTTCGGTGTGGCCGATGCGTTTGCCGGACCAGCTGCCCAGGCTTATCTACCTTCGCTCGTTCAGCCGGAACAACTTGCGGCAGCGAACTCGGTCACCCAATCGACTGTCCAGGTGGCTACTCTCGTAGCTCCCGCGCCGGTTGGCCTGTTCATCAAAGCCTTCGGTACGGCGTGGGCGTTCTTTATCGACGCGGTCAGCTTCCTGTTCATCCTTGGTGCGCTCTGGCAGCTGCCGGATCCGCCACGAGCGGTCGGTGGTTCGCCGCGTCGCAGTGTGTTCCAGTCGATCTTCGAAGGCCTGCGCTGTGTGAGGAGTGACGTTGCGCTGACGTCGCTGATGCTGGTGATTGCTGTGCTTAACTTTGCGATTGCGGGACCAGTAAGCATAGGCATTGCGATCGTCGCGAAGGAGAAGCTCGGTACTGCGGTTGCGTTCGGCCTGCTGATGTCTGCTGTGGCGGCAGGAGCGTTGACGGGGACGCTGCTGGCGGGGCTCACGAAGCATCGAAGGCGCGGCCGGCTCCTGCTTCTGGTGAGTAGCGTGATCGGTCTTTCACTCGGCAGCCTTGGCCTAATTGCGCGGGCGCCGCTACTGGCGAGTGTGCTTTTCGTGATGAGTGCGACAGCTGCATTTCTCAACGTGCAGTTGATTGCATGGTTTCAGCAGCGGGTGGAGCGCGCGATGATGGGACGCGTGATGAGTGTGCTGATGTTTGCGTCTGTCGGACTGATGCCGTTTTCGCTGGCTGCCAGCGGTGTCGCGATGAAGTGGAGCCTGCCGGGGACGTTCCTGGTCGCTGGAGGGATGGTGTTGATGGTTACGCTGCTGGCGGCGATGCATCGGGCGGTTCGAGAGATTGATTAGGCAGAGGTGCTATCGGGCCGAATGGGGAAGAAGGCGCCCTTTTGTGTGGCAAACGCGCTATAGAGTCCAGCTCCAGCCGGGCGTTGCTTCCAATCGGGAAATTAACTGTTCATTCAGTATTCCGGCTGCGTACCGGAGGCGATAGTCCTTCAGCAATCCTTCCATCTCCTCGGCGATCCAGCCTGTCTTTGGAAGCCGCGCTTTTTCGAGCACTGGCAGGTTTGTCCAAACCGGCGAGTTGGATGAACCGTCCTCCACTTCACGCTCGCAAACCGCCGTAGATCCTTCCGGACGCATTCCTTGTTCTCCTGATACCTACGGTAAGGGTACGGAGGCGCCACCGGAATGACCTGATAGTGCTAGTCATAGTTGCTATATGCTTTTTGGGAAGACAGGCGTGACTGTTCAGGTACCCGCTGGAGATTGTCGTCACTATGGCGGGCTGGCCCGGTCGAGTTTCATCGCGGCTGCCGTGATGTCGGTGTACTTGAGGCCGGCACCGGTGTTGAAGAGGACGACGCGGTCTGCTGGTTTCAAGAAGCCGTCTTCGAGCAGGTGATCGTAGGCGGCGGTGGCGGCGGCGCCTTCGGGCGATAGGAAGAGCCCTTCGTGGCGGGCCCAGTCGAGGAGTGAGGCGAGGATGGTTTCGTCCGGAAAGG
>CAZZUX010000104.1:0-11279 GCA_964657395.1 uncultured Ktedonobacteraceae bacterium
CAGCCGCTGCTCTATATGCGCATCAAGAATCATCCGCCGCTATTCCAGTTGTATGCCAAGCAGATCGGCGTCGACTCGGCTCCGCTGATGCAGCAGTACCAGGCGGAGTTTCTGGAAGCGCAGAAGCAGGCGAAGGTGTCGGATAAAGTTCCAAAGATGGCGACACTGCCGGAATACTGGAGCCACTATGCCGGCGGCCCGTACAAGGTTAGCTATGAAGTGAATACCGGGCTGCCACAAGAGAAGGTCACGGAGATCGGCCTGGGGCTGACGCGTTATCCGGAAAGCTTTCATGTACATGCCAAGGTAAAGAAGCTGCTGGAACAGCGGGCAGAGATGGCGCGCGGTGAAAAGCCGTTTGACTATGGCATGGCGGAGGCATTGGCATTCGGTTCCCTGCTGACACAAGGTACGCCGGTCCGTCTTTCCGGCCAGGACAGTCAGCGCGGAACCTTCAACCAGCGGCACAGCGTGCTGGTCGATATTGAAGACGAGAGCCGCTATATTCCGCTGGCGCATTTGAGTAAAGACCAGGCAGAGTTCGAGGTTTATAACTCGATGCTTTCAGAAGCCGCGGTGCTTGGCTTCGAGTACGGCTATGCTCGCGACTATCCTGAAACGCTGGTGCTGTGGGAGGCGCAGTTCGGCGATTTCGCGAATGGCGCGCAGATTATCATCGACCAGTTCATCGCGTCGGGAGAAGACAAATGGGGCCTGCTGGCAGGTGTCGTGCTGCTGCTTCCCCATGGGTATGAGGGCGGCGGTCCGGAACACTCCAGTGCTCGCGTGGAGCGGTATCTGCAGCTTGCTGCGCACGACAATATGCAGGTCTGCCAGCCTTCAACAGCAGCCCAGTACTTCCACCTGCTGAGACGACAGGCGATGCGGAAGTGGCGCAAGCCGCTGATTGTATTTACGCCGAAGAGTATGCTGCGGCATCCGGATGCAAATTCGCCTATCCAGGATTTCAGCCGTGAAGGATTTCTGAATGTGCTGCCGGAAACGGAAGTGAAGGATGCAAAGCGCCTGCTGATCTGCACCGGCAAGATCGGGCACCAGCTGCGTGTGGAGCGCACGAAGCGCGGCATCGATTCTGTCGGCATCATCTTTGTGGAACAGCTGCATCCATGGCCGGAGGCTGAGTTGCGTGAGGCGATCGCACAGCATCCGCATGTACAGGAGATTGTTTGGGTGCAGGAAGAGCCGTCCAACATGGGCGCGCTGACCTATGTGAAGCCACATCTGCGGCGTATCGCGGGCAACCATGCAGTGCTGAGTGTGAAGCGCTCTGCCAGTGCGAGTGTGGCGACTGGTTCGGCCAAGGCGCATGAGCTGGAAGAACGGACACTGCTGGACCTGGCGTTCGGGCACCTGAACAACTAGCTACCCCTAAGATGTCCGGGATGGAGTTCGCAGCGAAGCTGCTGCGAACTCCGGTGTAGCCTAGTCTGCGTGAAGGGACCAGTCTCCATGAAGACAGACGACGCCGAAATACTCTCGATCGCCGGGCATGACGTACGCGTGTCGCATCCGGGCAAGCTGTACTTCTCGCAACAGACGAAGCTGACGAAGTTCGACATCGTTCGCTATTTTCTGGATGTTGCGCCGGGTGCGTTGTTTGGCATACGCGATCGGCCGATCGTGTTGAAGCGCTTCGTCAACGGCGCAGAAGCCGAGCCCTTCTACCAGAAGCGAGCGCCTTCCGATCTTCCATCCTGGCTGCGCACGGCAACGCTTTCCTTTCCTTCCGGTCGGACTGCGGAAGAGGTGGTTGTGGATGACGCGGCGGGACTCGCCTGGATTGTGAATCTTGGCTGTATGGAACTCCATCCGCATCCAGTGCGATCGGGCGATCTGGATCATCCTGACGAGCTGCGGATCGATCTTGACCCCGGCCCTGGTGTTACTTGGTCGGATGTGCGGATGGTGGCTCTTGAAGTCAATGCGCTGCTCGGAGAACTAGGCATGCAGAGTATGCCGAAGACGAGCGGCTCACGCGGTATGCATGTGAATGTGCGGATTGAACCACGCTGGTCGTTTACGGAGGTTCGGCGCGCAGCCCTGGCGCTGGCTCGTGCAGTGGAGCGACGCGTTCCGCAACTGGCAACTTCGAAGTGGTGGAAAGAAGAGCGGCATGGCGTGTTCCTGGATTACAACCAGAATGCCAAGGACCGGACAACTTCTTCTGCTTACTCGGTGCGTCCGCTACCCGATGCGAGGGTGTCGGCGCCGTTGCGCTGGGAGGAAGTGCCGCAATGCGAGGCTGCGGATTTTACGGTGTTGACGATGCCGGCGCGCTTCTCTGCCATCGGCGATCCGCATGCCGAGATGGACAGGCAAGGGGCTTCGCTGGAGGCTTTGCTGGAGCTGGCCGCGCGTGATGAGAGTGAAGGGCTGGGCGACGCACCGTGGCCCCCGCATTTTCGCAAGATGGAGAACGAAGGACCACGCGTTGCTCCTTCGAAGGCGAAAGGTACTGCGACGAAGAGGGCGCCCAAGAAAGCTGCTGATGCAGCAGGCGGTGAGGTAACGAAGAAGGCAGTTCGCAGCAAGATGCCATTGATTGTGATTGCTCATTCCCCGTCAGAGAGTGCTGCGCGCGAAGGCTTGGAGAGATGGAAGATGCGGCACCCGGAAGCCGCGGCGCTGTTGCAGATAGATGACATTCTTGTGGATCGAATGCGGGGACGGTCGGCTTTGTGGACCAGGATCCGTGTGAATCTTCGGCATGTTCCAGAAGAGCAGCGCCCATCGCAGGAGACGCCGGATCCGGATGATGATCCAACACGTGACTGGAATGCCGCGTCCAGGCCGCGGAAGAAGACTGCCGCGGAGTAACGCTAACGTGATTCTGTAAAGATCTCCATCAATTCCTGTGGTGGAACAACCTCGAGTTGCGCATAGGTGCAATCTGCAGGCGGCTTGTCACTGCGCCATCTGCGGAACTGGGCCATGTGCCGGAAGCGGCTGCCCTGCATATGTTCGTAGGCGACTTCCAGAACGAGTTCAGGTCGCAGCGGCTCCCACGATAGATCCTTGCCCTGGCTCCAACGGCTTTGCCCTCCTGGCTGGCGATGTTCGATCCCGGGCTCGCCTTCCGATTTCCAAGGATGGTTTTCGAGGGCATTTTCTCGATATGGCGCGAGGAAGTCGACCAGTTCACGACGCTTGTCCATGGTGAAGCTGGCGCAGACGCCGACGTGCTCAAGCACTGCGGCGTCATTGTAGAGACCCAGCAGGAGCGAACCGACGGCGGTCCCGTCACCATCCTTGTGCCAGCGAAATCCTGCGACCACGCAGTCACAATCACGCTCGTGCTTTATCTTCAACATGGTCCGTTTGTTGGGCTCGTACACTTGTTCCCGTGACTTGGCGATGACGCCGTCAAGGCCTGCTCCTTCAAAGCGCCGGAACCAGTCTTCTGCCAGCTGATGGCTCCGGGTGGCAGGCGTGATGTGGAGCGGTGGCTTCACAGCGGCCAGAAGGCTTTCAAGCTTTGCCCTGCGTTCGTGGAATGGCCTGCTGGTGAGGTCATCGGTCGCATCGCAGAGCAGATCAAAGAAGACGATGGAGGCCGGAGTTTGCTCTGCCAGCAGCTTTACGCGGGAAGCTGCGGGATGGATACGAAGCTGCAGGGCTTCGAAGTCGAGACCGTTGGCTGCGGCGATCACGATCTCACCATCCAGGACGCAACGATCGGGCAGCTGCGATCGCAGTGTGGCGATGAGTTCGGGGAAGTAGCGATTAAGTGATTTGCCGTCGCGGCTCTGCAGCAGGAACTCATCGCCATCGCGAAAGACAAGGACTCGGAAGCCGTCCCACTTTGGCTCGAAGATCCAGGTGTCGCCGGACGGTATGCCGGCAACTCGCTTGGCCAGCATGGGCAGAACGGGAGCGTTGACAGGAAGTTTCACGGTTCTATGGTAGCGGGTGCGAGACGTTTATATCCGCGAGTGTTGACGCTGATGGAAAGCTGTTCGTGGTCAACGTCGCTCAAGCAGTTCGGCATTGCGAAGGATGCGTCGGACCTTCTTCGGTGAGATGGACAGCTTGGTAGCGACGCGGGAAATCTTACGCCCTTCACGTGCCCAGACTTTCGGGATGACGATTTCGGCAAAGTCTTCCGTAACCTGCTGAAAGGTCTTGCTACCGAGGATACCTTCACTCCAGCTGCGAAGAGTTTCGTCGATGCCGGAGGCACGAAGGATTCTCGTTTTCAGGCTCGCAAGATCTTTCGAAAGGTGATCCCGGTCGTCTTTGCTCATCTGCTCCGAGGCAGACGAGACGAACTTCTTGGCAAGATCCCAATCCTGAAAAAAGTCGTTGGCTGCGGTGGCTCCCCGCGCGATGTAAGCCCCTGTCAGGAGACGTTTGTTCTGCGTCTGTTGCGCCAGGGCGATGGCTTCTTCCGCATATTCTAGAGCAAGGTTTGCATGCACGGCGGCGTCTGTATCGTCGCCCAGTTGTTCATCGACCTGTGCATTCAGGGCTGCCGCCTGCAGGATGCGGGCGCGCGCCATGAGTATCCGGTCTCCGCGTTCCTTCCCGAGGGAGAAAGCCTTCATGGCTTCTTCCGTAGCGCTGTCGATGTCTCCGCTGTCGAGATGCAGGTGACCCGCGTTGACGAGCACGGAACCGGTGCCGCCCTGGTGATGATGAAGCGAGTAGATCTCCCCTGCCTGTCGCAGTTGCTCGAGGGCTTCCTGGCAGATCTGCAGATAGCGTGCATGCTGTGCGCCGCGTGCCCGGCCGGCGTGCAGGCGCTTTCGCAGATCCAGCGCTATGAGCCGCTTCACGTATGCCGCATTGGTGAGAGCGCGAGCGAGATTAGGGTGCTGAGCATGACGTTCGGAGTAGATGGCGATCGCGCGATCGAAGTGTGCCAGTGCCTTGGTGTATTCGCCGGATCGCCGAACGAACCTCCCTCGCGCTGATTCGATATTGCCCATGGAGAGTGCGTGGTCAGTTGTACGTATCTCATTCTCTGCTTCATCCAGCAGGCGCATGGCTTCACGACGTTCATCTTTCTGGAAGAGGAGCCAGCTTTCGTGGATCTTGATGACGGCGGTGATTTTTGGAGCCTTCATCACCTCGGAAAGTGTCCGCGCGGCCACGATGTGGTGAAGTGCGGGGGCATATTCACCTTTCTTGCGGTGTGCCCTTCCCTTCCAGAAATGTGCCAGCGTCACCAGACGATCTTCTGCGAGCAGATGCTCGGCACGCAGAACAAAGTCAAGCATCTCGGTTGCTCCGGAAGCGTTTTCGACGGAGAGGAGAGCATAGCTTTCCGCCATGCAGAGCTGGAGGTAGTCCTGTACGCGCATGTTCTGGCGATCACTTCGCGAAAAACGAATCAACAGGTCACGGAAGAGTTGAGGGCGCGAGAACCCGACATCTACCCATTGAGCGAGACACAGCAGAAAGGATGCGGCAAGCGGCTGTTCCGGGGTCAACTCGGCAAGCGCTTCGTCATTCTGCTCAAGGATCAAAAAGCCACGAGCAATCTGCCGGTCGTTCAGCGCCTGGTTGAGCGTATCGAGAAGAGGCTGGGCGAGAGCTTGCATGCGAGCTTCAGTGTACAGGAGGTCGATCCGATTCGGTCGAGTCGTGCGTCGACGGCTTGATCATCGATACAGGGCAGCGGGCCAGGAGACAAGTTCAAGGGTCAAGTTGGCTGTCCGTTCCGGACTGACCGGTACTAGGCCAAAAGCTTGAGCAGAGAGTGGCGAACGTCTACCTACGAAGTTGTGAGCTGCGATTTTGAAGCTTTTCGCTGCTGCGACAGCCGGGCGCGCAATTGGATCGTCACTGCCTTGTGACACCGGATGCAGAGAGTGCGGATGTTGTCGAGGTCGCATTCGCCGCCGCCTTCAGCGACGGGAAGGATATGGTCGGCGTCCCACAGACTGCGGCGGTTCATCTTCGACAGGCCCCACGCCGCCAGCATGGCTTTCCTGGTTTCGCCGCGAGCTTTCCTGAGTCGCAGAAATGCGCCGACAGTATTCGTGCTGCAATGGGCGCAGATGCCTTTGTCTCTGCGCAATACCTGTTGCCGCAGGTATGCCGGGCTGCTGCGAAGACGCCACTCATGCACACACCATGCAGAGCAGAAGGTGTAGCGCCCTTGTGGAACTTCCAGAGCGCACCAGCGGCACAGAGTACGGCCGCCGACTCCTTTTGGAAGCTCGGGCCGGATCGCCCAGCCGCCGGGCATGGATCTTAACGTACTCACTGTTCGGTTTCCGTGTTCATGATGTCCGACCGCATGGATTGGAGTGCTAGAGACACACTACGATCCATGTCTTCCTGGACGAGGGGAAAACACACGCGGGTGCCGATAGAGTTAAGACGGCTGCAGCCGCTTGTCTGGATCAGCGCAGAGGATACAGCTTCATGTTGCGGAAGAAGACTTCAGCACCTTCGGACTGGAAGAGGATTTTGCCATCCCCGGGAAAAGCTGCGCTTCCTTCGTTGGCGAGTTTGCCGTTCACGTATTGTTTTACGTGGTCGCCCTGCACGACCAGGTCAAGTTTATTCCACTGGCCGTGCGGTTTCTCCAGTTCGTGAAGCGGATCCCGATACCCTGCTACGTTGCTCCACGGACCTTTGCCGATGCGGTCGATTTTGAGCGCTGAACCCGCAGGACCGGTTACGCGGTTGCCGGCTGAACCGGTAATGGCTGCTCCATCGGTGAGCCAGAAATCGCCGGTTGCGCCTTCCTGGATCTGAAACTCAACAGACCTTGGCCATACCTTTTGTTCTCCCTGCAGGTTGAAGAGGATTCCGCTGTCGCGGGCCTGGCCGGTTCGCTCCAGATAGGTGCCCTCGCCCCACTTGAATTCTGCATGCAGGTAGTAATTACGAAACGACTGTTTGGTGATGACATAGCCGAAGTCTTTACCGGAAATATGGAGTACGCCGTTCTCGATCGAGAAGATGTGTTCGGGATCGGCATTCAATCCTTTGGTCTTGAGAAAGGTGTCGAACTGGTCGAGGTTTCTGCCATTGAAGAGCACGATTGCCGAGCCGTGTGGAGGAATGGTCTGAGCGGTGGCGGTGCCTCCAAAGGTGAGGCATGCGATCAGTCCGAACAGGGGACCAAGAAGCGGCAGATTTCGGAAACGCAGGTGCAAGGAGGCTCTCCGCAATGTGAAGTGATAAGGATGGGCGTGCCGATGGGTGTCGCTCATTCTATCTGCGTGCGACCAGGGAGAGCCAGCCAGGCTGGCGAGAAAGTGCTCAGACCGGCCGCGCTGCTGGAGTAGGATCGTAGCCATCATGGGCCCCAAACGAGGAAAGCAGACCGTATGAAGAGCAGGCTGGCGGCGACCTACGTGGTGCTTGGCGGGTGCCTGGCGGCGGTAGTTGGATGGAGAGTGCTGCCGGTAGAAGGAGCCTCGCCCAAGATGCCGGGACTTCCGATCCACAGCGAAGCTGCCGGCTGGAACAGTGCCATGGCTGCGCATGCGCTTGATGCGCGGGAGACATGGTGGCAGCAGTGGCCGCATGCACAGAAAGATCACGGAACCGTTTGCGTCTCCTGCCACACGGTACTGCCCTATGCCATGGTGCGTCGGCAGTTGCAGCGGCAGCTTGGCGAAGCCGTGATGCCGGCCCAGGAAGCGGCCATGATGAAGAGTGTCGAAAAGCGCGTCGCGCAGTGGCCGGAGATGGTTCCTTTCTACTCGGACGCGCACGATGGTGTTGGTAAAACGGCAGAGTCTCACGCGACCGAGGCCGTGTTGAATGCTGTGATCCTGACCAGCTTCGACACGCAGGAGGGACATCTGCGGCCGATCACGCGCACTGCGCTGGATGAGGTTTGGGCACTGCAGGAGCAAAGTGGTGAGCGTGCCGGCGGATGGAAGTGGCAGGATTTTCACCTGGCGCCGTGGGAGTCTACTGAGTCGGCGTACCAGGGCGCGGCGCTGCTGATGCTGAAGGTGATGGGCGCTCCGGATGGCTATGCCGGCGAACCGGGAGTGCGTGGTCATGTAGCAAGGTTGCAGGATTATCTTGAGCGGCAGTATGCGTCGCAGCCTGTGATGAACCAGCTGTATATATTGTGGGCATCCTCCAAGGCTCCAAGTCTTCTGAGTCCGGATGCAAGAGCGGGTCTGATCGCGAAGGTGCGCAGCCTGCAACAGCCGGATGGTGGCTGGCGCACGATGGCACTGGATTCGACCGAACGAAGCGACCACTCTCCCGAGCCTGCAGGCAGCGATGGCTTTGCGACGGCACTGGTAGTCCTGACCTTTGACGAGGCCGGAGTTGGCGATCCTGCAGCAGCGGGTGGGGCGAAGTGGTTGAGAGACCACCAGAATCCGGATGGAAGCTGGGACGCCCGGTCGATGAATAAGCAGCGGGATCCGGCCAGCGTGGCCGGACCGTTCATGAGCGATGCGGCGACGGGGTACGCGGCGATGGCCCTGCTGCAGGTACAAAGCAGCCATGCGGGAGAGACGAACGCGGCCAGGTAAGGCGAGGTTTCTTCGCCTTTTATTCGCCTTTCCACAGTCGTTCGAACTACACTTCGTGCATGTACTTCCATTCCTCCACGCTGCACCTGGACCATACGTCGGTAGTGCGCTGCAAGCGCTGCGAACAATCCATTCCCACACAGACGAGCGGAGTGCCATCGCAGCCGGTGATCATTCCCTGTCCGTTCTGCCTGGAGAAGCGCCAGTATTTACCCAGCGAGGTCTTCCTGGGAAGACCTTCGCCGCCGGTTCGGGCTTCGAGGCGCTGAGGAATGCCAGAGGCTGCGGGGTACAACAAGGAAGTGGATTACAGCAGGCTGGGCGGCGCTTTGCTGGTGGCCGCCTGCGTGATCCTGGCTGTGCGAACAGCACGCTGGTCGGTTCGGAGCGCGGGGACGGAAGGCGATGCGGAGCTGGAGAATGAGGTAGCGCATGCAGCCCACCTTGCAAACCGGATGCTTTGCTACCTAGTTTCGAAGAGCCGGGAGATGTTCCCTGTAACCCGTGTGCCGTGGTATGTCGCGGGGGAGGAAGAGGATCAGCCCAAGTAGTTGCGCGTTGGCGGCATCCTATGATCGATCGTCAGAAGTTCTGATGAGCAGACCTGCATCGGCAGGATGGATTGAAAAGAGGATGCACACAATGCCCGCACCGAAGAAAGCCGCTAAGAAGGCTGCCAAGCACGAAGCAGATCCTAAGGAACCTAAGCCGAAAAACAAGCATGACAAGCATGGTGATGATGAGCCCAAGCACAAGACCCTCAAAGACCTGCGAAGGACGTATGAACATCTTGGACGGGTTGAGTGCTTGATGACGCAGTTGACAGCGGCTGCCAAGGCTGATGTTGCGACCTTGATCGCGCTTGCGCAAAGCCAGTTGAACGAGGGCCACGCCAAGACGGCGGCGGAGCTGGTGCGTGCCTCGGAGCACCTGGCATTTGCATCACTGGTGAAGATCGAAGGCAGGAAAAGCGACCTGGCCTCTGCGGTAAAGCAGGCAATGGAGGAAGAGTTTGAACATCTTTCTCACAAAGCCGGTAAGCGCTGGAAGGAAAGCGATGACCGTCATCGCGAGGTGGGCGTGATTTACGAGCGAGCCCTGGAGGAAGCAGGCCAGGCACTTGGCAAGGGAGCGTACCGTCGTGCAATGGAAATGGTTCGCGCCGCAGACTCGCTGGCCCATGTTGAAAAGCACGGTCCGGAGAAGCTGGCGAGCGGCAAGGCCCGGCGGTCGTTAACGGCATGATGCTTATGCGTGGATTTGGCGGCAAGCCTCTCCTTTCGACGTCCACAACGTTTAAAGTGACAGAATGATGAACGACGCACGCGTGGACCTGGTGGGCGTGGGCCTCAACGCAACGGATACGGTGATACCCCTGCAGCGTTTCCCCGAGCGTGGATCGAAGAGTGAATATAACTCTGTGACCGTTCTGCCGGGCGGCCAGGTAGCGACCACTGTTGTTGCCTGCCAGCAGTGGGGATTGCAGACAAGGTATGTGGGAAAGCTGGGCGATGATGACGCTGCTGCTTTGCATCGGAAGGAATTTGAACGTACGGGAGTTGATGCGCGCCTGATCACTGTTGAAGGCGGCGCCAGTCCCCAATCGCTGATCCTGGTGGACAGTGCAGGCGAACGGACCGTGCTTTGCCGCCGGGATGAGCGGCTGATTCTGCAACCTTCGGATCTGGATCGAAGCTGGATTGTCAATGCGCGCGCTCTGCATGTGGATGGTCACGACACAGAGGCTGCGACGACTGCAGCGAGGTGGGCTCGCGAGTCAGGTGTGCCGGTGATTGCCGATCTGGACGAGGTGTATGCGGGGATTGATGACCTGCTGGAGAACGTGGATTACCTGATCGCGAGCCGCGATTTTCCGGGCCGTCTGATGCATGAGGCAAGCCTGGAAACAGCATTGAGCGCCATGCAGAGACGCTACGGCTGCAAGCTGACGGCGGCCACCCTGGGTGAGGAGGGAGTGGTGGCCTGGGATGGACAGAGGATCCAGCATGCTTCCGCCTTCCAGGTGGCTGTTCAGGATACGACGGGCGCCGGCGATATTTTCCACGCAGGTTTTATCTACGGGCTGCTCCAGGGCTGGCCATTGATGAGGCAGTTGGACTTTGCATGTGCGGCTGCAGCATTGAATTGCACGGCAGTCGGGGCGCGCGGCGGGATCGCTTCGTGCCAGGCTATCCACGAGATGGTTAAGGGCGGGATGCGCCATGATGCTATGTGGCCGATGGCCGGCGCGGAGGTTCTTTTAGGGTCGGATACCCTGGCGTAGTAATGCCGTGAATACATTCCGGCAACCGCAGGAGAGACGATGTTGCCCGTAGCTGCATCCGAGCGGAGGTAAGTGGATGAAGGCCCAGCCGCGAGCGGTTCCGCACTCATCAGATTCTCTGACAAAAGGACACGATACGACTATGAAGAAGACACTCTCTTTGGCATTCAGCCTGAGCATGCTGGTGCTGCTGCCCGCGGGCTGCGATAAGAAAGACAATTCCGATATGAACTACAAGACCGCCATCAACGACCATTACAAAGCCAAGCCAGTCTGTATCTGGTCGGAATCGAAGAAGCTGCCGGCGCAGGCGGCGACATCGGATGACGCGAAGACCGAGGGTTACGATGCGCTGACACAGGCAGGCCTGCTGACCCGGACGACTGCTGAGAAGAAGGTGTTGATCATCGCTTCCAAGCAGGTGAATAACTATGACCTGTCGGACACTGGCAAGAGCGCATGGACGCCGGATTCTTCGCAGCCGGGCTATGGCAACTTCTGCTATGGACACAGAG
>CAZZUX010000104.1:11379-14018 GCA_964657395.1 uncultured Ktedonobacteraceae bacterium
TGGACGCCGGATTCTTCGCAGCCGGGCTATGGCAACTTCTGCTATGGACACAGAGAAGTAACGAGCATCGACAACTCGACACCGGGTACGAATGCAAGCGGCTTGAAGACAGTGGCAGTGAACTACCACTACAAGCTTGCAGACGTTCCGAGCTGGGCCAACAATGCCGACATCAAGACGGCGTTCCCTGACATCAATTCCGCGCTCGGTGCAAATCCTGCGGACACGGCTACGCTGACGATGAATGGCGACCAGTGGGTCTTCACAGGGAAGTAACTACTATCGTTACGTTTTGTTATCAAGGCAGGAAGAAGACTTCTTCCATCATGGCGAAGTCTTCTCCTGGCTGCAGATCTGGAACCGGTTCAAACAATTCGACCATCTTTGCCTGCCAGCGGAGATTGGCCGGATCGTTTTTGAGCAGGGTCTGTGCCGCTGCGAAGTCGGCCACCTGCATGTAGAGAAAAAGCTGCTGACCGCGCCGGAAGATTGAGTAGTTCCGGATGCCGGCTTCCTGCAATTTGCTGAGCAGCTCCGGAAAGACGTTGCGATGCGCTTCATCGTAGTCGGCTTCGCGGCCGGCCCGGATGCGTAGTTGAAATGCAGCTCGCGGCAGGATCATGATGCGGACCTCACTGGACTGACTGGTGCAAAGACCAACTCGCGGGCCCATGCGATGACAGCTTCCGCAGAGACGCCGATGCGGGGATGAAAGGCGCCGTCTGCTCCTGCGAGCTGGATCGCGAAATTGCCGATGGTTGAGCTTTCTACTTCGCCGCAGAGAACCTGCTTGCCCGTGGCTTCGCGCGTGAGTTGATTCAGCAAAAGGTTCCGGCTGCCGCCGCCCACGATGTAGATCTCGTTGATGGTCCGGTCGCGCAGACGCTCGAGCGACTGGATCACGCCGGCGTAGCGATGCGCGAGGCTGGAGAAGATGAGCATGGCGAAGTGCGGCGCGTGATCCCGATCATTGGGGATGGGCCGATGGCCGGCTTCGCTGAGCTGTTCATTCAACATGGACGGCATGTCTCCCGGGAGCATGAGCGCGGGCGCATCCACGTTGATGATGCCGAGGTCATCGCGCACCTGCGTGGCAGCTTCGATGAGATGGGCGATGGTCCAGGGATGACCGCACTGGCTCCAGTGATCCATGCACTGCTTGAGCAGCCACATGCCGGTGACATTTTTATGCAGACAGTATCGGCCGCCGATGGCGCCGAGATTGGTGAAGCCGCCTTCGAAGGCTGACTTCAGCGTGCTTGGCGAGCCGACGAGTGCGCCAACGAGCGACCACGTGCCCGAGCTGATGTAGGCCGCGTCGCCGGAAATGGCAGGCAGAGCGCTGACTGCGGAAGCAGTGTCATGACAGGCGGGGGCGATGAGGGCGGTGTCCGCAAAGGCCGGCAATGCAGCGAGAGATCCGGTGACGTTGCCGATGTGTGAGCCCGGTGGGACGAGTGGTGGTGCGGCAGAGATATCCAGATGCAGGGCGGTGAAGAGATCGGAGGCCCAGTCGCGTGTTTCGGGATCGACAAGGGCGGTGTGAGTGGCGTTGGTGAACTCGGCGACGCGACGAGCGCCAAGCTTCATGAGTATGTATTCGGGGAGGCAGACCCAGGGCGCGGTGATGTCGAGGCCGGTGTGCGCGTCGGCTACGAGTTGGTAGAGCGTGTTGATGCGGATAGGCTGGATGCCGGTGCGGGCAAAGAGGGACTCGATGCGGTAATCATGATGGACCGCGGTTTCAACCGGGATGGTGCGCGGATCGCGATAGCAGAAAGGGTCGGCCAGGGGCTCGCCGGCTGCATCGAGGCGCACGTAATCGACGGCCCATCCATCGACAGCGATGGAGGCGACGCCCTCTGTGGCGATGTCTGCACATTGACGCAGGCCATCCTGAACGCCGTTCCAGATCATGCGGATGTCCCAGCAGAGACCTCCGTTTTTCTCGAGCGGCGCATTCGGAAAGCGGTGTACGAGTTGAATGACTGGCTGGCCGGTGATCCAGCGGAGGAGCGATACACGGCAGCTTTCCGCGCCGAGGTCGACGGCGACGCGAGCGCGCGTGTCGGTGTGGCGGCTGCTTCGCGACTCGTGTCTTCCGGTCATGGTCGGATTGTCATTGTTGCTTAGCGCAGGAACGCTTCGACCAGCCCGCCATCCACTGGTATGAGGTGACCGGTGGTGCAGGGAGCGAGCGGGCCGGCAAGAAACAGGATTGCGTTCGCGCAGTCTGCCGGATCGATCGGGATGTGGGTCAAGGTTCGCTTTGCATAGAAGTGTGCGAGCGATGTGCGCAGTTCGTCGTCGCTGCTGGATTCTTCGAAAGGAATTTCGTACTTGCGCAGCGAGGCGATGACGCGATCGCGAGGAAACATGGTGGAGCCTTTGACGACGGTTGCCGGACTGATGCCGTTGACACGAACCAGAGGGGCCAGCGAGATACTTAGTTCGCGCACGAGGTGGCTGAGCGCGGCCTTGCTGACGTCGTAGGCTTCACTTCCCTTTTTGGCGACGACTGCATTCGCGGAGCTGGTGAGAACAAGAGTGGCCGGAAGGTTCTGCTGCTTCCAGAGCCTGGCTGTTTCGTCGGCGAGGATGTAATTTGCGGTGACGTTGACTGCAAGAGTGGTCGCCCA
>CAZZUX010000105.1:0-14007 GCA_964657395.1 uncultured Ktedonobacteraceae bacterium
GATCAAAGCTTCCTGAACTACTACTACTACATGGCTTCCCAGTTCGCCGTGTCCAACCGCTGGTTCTCGCCCGTTTCCAGCAAGAGCATCCCCAACCGCATCGCAACCTTTACCGGCGGCACCACCCAGGGTCTCGTCTTCGATCCAGGCGCCGATGACAAGTTGTCGGGGCTGACCATCAACTCGATCTTCCAGGCGCTCGACAGCGCCAAGGTCTCCTGGAAAATCTATTACACCGTTACCGATGGATATTGCCAGAGTGATGATGACTGCGGGAAATCAGCGGCTGCTCTCTACCCGGCCACTTCGTTCTCCTACCTGTCCTACTCCTACCAGTATCTTCATGAGAATCCGACACACGGCTCCTGCGGTGGAATCCTGCAGCCTTCCAGTGTCGTAGGAGATGCAACCAACTCCTTCTGTATCGACACCGCCCACCTTGCGCCGCTCAGCGACTATTACCAGGATCTCAACAATGGAACGCTTCCCGCGTTCAGCTTTATCGAAGCCGGGTACGCTAACAATGATGAGCATCCCGGTTCAGGCCAGTCCATCCTGAGCGGTCAGGCGCAGGTCGCTAAAGTGATCAACGCCTTTATGGAAAGCTCGGCATGGAAAGACTCTGTCTTCTTCCTGAGCTATGACGAAGGCGGCGGTCCCTACGATCACGTTCCACCGGTCCCGGGCCACTCCAACGACTACACAGATGCCGCTCTTCTACCCATCCCGGACATCTCCGGCATCTCCGTCAGCCCCGATAGCTATGGTCCCTGCGTTCCAACGGGCGGCAAGCCCACCACCCACTGCGATCTCTCGGCCAGCGAACCCGGAGCCCACTCAGGGGATGCCGCAGCTGTCCATGGCTTCGGCGCTCAACTCGGATTCAGGGTGCCGAATATGGTCATCTCTCCCTTCACGCGGCGTCATTACGTCTCCAACATCCCGATGGATCACACGGCGATTCTCAAGTTTGTAGAAAATCGCTTCATCGGCAGCAGCGCACACCTCACTGCCCGCGATGCGGCACAACCGAACCTGCTGGACTTCTTTGACTTCAATGCCGTTCCATGGGCCACACCGCCTTCACCACCGGCACCGGTCACCCCAACCTCGCTCAACTACGATCCATGCACACCCACGCGCCTGGATTGAAATCCATCCTCTTCACAGCAAAGGCCGCTCCTCGGAGCGGCCTTTGCTGTTTACAGACCTCTTTGCTCTACCAGCGATACATCGCCATCTTGTTGGTGTAGACAGTGATCGCGCCTGTCGTCTTGTTATAACCATCCAGCTGAAAGTTGATCAGCAGATCCCCCTTCTGCCATCCGAGGCTTTCAACAGACGGGCCTGTAGCATTCTGAAAGCTGGTCGTCACACCATCCACGTTCACCCAGTCATAGGTAGCAACACCATTGCTGTCGTGGTGAGAAGCAATCTGCACATGGTGCCAGGTATTTGGCGTCCAGCTTCTCGGATCACACGGGATGTTCGAGGCATACCAGTGCGTTCCGCCATTGGCTACCTTCGTAAACTCCCAGCTCTTCGAACCATTGGCGCACTGGGTGCCAAGAATGACGGTTCTGCCATCCGCCATCACGTGATTCATGTCCATCTCGATATTCTGTATCTGGGTCGGATCGACGATGTAGATATAGCTCTCATAGACAAAGTGGGTAGCAATCGTGTCCAGCCCGAAAGATAGATGGTAGATCTCTCCTCCATGACCGGAATAGTTCAGAGAATAAACGCGGGCAGCTCCATTCATCGAAGGATTACTGATGCCGAAGCTGGAGGTCCCGACCGACGAACCAGGCGTCCCCGGATCATGGTTCCATTTCCATCCGCCGGATGACTCCAGGTAACTCGAGATAACCGCATTCGAAGGTATAGCGCTGGTAGAGACCGGCGCAGCAGTCACGGTAAAGGGATTGCTCTCCACTGTCCCGGCATCCGCGCTGGCTGCAGTCAGAATGTATCCAGTCCCCGCCGTACCGATACTCAGTCCCGGAAACACAGCGATCCCATGCGACGCCTTCTGTGTATAGGTGCCACTCAATGCAGCAGTGCTGCCGTAAGAAGTTGCCAGTGTCAGCGTGATCGTTGTGTTCGAAGTAGTGACGGGATTGCCGGAACTATCCACCACACTCACAGAAGGAGAGGGACTCAGGGTCGCTCCCGTCACGCTGGCACTGGGCTGCGTCGTAAAAACAAGATGAGGCAGCGCAGGTGCAGGTGCCATCACCGTCACAACAGCACTTGCGGTATTACTACCCGCCGCACTTGCAATCACAGTCGCGGACCCTGCACTCAACCCGCTGTAAGTAATTAAACCGTAGGTCTGCCCCGCCGCAATCGACAGCAGTGCCGGAGTCACGGACACAACTCCCGGCGAAGTTGTGCTCACCTGCACTTTCAGCCCACCGGCACCCGCCGGCTTGCTCAGCGCAATCGTGCCGCTCAGCGAAGCTCCTATCGCGAAAGGATGATTCGATAGCACCATGCTGATCTGTGGCACATCCGCCGCCGGCTGGGTCACATTGAAGGCAGCACTGGTCGCACTGCCAAGTCCCGGACTTGTCGCTATCAGCGTGAAGCCATTGCCCGGCGTCGACTCAGCCAGTCCGGGAAATGCCGCGACCCCATTCGTCGCAGCCGAGTTCTGCACGCCAGTCAAAGCCGCGCCTCCGACCGCACCATTCAACGACAGGGTGACTGCTGCAGCAGATGCAATCACCTTCCCGGAATCATCAACAGTACTCACCGTCACTGCCGGACTAAAGACTGCACCCGACACCAGGCTCGAAGGCTGGGTCGAAAACACCAGGTGCGTCGCCTTCGGTGGCACTGCATCGACCGTCACCTGCGCTGTGCCCGAAGTCGCACCCGCACTGCTCGCCGTCAACACTGCCGAACCCTGCGCAACACCGGCGAATGTAATCGATGCCCCGGTCTGCCCCGCTGCGATCGTGACGGTAGAAGGCGACACAGAAAGCACACTCGAATCGCTCGAGCCAACCTGGACCTTCATCCCTCCCGCAGGTGCCGCCTTGCTGGCCGTAATCATTCCGCCCGCAGAGCTGCCGGCCTGGACCGAACCACTCGCCAGCGAGAACGCCAGCACCGGTGTCTGCGAAGCAGCCGCAGTCACGCTGAAGCTGCTGCTGCTCACACTCGCCATCCCCGCACCGGAAGCAACAAGACTGAAACCTGTTCCCGAACCCGATACGCTCAGACCCGGATACGATGCAGCACCCCCGGAAGTCGTGGCCGACGTCACACCATTCAAATTGCTGTTCGTGCCTGCACTGGCAAGAGTCAGAGTCACCGGAACAGACATCTGCAGCGGCTTGCCGGAGTCATCCACAATTTCAATAGCCACGGCAGGACTGAAAGCACCTCCGGAATTGATATTCGAAGGCTGCGACGTAAAAACAAGATGCGGCGTGGCCACAGTAAACGCACTCGCTGCAACCGGGCTCGTGACTTCATCCGTCACGGCGATGGCTCGCACGGTCTCCGCCCCGGTAAGACTCAGCGGCCCTTCGTAAATAGAGGAATTCTGAGTTGGTGTGCTGCCGTCCAGCGTGTAATGCAGCGTAGCCGTCGAACTGGCGGCAGCTATCGTGATCTGCTGACCAGCCGGGTAGGTTCCAGCCGCTGGCTGAATCACCGGCGTCGCCGGCACCTGCACAAGATCAAGATCCCAGTCGCTCGGCGGATCCACAAGGACCGGCTCAAACACAGGACTTGCCGCCGCTAACTGAAAAAGACTATTAGGACTTAGCGAATTAGCTTCCGCCAGCTGCAGCGCCGCCTGCAGCGTATCGGTCGGACTGCTCGTCCCGGGTGCCGTCATCAGGCTGAACAACTGTCCACACACACTGCCGTCGCCGGCCGAACCACCTGCGGACACCACGCACGCATGCAGATCATTCGCCAGTGTGTTCAGCTTTTCAGTCTGCACGGCGTACCCTGCAGGAACACCGCTTCCCGGCGCAGTTGCCTTCTGCAGATTTACCAGCTGGTTCACCGTAGTCCCGGCAGCAGCGAACTGGCTGTCCGCAGCACTCGAACCGATCTGCGTTCCCGAAGCTATGTATGACTTCATCGGCCACACGAACCCGATCGTCGTCACTTCATTCACCGGATAAAGCGCGGTGGAAGCAATTCCGCTGCAGGGCCCAACCATGGTAAGCAGCCGGATCGCCGGGTTGTTCACACCAGCCGCCTGGCTGGATGATCCACCGCTCGCGATCAGGTACAGCTGCGACGCCGGCGTCGGACAGGCATACGCCTGGTCAATCGTAAAGTTGCCGTTGCTATCTGTTAGAACCGGTTGCGTCAGCAATGCTGTCGAAGCAGATCCTGGTCCCTGCGTTCCCATCGCATAAAGCTGGATAGAAGCGCCACTGATTGCCCATTGATCGCCGCCGACATACCCCTGAAGAGGAATCGAAGCAGCAGGACTGCTTGTCACAGGAGTAGCCGGTGTGACCGGGTTCGTCGTGGTAGACGCGCCATTGAATAACGCTGGATTGTTAATCGTCAGACCGCATCCGGACAAACCAGCCACCCCGAGGGTAACTAGACACAGCATGCGAGAAACAATGGTTACTACACGCTGCTCATAGCTGGGCCTCAACAGTCTTGTCCCCCTCGTTAACTGAGGACTAGCCTGTGTTAGCTGCTAACTGGCAACAATGTCACTATCGGTGCAGAACAAACGTAACAATATAAATTCAATAAGTTGCAGGGATTATCCCGCTCGTTTCCTATTACGAATGTAACGGTAAGTGCATCTTTTATTCGTTAGTCATGCCTGCCGACATTCACGGAGAGTCACCCATCCAGCTATGACCATGAGTTAGACAACAGCATTCCTTGCAACGCTGCATAACACTCATCGGTCATTACCTCTCACCTGCCGGATTTCTGCATTGCTCGCGATATCTGCAGCAGTGAACAGCAAGCCTGCTAAAGTCCCAGCGGAGGCCTGAGAGCCAAACTCATCCAGCGCCCAACTCATCCAGGAACCACCTCGCGAAATCAACCAATCTGAAAGCCATACCAATCAAAAGTCATCTTGCCCGAAGAACCAGCGGCACTGAATGACACCCTGTGTGGGCGGCAGAACAGCTAAACTCTGATATACAGAAAGCATTAACGTTGCCATGTAGGCAGTGCAGGTCGGCCGGCAGCCTGCATCCACGGAATAATTCCAGTCGGCAGGGGGACTCTTGTCCAACTCTGATCTCACCTCCATCCTCCTGCTGCTGCTCCTGCTCGTGGGCCTGGCACAACTCTTCGGCTTTCTCTTCGTTAAGATCCGGCAGCCGAAAGTCGTGGGTGAAATCTTTGCGGGCATTGTTCTGGGTCCGGCCCTGGTGGGTCATCTCCACTTTGCAGCGCGACTGGCTGACACCGCCAAGCATCAGGCCAGCGTGCTTAACTTCGTCTACTGGCTCGGACTTCTCCTGCTCATGTTTCTCTCCGGAGCCGAGACCCGCCAGCTTTTCTCACGTGATGAACGACGAGAAGTCGGCTGGCTCACTATCGTCGGCACCGGCATACCATTCCTCCTGGCACTCCTGCTGGGACCATGGCTGGTACGTCCTTCCCTCTTTGGACCGAACGGCAACCGTCTGTCGCTCATCATCGTCCTCGCCGTCGGGGTCGCTGTCACGTCTGTTCCAGTAGTGTCCAAGATCTTTTCCGATCTCAAGATCCTTCACACCCGCTTCGCCCGCATCGTACTCGGCGTCGCCGTGCTGGAGGACATCGTTCTCTGGCTCGCTCTTGCCGTAGCCACCGCCCTGGCCGGTAAGACTGTTCTGAACCCAAAGCAGATCACCTACCACCTGGTCTCTACCGTGGTCTTCTTCGGACTTGGCCTCACCCTGATTCCACGTGCCGTCAAGCGCGTCAACAAGTCACGCTTCAACATTGTCGCCCGGCAATCTCCGGTAGGGTATGCCATCGCCGTGTTGCTGGCTTACTGTGTCGTAGCCGGGGCATTGGATGTAAGCGTAGTCTTCGCAGCGTTTCTCGCAGGCTTTGCCGTCGTCCACAAGAAGCGTCAGCTGTTTACCGAAGCACTCGACTCCATCGGCAAAGTATCCTTCGCCTTCTTCATCCCCGTTTACTTCGCGATCGTAGGATTGAAACTCGACCTGGTCCACGGCCTGTCATGGTGGATGCTCGCGGCCTTCTTTCTTGGAAGCTGCACCATCAAGATCATTTCTGTCTGTCTCGCCAGCAGGTTCGCAGGCTTCCGCGGTCTCGCCCTCATCAATCTGTCCATCACCACAAACGCTCGCGGCGGCCCGGGCATCGTCCTGGCCAGCGTAGCCTTCGATGCCGGCATCATCAGCCCAACCTTCTACACCACCCTTGTACTCACCGCCATTCTCACCTCGCAGGTGGCAGGCGCATGGCTTGACTTCATCATCCGAAAGGGTTGGCCGCTGCTCGGATCCGCAGCCCTGCAGGACTCCTCAGCCCCGCAGCAACTTACAAACATTCCTGCCGCCTGATCGTTCTCCGACCCTCCAGCTTGTCATCGCTGGAAGCGAACGCAGTAGAAAGTCAGATCGTCATGACCGGGTCCCCCACCCCCGCCCAGCCAGGGTGGGTGGGGCGAAGCCATTCTCTTTCCGTCGATCCGTGTCATCCGGACCATCACAGCGTTCGTGAATCCATCTCATAAAGCCATCCTGCACGCTACGTCTGCCCAACCCACCTTCCAGCCTAAAATAGACCAGTGGCGAAGACAGCAGCAGAATGCTGCGCCGCAAAGGAGTCGTGAAAATGGAGATTCGCGAGCTGGGCAGAAGTGGATTGAAGGTCTCATCCCTGGGGCTGGGCTGCATGGGATTGAGTTTCGGGCTGGGTCCCGCAGTCGAAAAGCAGGCAGGCATTGCACTCATTCGCGCTGCCTTTGAGCGCGGTGTGACATTTTTTGACACCGCAGAGGCCTACGGACCCTATGCCAATGAGGAACTCGTCGGCGAGGCACTGGAACCATTCCGTGATCAGGTAGTCATTGCCACCAAGTTCGGCTTCAAAGATGGCAAGCCGACAACCGGCATGGACAGCCGTCCAGAGACCATCCGGGCACATGTCGAGGCAGCCTTGAAGCGCCTGCGTACCGGCACCATCGATCTGCTCTACCAGCATCGCGTTGATCCCGCCGTGCCCATCGAAGAAGTGGCCGGTACAGTCAAGGACCTCATCGCAGCAGGCAAGGTAAGGCACTTCGGCATGTCGGAAGCCGGGGTCGCTGCTATCCGGCGCGCTCATGCCGTTCAACCTGTCGCCGCACTGCAGAGCGAGTACTCATTGTGGTGGCGGGAGCCGGAAGCAGAAATCCTGCCGGTACTCGAAGAACTTGGCATCGGCTTCGTGCCCTTCAGTCCTCTCGGCAAAGGCTTCCTCACCGGCTCCATCAACGAAAACACACAATTCGACAGCACCGACTTTCGCAACGTCGTTCCGCGCTTTTCTGCCGAAGCACGTAAAGCGAACCAGAAGCTGGTTGACATCCTCGGTGAGATCGCAGACGAGAGAAAAGCGACTCGCGCGCAGATCGCTCTTGCCTGGCTGCTTGCACAGAAGCCCTGGATTGTTCCCATCCCTGGAACCACAAAGCTGCATCGGCTTGAAGAAAATGTCGCGGCAGCCGACGTACATCTCTCCGGCGACGATCTCCAAAGCATCGAAAGTGCCCTCGGCGAGATTGAGGTCGAAGGAGCCCGCTACCCACCGCAGTTTCAGGCAACAGTCAACCGCTAAATAAGTGCGATGCCGCCCTTCCGAGGCGGCATGGCACCACCAGCAGGAACGCCGCTCCGTGGTGCGCAAATCAGTCGAGCCGCTACCACAAACCTCGCAATCATTCGGCACAATCCCTCTTAAACGACAGCCATTCAGTGCCAGCCAGTGGCACTCGATCTATCTGTCACTGACTCTGCTCCAAATTGTTCCACGTGGAACAATTTCGTTTACATTCCCCTTCACCAACTCTGCTCCAGAATGTTCCACGTGGAACATTTGTGTCTGCCTATCCCGAGCGATGAGCCAAATTGTTCCACGTGGAACAATTGGTATCATTGCTAACCATGGCGACCCTAAACCTGGAAGCTGTAGCTGCCCAGCCTCTGGATAAATGTTGCGTTCTCCACAAGTCAGGAACGACAATCCGGATGTCCAGTCAGACATTAACCAGGAAGGCACGGGAAGCGAGCGAATGACCCTATCCAGACGAAGCGCTTTGGGAATGATGACGGCCGTAGGATCCATGGCTGCGACTACTCCTCTGTGGAGCGAGGTTCTTACTTCACCCGCAAATCCCAGTGGCAGAGTCGCCACCACTGCCGAACGTTCGATCGCGCAGGGACCTTTTGAACCCAGCTGGCATTCGTTAAAAGCCCAGTACAAAACACCGGACTGGTTCCGCAACGCGAAGTTCGGCATCTGGGCCCACTGGTCCGCACAGTGCGTACCTGAACAGGGTGACTGGTACGCGCGGCGTATGTATATGCAAGGCGATCCGGCCTACGACTACCACGTCAAAACATACGGGCATCCTTCGAAATTCGGCTTCAAGGACATCGATGCCATCTGGAAAGTGGATCAGTGGCAGCCCGAAGCCTTGATGGATATGTACCAGGCAGCAGGCGCAAAGTACTTCATGACCCTCGCCAACCATCACGACAACTTCGACAACTTCAACTCCCGGTATCACCAGTGGAACTCCACCCGCATCGGTCCCATGCGAGACATCGTCGGGACATGGGCCGCTATCTGCAAGAAGCGCGGGATTCGTTTAGGCGTCAGCAATCATTCAGCTCACGCCTGGCATTGGTTCCAGACCGCTTACGGTTATGACGCGGAAGGCCCCATGGCCGGGGTGCGCTACGACGGTGCTACTAAAAAGAACGCGGGCATCGGAAAAGCCTGGAGCGGCCTGGATCCCCAGGAACTTTATGTCGGTCCAAGCCTCGTCATTCCAGACGGCTACACCTCCATCAAGGAAATGGCAGCATGGCATGATCGCAACGACCGGATCTGGGATGAGAATCCACCCTGCGATGATCCTGAATTTACCAATACCTGGTTTCTGCGCTGCCGCGATCTCCTCGATACCTATCAGCCGGACATGCTTTACTTCGACAACACTGAGCTGCCTCTTGGACAAACAGGCCTGGATATCACGGCGCACTTCTATAACTCCAACATGAAACGCAACGGCGGAAAACTTGAGGCTGTTGTCTTCGGCAAAGAGTTTGTGCCTCAACATCGCGGTGCCGCAGCTCTCGATATAGAGAGAGGCCGCTCCAATGAAATCCTTCCAATACCCTGGCAGACTGACACCTGTATCGGCGACTGGCATTACAACATCCATACCTTCCAGGAACACAAGTACAAGTCTGCCGAGACTGTCATTCACATGCTCGCCGACATCGTCAGCAAGAATGGAAATCTATGCCTCAACATTCCTCTGAAGGGCGACGGCTCTATCGACTCTGACGAGCGCCAGATACTCTCCGATCTTGGCGCCTGGATGCCCGGCAACGGTGAAGCTATCTTCGATACGCGGCCGTTCACGATCTATGGAGAAGGCCCACCGGATCCGATCAAGACCGGCAACTTCAACGAAAACAAAGGACGTCCCTACACTGCAGCCGATATCCGCTTTACCGTAAAAGGCGGCAAACTGTACGCAATGATTCTGGGATGGCCGGACGATGGAAAGTTTCGCATAACAACCCTGGCCCGTGATTCAAGACACTTACCCATGGACGTTGAAAAAGTCGAGATGCTGAGTCCTTCGATGCCTCTGAAATTCGAACGCACCAGCGAAGCGCTCATCATCAACGCGCCTCCATCTAAACCGAATCCCATTGCTTATTGCTTGCGCATTACTCCATCGCAGCCCTTGAAAAGCACGTAAGCTGTCGATGCTTGGTGTCCTGACTTTTCGTCAGCAGTCTGCGTAGTTTCCTATGGCGCGAGGAATATCTTCTACCTTCGTACTCCAGTATCCAAGGATGAATCCTGAGCGGGATCTACCGACATAGGCATCAGGGAGCGGCCAGATCCAAAGTCCTTCTGCTGCTGCTCGTGTTGCTATGTCGACGTCGCTGACGCCGTTTGGTAGTGTCACCGTCAACTGCATGCCGGCTTCGCGCTGCTCCTGGCAGGAGCCGAGAGCAGGCTCGCTCAGGGCTACGTCAGTAAAGTTCCGCTGCCAGAACCAGCTTGATCCTTACCTTCGTCGCCTTGTTCATTGCCAGATAAAACAGCAAAGACGCGCTGCAGCCAAGGGAAGCAGGCGGACCAGAAGAGTGTTCGGACGGACTGCGCACGTAAGGGCCGTAGCCTTTTGAGCTCGGAGTCCGCTGAATACCGAACCCTCTTACAGGTCATGCAGCATTAGCTCGAAGGAGCTATCCCGAACCACCCCGGCCTGGTCTAGGCGTCCTCCTGCTTTCCGCTTACCGTTTGCAACATGAGGAACATGGCGCTGTTTTCCGTTGTCATGACGGCGCCTTTAAGAATTCGGTCAATGGCGGAACGTTGCAATCGGAAAGGAGAAATGCATGTCGAAGTTAAGCAATAAAGTTGCCCTCGTCACAGGCGCCTCGCGTGGGATTGGCGCTGCGATCGCAAAACACTTAGCTGCCGCGGGAGCAAGTGTCGCTATCACTTACGCGAAAGACACGAAGTCCGCGGCGGCAGTGGTGAAAGCAATTGAGCAGATCGGCGGAAAGGCCATCGCGATCCAGGCGGATGCTATAGACGCGGATGCAATAAAAAGCGCCGTGTCTAAGACCGTGGAGGCGTTTGGATCGCTGGACATCCTAGTGAATAACGCTGGTACGGCTATCCCGAAACCGTTTGAGGAAGCGACGATTGAAGAATTCGATCACGTGCTTGATCTCAATGTCCGGGCAGTCTTTATCACGACACAGGCTGCCCTGAAACGCATGAACAAGAATGGCCGCATCATCAATATCGGTTCATGTGTGGGAGAGCGTGACTACACGCCCGGATTAGCTGCGTATGCTGCTACCAAGGGAGCAGTCAAAATGTTCACCCAGGGATTATCCCGGGAAGTCGGCAGTCGCGGCATTACTGTCAACAATGTTCAGCCTGGTCCGATTGATACTGAACTTAACCCGGCTTCGGGAGACTGGGCAGCGCCACAGATTGCAAATACAGCACTCAACCGCTATGGAACTGTAGACGAAGTGGCTGCGCTGGTGGCATTTGTAGCTAGTCCAGAAGCGGCCTATATTACCGGCGCCAGTCTGACAGTGGACGGTGGCACCAATGCCTGAGCCGGCTGGCTCTGCAGCCTGGCCGCTGCTGAATGGGATGAAGGAGAAAGGCCTGCGTGAGTACATGACCATCCTTATGGCGATGTTCACGACCATTATGCTTTTTGGAAAGCCTCTATGGACACTCCTGGATGAGCCGCCGCCAGCCGCGGTTGCAGCTCTGAGAGAGAAACCTGATCATCAACATGGACAGACATAGCTCTCCAGTGATCGGATGCTGGAGAGCTATGCGTAGATTTCACAAGAGAATGACACTGCTGATCAGGGAGTTCAACTCTCGAGAAGGTCTCAGGCACGCTCGTCGGCCTGAATGCCCAGCTTTGCGACGGCGATGAGCGCCAGGCGGATTCGATTTTCACTCTATTTCGAACGGTCGCACGAGGATGGGCGTGTTCTCGGATGCAAAACGCCAAGGTCGAATCGTTGCATGACAACTGAAAGAATCACAACCAGAGGAGAAACCAGCGAATGGCTTTATTGACACTGAAAGATGGCACAACCCTCTATTACAAGGACTGGGGCACCGGTCAGCCGATCGTCTTCTCGCATGGATGGCCGCTGAACGCCGATGCGTGGGATGCGCAGATGCTCTTCTTCGGTCAACTCGGCTTCCGGGTGATCGCGCATGATCGTCGCAGTCATGGCCGCTCTTCGCAGACCTGGGACGGCAACGAGATGGATACGTATGCAGCCGACCTTGCGCAGCTTTTCGATAAGCTCGACCTGAAGGACGCTATCATGGTTGGCCACTCGACCGGCGGCGGTGAGGTTGTTCATTACATCGGCAGACATGGATCAAAGCGTGTAAGCAAAGCTGCGTTGATCAGCGCTGTGCCGCCCATCATGGTGAAGTCTGATAAGAATCCGCAGGGCACGCCGATTGGGAACTTCGACCAGATACGCGATGGTGTTGCAACCAACAGATCCCAGTTCTACAAGGATCTTGCGATTCCCTTCTTCGGATTCAATCGCTCGGGCGCAGTAATCTCACAGGGGATTGTAGACACCTTCTGGCAGCAGGGCATGGTGGGTGGGATCAAAGGCCAGTACGATTGCATCAAGGCATTCTCTGAAACAGACTTTAACGCTGATCTCACAAAGATTGATGTGCCGACGCTCGTTATGCACGGGGACGACGACCAGATTGTACCCTTTGCAGACTCAGGTGCGCTCACAGCGAAGCTCGTGAAGGGTGCCACGCTAAAGGTTTATCCCGGCTATCCACACGGCATGCCGATCACTCATGCGGATGAGATCAATAAAGATCTTCTGGCCTTTATCAAAGGCTGAACTGAAATGAAAGCAGGGGTCACGCTCAACCGGCTCCTGCTTTTTGCCTGATCACCATAAGCTCACCTCGCCTCACCTTACCGTACGAAGCCCGGCGCCGCAGATTATTACGCAGGAGTGCTGGTTCTATCATGACGACAGCGCGACGGAGATTTCAGAAGTTCTTGGGGTGGGTGCGTAAAGAGTGATTGTGAATGGTAGCGCTATCGGGGCTCGAACCCGAACTCTTCGCCTTGAGAGGGCGACGTGTTAACCAGTTACACCATAGCGCCACATCGGCAATCCGTCTGGAGGGCAGACGGGTTTCAACTCAGTAGTCGTCCTGGACGGTGGTAGCGCTATCGGGGCTCGAACCCGAACTCTTCGCCTTGAAAGGGCAACGTGTTAACCAGTTACACCATAGCGCCACGCGATATTCAGAATACCATTTTACGAGCGCCTGCGCATCCGGGTCTGCAAGGACAAAAGAAGCCTAGATGCCGAGCTTCTTGACCTCATCGTTGTAGTACTTGCGGTAGAGGATGTCCCACTCCTGCGAACCCTCCATAATGATCTTCCGCTGCGAGGAGATTTTTAGACGCGCGGCCTCATCGATCTTCATCTCTGCCATCAGGAGATTCTCGAGGATTTTTCGAGCCTCCTGGCGAATGGTGTTTCTGTCCTCGATGAACTCGCATTCGTCTGTCTCAGCAAGAGTGTCGGCGACGGTGTGCGCCAGTTTGTTCAATTTGTCGCGCGTGATCCTCATAGGACGGCCTTGTATTTTTTGGCCAGCTCGTTCTTCACCTTCTTGAACATGTCGGCATACTGGGCGCCGGTGCGGTGCATCTCGTCCTGATAAGCGTCGAGGATCAGGCGAACTTCCTCGTTGATCCGGTCTTCCAGCTTGAGTTCGTCGATCAGCCCGGCGGTGACTCGTTCGTTCAGCTTCAAGGGCTTATCGGTCCGGATGACCTTGGCTTCGATCAGCTGACGAACGGTTTGTTTCGCCAGATAGCCTACATATTCAGAAGAAAAAATCATCGATGTGTCTACGGACTATAGCACAAGAACAGGCGCTAAATCCCGGCTGCTGCCCGGTGTTTACGGCCGTCCGGCAGAAGAGAACGGCAGTGAGAGTGCGTGTTCCGGAAGCCGTTCCGCAAGAAACAGCCGGCCGCCTCCCGTTGGAGCGGCTTCGGGAGTCAGGGTTTCCGTTCACCTGGATACCATCATCTGCGACAATGGAGAGTGCCCATGACTCCTGATACCCTGCACTCTCTGAAAGACGACATGGTGGCCTTTATTGAAGGCCACGGTATGCGTCGACTTCCCGGTTTCGTCACTGAAGACGTGCCTTCCGTTCTTTGGGAAGATGAAGCCAATCCGGACAGTT
>CAZZUX010000106.1:0-13957 GCA_964657395.1 uncultured Ktedonobacteraceae bacterium
CCTCTTCAAACTTCAGATCGTGCTGGTGCAGATCAATCCCCATCGCCGCCAGCGATTCGAGATAAAGCTCCTGCACCTTCACCGGTGGCGGCTTCAGGATCACTTGGAATTGGGTATGTTTGAAGAGCCTGTTCGGGTTCTCACCGTAGCGACCATCGGCCGGGCGGCGCGAAGGCTGTGCATAGGCAACAGCAAACGGCTTGGGACCAAGCACGCGCAGGAAAGTTTCCGGCGACATCGTGCCTGCACCCACCTCCACATCATAGGGCTGCTGCAGCACGCAGCCATGCGCCGCCCAGAAGGTCTGCAGATTGAAAAGCAGTTGTTGAAATGTCAGTGCGTTCGGGTTGGACACACCGCGATTCTACCCGAAGCAGAAGGAAAAACCTTGCCGAGAGACCTCATGAATGTCTACGCGACGACAGTCAATTACGACTACGCATGACTACTCACTTCCGGCTGAAGCGGGAAGAGGCAGCATGTTGCCCGTTCCTTCTTCGGCTTCAGTACGCGTGTAACGCAGGTCCGCACCCGCTTCAAGACTGGACTGTGAAATGGTAAAAGGTGGTGCTGCCTCAAAGTCTGCAACAGAACCGGCCGACGTTCCATCATCCGTAAACAGAGTGCGGACGCCATTGCCACTTTCAAGTGCAACAGCATCATGCCCCGGGTTGAAGCGCCCGCGGAGCAGGTAGTCAGTGGCGAGCCCCACCGCAACAAGCGGCTGAAACACTGCAACCGGCACTACGTACTTGGTCTTCAGGAATGATTCGATGACACCATCGACAGACTTGCTGCGGCCGATGGTTCCAGTTACCTGCGGCAGAACATACACTCTCAGGTTAAGACGCTCGTGGCGCGCACCATATTGCCGCAGCGATCGAGCCAGCTGCTTCGGTGTTGTCAATCCCAGATCCGCCGTCATATTGCGATGAACACTGTGCGGATTGTAGAAGTTGAGAATCGTCCGCGAGAGATCCGCGCAATTATTAAAAAGAAGGTTGAAGTGACTCGTGTTCGGCCGCTCGTTCAATCGCGCGATCAGGGCATCGTCACTCGCAGCGTCTGTATCGAACTGGTAGACGAAGATCTTCCGGTCGTACAGGGCTCCCACCAGCTGCGGCCACTCGCCGTCCGGAGTGCCACCGTCAGCTTTGTCAGGCACGAGCGCTTCAAGATGATCCCGTCGGTACGCATCGCGCAGATCCGCCTCCAAAGTGGGAGACACATTGCTGGGAACCTGGTTCAGCGAGTCTACCGCGTAGAGGTAAGGAATAAGCGGGACTGCCAGCCAGTCGTACCCGCCAACACGGTGGTAGCGGCTGATGACCACGCCCTGTTCTCCCTCGTGGCAGCGACGCAGACGGTACGGTGAAGCAGCACACACATCGGACAGGTAAATCGCCGCGTGACCAGTAGGATTCAGGTAGCCAAACGTTCCGTACGGCTCCTCCAGTAGCAATGCGGCACTCCCATGCGCCAGGAGGGGCACGAAAGCGATGCTCCACATCACCAGCCAGAACTGGATTGTCTTCCTCATCTTCGAACCAACTTCACTGCCAACTTGTCGTTCACGAAAGCGGCACAACTGCCGGCGATTCGCCAGCACTCCCACCAGCTATTTAGACCCGGATGCTGATGAAAAGATTCGCTCCAGGCGTAAGCCGTTGCATCTGCGCTGCGCTTGGAAGAAGATGGCGCAGTGACTAAGATTAAAATCAGCTTCCTGAAGAGTTGGTTGCCTACGATCGCGGCAATCTGCCTGGCAACAGGCTCCTTTTCTGTCTTACCTCGTAGCTCGGCGCAGATCTCTCCCGCGGGAGAAGCGCAGCATGCTGCCCGCGAGGATCCGGGTGCTCTGCCTACCATCACCATGACTGCTTCGAGCGGGGAGCAGGTCAGCATCACCGCAGCCGATATCGCCACCATGCCGCGGCGAACCATCACCGTCTTCAATGCGCATACGCAGATAAAGGAAAGCTATGGCGGCGTTCTGCTGAGCGACCTGTTGCCTCGGTTGCATGCACCACTTGGCAAGGACCTGCACGGCAAGGGGCTTGGCATGTATCTCATCGCCGGAGGCGCTGATCACTACACGGCGGTCTACTCTCTGGCCGAAGTGGATCCCGCCTTTCATCCCGGATCGGTCCTGGTAGCCGACACACTGAATGGCCAGGTTCTGCCGCAGAAGCAGGGTCCATTGCAGCTCGTGAATACAGAGGACAAGCGGCCGGCGCGCTGGGTACGCCAGCTGGTCTCCATCCACCTTGTTGCCACCGAGTAGTGCAGCCTCGCTCTAACGACGTTTCGGTGCAGTGCCCTCCGCAACCGCTGAGCTGCCGCCCTGTTTGCAGATCTGGCTGTCCTGTCCGCCTGCTATTCCCAACGCCTCATCCTGGGCGCGGCACAACTTGATCTGCATGGTTCTGGCGGACGCGCCCTCCAACGTGTCGATGACATCTTTCTGCGTCCACTGTGTGAGGTGGTAGCTGAAGACATAATCACTGTCGCGTCGCTTGCGTCCTGAATAATGCTGCCAGGCTCCCAGCGTGGCCTTGCCGGTGTCATCCACCATCAATGCATACACCTGCTGACCGCCATTGGCTTCCTGGCCTTCCGAAAATATGGGAGCACCCGCAACCGCGCGCGGCCAACGTGACTTCCACTCATGGGCCTTGCCATCCATGTAGAAGGATGTGAAGAAAGTTGTCTTCTGGCATGCACCCGCGCAATCCTGGTAGGTCGCAACCAGTTCCGGTTGATCTTCACGCGTAAAGCGCAGCCAGCCCGCGAAGCGTAATCCCGCGCCCGACATCAACAAGGTAGACGTCTCGTATTTCAGGCTGAGATCGTAGACCGAGATGGTGGATTCACTCGGAAGAGCTGTAACGCTCGGCCGTTTGGACACAATCGCCAGCATGTGTGCATCGTTCCTCAGCAGTGCTGAAGCCACCGGGGCCGGACCGAGGGGAACAACGGTCTCTGCACCATTGGCCGCCGGCGCAGCGGACGAGGCAAGATAGGCGACTTCGACGACCGTGGTGTAGTCGACGTCTTTCAGGATGCGCGCGACCGACTCCATCGTCGCTGTATCTGTCTTCTGGTTCACCCATGTAAAGCCGTCAAGCACCTGCGCATGAGCAGCAACACAGCTCACCGACCCAAGCAGCATGGAACAAAAACATTTTGGCATTCGCAGCATCGTTGGCAATTTACTCCAGGCCCAGCTTCTTCCAGATCCCATCTATTCGTTCGGTCGTCGCACGATCCATCTCAATCATCGGCGGCCAGGGCCGAGTGAATCCTTCCGCTGTCCACTTACGCGTTGCGTCGATCCCCATCTTGCTGCCAAAGTTCGGCAGCCGCGAAGCGTGATCGAGCGAATCAATCGGACCAAGAGTGAACTGGATGTCACGCTCAGGATCGATGTTGTTCGTTGTCCGCAGCGTCACTTCGCCAAGATCCTGGACATCGCAGTCTTCATCCACGACCAAGATGCACTTCGTAAACATCGCCTGGCCAAGCGCCCAGATGCCGTTCATCACTTTCCGTGCCTGCCCTGCATAGCTCTTGCGAATGGAAACGATCATCAAGTTATGGAATACACCCTCAGCCGGCAGGTTGATGTCGACGATCTCTGGAATCGTAAGGCGCATCAGCGGCAGAAAAATACGCTCCACTGCCTTGCCCATCCATGCATCCTCCATTGGAGGCTTGCCGACGATCGTCGCGGCATAGATTGGATTCTTCCGATGCGTAATACAGGTGACGTGGAAGACTGGGTAGTCATCCTTCATGGTGTAGAACCCGGTGTGATCGCCGAACGGACCCTCGCTGCGCAGCTCATTCAAATCGACATAACCCTCAAGCACAATCTCTGCATGCGCAGGCACCTCGATGTCGACTGTCTCGCACTGCACCAGCTCCAGCGGCTGCTGTCGCAGGAATCCCGCGATGATGTATTCCTCGATCTCGGGCGGGGCCGGCACAATCGCAGAAAAGGTGGTCGCAGGATCGGTTCCAATCGCGACCGCAACTTCCATGCGATGCTCTTTAACATTGCCATAGGCCACAGCATTCGCGGGCGGCAGCCCCATCCCAGCCGCAGACAGGTTTGCTGCCGCCACGGTCCCGCCGGCTGTCTCCGCCATGGCCTGCACCCGGGCCGCGAGCGGATCACCAGCACTATTCTCTTCTGCCTCGCGCCTCAATCGATCCCGCACATGCTCCGCAGCGACCTTCTGACGCTGCCAGTGCATGCCCGTCGTCCTGCTGTCATACACCTGCATGCGGTACATGCCCATGTTGCGCTTGCCGTGCACCGGATCACGCGTTACCACCAGTGGCAGCGTGATGAATCGTCCACCGTCCAGCGGCCAGCATTGCAGCACGGGGAAATCCAGCACATTGAAATTCTCACGCAGAATCACTTCCTTGCACGCCGCCAGCCTTGACGGAATTGTCTTGGGGAAGAACTTCCCTACTTCTGCCAGGCGCGGGAGCAGCTTCAATTTGTCGAGCAACGTGTCCGGCGATTTCTGTTGCAGCAGCGCCTGTATCCGCCCTGCGACATCATCCAGCGAATCAGTTTGCAGGGCCATCCGCATCCGCCGCTCACTCCCGAACTGATTCATCAACACCTGTGAGCCTGGATATCCTTTTACCCGTTCAAACAGGAGCGCCGGACCCCCTGGCTCATAGCCCTTCAAGCCGCCTTTGCGCCCCGCCTTCGAAGCCCTATCGGTGATCTCGGCAATTTCCAGGATCGGATCGACTTCCTCGCGAACACGTTTTAGTTCTCCTTCGCGATCCAGCTTCTTGATCCAGTCCCTCAAATCCTTGTAAGCCAATTCGTCTCCAGTGATCCGCAATGCCATTAAAATCAGGCGCTAAGATGCATCACCATGGTAGTCGAGTCACTTCACCTGTTATCTGTGTTCAGTTGGTTCGTTGGAACCAAGTGAATCCCTCTGGCGGCTGTGCACTGCTACGTCAACAGGGCTCTTCCGCAACGTTTGCGGCTGGCCTTCTCCACGCATCCAGCGGTCCATCATGGTCTGGGCACAACGGGCGCCGCACAGGTGTTTCACTTCTGCGGACTGAGACAGTCTTGACGACCACGGGGTCAGCCGCAACAAAGGCTGATGCGGCGTATCCAGACCGGAATCGATCAACTCCGACCAGGCGAGCCACCAGTCTCCGGCCTCATTGCGAGGTGAGTTGCAGACATCACAGTGGTACGTCTCTGTCCAGGCCATCTCAGTACTCCACGCGGCACCAGCCAGCCCTGGTAACTATGGCCCCGGTGACGTTGCTCTACACGAAGGTAGCATAGCCGAACGGGGAGGAAAGAGGACGGACGTAAGCAGTAAACAGGCCCCACTTACGCGGCATTGTGTCCAGCTTCTTCATTCAGGGTGACCAGCGGGTAGCCAAGCTTCTTCCATTCGTCAAAGCCACCCCTTAATGGACGTACCCGGTAAATGCCCAGTTTGCGCAGTCGGAGTGCTACCTTGCCGCTGGTCGCGTCACTCGGACAGGTGCAGTACAGCACGACATCGCGATCACGCGGAATCTGCTCGGAGTGCGTGGAGATCGCCTCCGGGGAAAGCCGCAGTGCACCCGGCAGCACCCGCGGATCCGGCAGGTAGTCGAGAGGATGGCGTAGATCGACGATGAACATATCCCGCCCCGCGTCCATCATCTCCTTAAGCTCCTCAGGCTCAATCTTTGCCCCGCGGACACGTTTGAGAAAAGCCTGCTGCTTCAATACTCGATAAAGAAAGAAGCCCAGCAGAAGCAGAACAAACAACACGCCGGCAAAGTGGCCGAATATCCGCAAGGCATGCGGATCTTTCTCCAGTGCATCCCCGAAGAACCGCCCGGCCAGCGTCATCGACAAAGACCACAGCAGAGCACCGCCGAGGTCATACGCCAGGAAGGTCACGTAAGGCATATTGGTCTGCCCTGCGATCGGCGCTGCTACCGTGCTCAGGCCCGGAATGAACTTGGCAATCAGTAAAGCTTTCGAGCCGTGCGTTGTGAAGTAATTGGTGGTCTTTCGAACGCACGTCGCAGACTCCATGGACAGCCGGCAGAGCAGCTTCACCACGGATCCGCCATATTTCTTGCCGAGCAGGTACCAGATGGAATCACTCACCGCGCAAGCGAGGATCACTACCAACAGGACAATCGAAAGATGAGCTTTGTGCGTGCCCGTCAACGTACCAGCCGTAAGCAGGAGAGGAATGCTCGGTATGGGCATGCCAAGCTGCTCCGCCATGACCCACAGGAAGAGGATGATGTACACGTAATGAAGAAAGAAATCGACGGCGATCGGCATGGGTTTGCTTTCAGCCGGAAAGCAATGGCTGCAGTATAGATGAGCAGCGGAAACACTTTGATGCCGATTTTGTAAACTTCGTGAAGAGCAAGGACCGAATGATGTCGGTCCTTTCCCTCTGCCGTTACCTGCCTGGTGCTACTCTGCGAAAACCAGGGGCATGTCCACCAGGTGCTGGCTGACAAACCAGGTCTGCAATTCGTTGGTGCGCAGTACGTTACTCACCAGCATGTCATTCGATCCGGCGTCCTTCAGGTCGTCCGCTTTCTCGGCCAGGTCGCGCGTGGTCTTCAGGATGAAGTCATGCGCTTCCAGCAGGCGGGAGATCTGTACCGGGACCTCTTCGCGATCGATCGGGGGCCGCTCCAGGCGGGTGTTCGCCGCCACATCATGGGCCATGGCGATACTGACGCCGCCAAGCAACTGGATCCGTTCGGCGATCGTATCGACCAGCTCACTCTGCTCACCAGCGTGCTTGTCGAAGAGCAGGTGCAACTGATAAAACGTCGGCCCCGCTACCTGCCAGTGGGATTTCTTATAGAGATCGCGAAGTGTGATCGTGTCTGCCAGAAGCAGGTTCAACTGATCTACCATCTCCTGCCTTGCCTCGGTCGGCAAGCCGATAGGGATGTTCTTCACCACGGTGCCGTACTGCTGCGTAATCTTGGCACTCTGCTTCCAGTTCGGGGTAATCAGATCCGGACCCTTCGTCTGCCGTGTCTTCAAGGCGCTATTGCTGCTGCTCATTGTTCCTCCTGTTCAGCTATTGGATGCATTTGGAAGCTGCGCAACTCTGTTTCTCAAATGAAAAGCAGGTCACGGATCTTCGCCCCGTACCTGCTTTTCATCTGGTTGTGCCATCTGCTTACGTTGAGGAAGCGTAAAGCCTAGTTCTTCACCCTGACCGTCGGTTCCACCGAGAGTCCAGGCCTCAGGATGTGGTCCTGGTTCTCACCCTGGTCCAGGTCGATTCTCACGGGTACGCGCTGGACGACCTTCACGTAGTTACCGGTCGCATTCTCCGGTGGAAACAGGCTCAGGTTTGAGCCAGTCGCTCCGCCAACCTGCGTCACATGCCCGTTGTAATCCCGGCCATACGCGTCCACGTGGATCTTTACCGGCTGCCCGATCTGCATGTGCCGCAACTGTGTTTCCTTGAAGTTGGCCGTAATCCAGATGTCGTCGAGAGAAACCAGGGTAGCCAGGTTCTGACCGACGCTCGCGTTGTCACCAATCTCCACGCTCTTCTTGGTAACGATGCCGTCCGCCGGCGCCAGTATCTTGGTGTAGCTCAGGTTCAGCCGTGCCTGGTCAAGCTCGGCACGCGCCTGTTCCACCTGGGCCGCCGCCTGGTCTGCCTTTGACTTCTGTGACTTTACTTGGTTCGGACCATTCCGGGCGTTCTGCAACTGCGCAATCGATTCAAGCTTCTGCTGCTTCGAGATGGCTATCTGATCTTCTGCCGCTATGGCACTTGCTTTCGCTTCCTGCAGTTGTGCTTCGCTGGCGCGCGCCGTCGCCACATACTGGTCGTACTGCTGCTTGGAGATGACATCCTTCTCGACCAGCGGCGTATAGCGCTGCAGATCCTGCTGCGCCTTGATGTTGTTGGCTTCTGCCTGCGCCACCGCTGCCTGCGCCTGCTCGTACTGACGCTGCGCACGATGGATCCCGGCATCCGATCCCTGCACCGACGCACCTGCCGAAGAAATATTGCTGGTGCTCTGGATGTTGGTGATAGGCACGTTGACCTTGGCCGACTCGTAATTCGCCTCTGCCGCCTCAAGATTTGCCTCATCCTGCGACACAGTCACCTGGTAGTCACGCGGATCGATCTCGACCAGCACGTCACCGGCTTTCACTGACTGGTTTTCCGTGAAGTTCACCTTCAGGACGTGACCCTGTATCCGCGGACTGATCTGGATCAAATGGCCTGCGATCGAGGCATCATCCGTGTCTTCATAGAACGTCGAGTGCCACCAGAACAGCAGGGCGATCACCACCAGCAGCGCCACTATCCCAATGATGATGAAGCTGCGACGCTTCTTCTTCTGCGCCGGCTCCGGCTGCCGCTGATCAGAATCGTTCTGGTCATCCGCCACCGCCGTGCCTGGTCTCCCTGACTCTGGATTCTGTTCGGCCACAGTTACTTTCCTCCAAGATATTGCTGATACTTCGTTCCGATAACGCCCATCGCCCGCGCCAGTTCGAGCTTGGCAACATTGTGCTGATAAAGGCTGGTCACATATTGGCTGTTCGCCTGCGCAACCGACGCCAGGGCCTGGGTCACTGCAAGATTGTCTGAGACGCCACTCGCATAGCGTTGCTGCGCATCACTTAATTCCTGCGTGGCCAGTTGCACGTTACTGCGCGAGACCTCCACCTGCTTTGCGGCCGTCTCGATATCGTAGATACTGTCGGCTACATCGGCCTGCACAGAACCTCGCAGATTGTTCAGCTGCGCCACTTCCTGGTCCAGTTGCGCCTGCTCGATGCGGGCATCCCCTCGCAACTTCGCCTCCTCGAAAATTGGAACGCTCGCCGTGCCGACTGCCGTGAAAGTACCGTGTGAGTGCGCTAGGTTCTGTCCGATATCGCCAAAGTCCCCGTTGAAAGAGATGGTCGGGTACCGCTCTGCCGTTGCAGCCTTGCGGTTCTTTTTGGCGCCTTCCGTTGCTTCAGAAGCTGCGGCGATATCCTGCCGGGCCTGTTGTGCCTGGGCCTGGGCCGCCTTCGGATCCACGTCAGGTAAAGGTACGTAGGTCGGTAGGTCTGTCAGTTCATACTTCTGGTCAAGCGGGAGCCCGATCGTTCTCGCCAGCGCGATTCGATCTTTCTCATATTGATTTTGCGCACTGATCAGGTTCTGCTGCTGAGTCTGAAAGTCAACGCGTGCCCGCAATTCGTCGAGCAGCGGAGCAGTTCCAGCCTGGTGGTTCGCCACAGCCTGGTCCAGCGAGACTTTCGCCGTATCTACCTGGGCCTGGTCGTTGCGGATTGTCGAAGCGTCCGCAACACACACCAGGAAGGCATTGCCCGTAGTCAGGATCACCAGGTCCTTCGCATCGGCAAGCGTCAGTTGCGTCGATTGGAAATTGTGCTTCGATGCGAGGAACTTCTGCAGCGATGAAATGTTCAGAAGCGACCACGTCAACGACGCGCGCGCGTCTTGGTAGCCATAGGGTCCGATGATGGTTGGAATGCCAGGAATATTCAACCCTTCAGCCTTCAGGTTGGTTTCCTGGTCAGCAATCCGTAAATCGCCGGTAACCGTGGGCAGCAGATTCTGCAATTGCTGCAGCTTCTGACCGCCGGCTGTACTCACATTCACATTTGAAACAATCAACCCCAGGTTATGTTGCAGCGCCAGCGCAATCGCTTTTTCAATAGAGAGAGGCAGCACATCGGTAGTCGCCTGGGTTGTAACCACACTGCCCTGGTACGTGCTGTTCGCAGCGGGCTGCGGTACGGTCGGTCCCAGGCTGCTGGAACCACTACTCGAGCCAGAAGAGCTGCTGCTCGAACTGCCGCCGCTACTCGGCGATCCCGAGGGAGAGGAAGAACCGCCGCCACCCTGCGCGAATGCAGGGCCTGCATAAGCCAGGGCTGTCAGTACCAGGACAGACGCGATTTTTCGGACAAGCCGGTTTCGATCTCCGAATCGTCCTGCTCCTGCACCTGTTTGTGTCACTATGCTCGTCTCTCCCGCATCTTCATGAGTCTTTTGGGCTGGTACGTGCTTTTGGATGCCCACGGCGACGGAAAGACGTTAAACTTTTGCGATTCGTTTCTGTAGCGAAAATTCTGCGACCCTTAGCTTGTCTGCAGCCCGGAAACGCATCCCGGCTGCCGTCCATTCAGGCAGGATCTCCTCCAACGCTGGAGATCAAACTACGATCGGCGCCTGCACCAGCGAACTGGCGAGCGAGCATAGGGCGCCACGGAAGACCTGCCCCACCTGCTCCGACGTCCACCCTGGCTTTACTTCTGCGCCGCGCAGCGTTGCCGCCACCGTTGCACTGTCTTTGCCCAGGATCGCGCGCAGCACAAAGATGACGCGGGCTGCCGGACGAAGATGTTCCAGCCAGTCTCGCAGTCGCGTACGGCCGCTGCCCGAAACCACCTCCGACAGCTGTTGGGCGGTAAGCCCCGTTGCTGCCCAGTCATCCGTATCCAGGCATACATCGTTCGCAGGAGTCAGTGCTTCCGGCTCAAATGCGGCCGGATTCATCGCGACTGCTCGCGCCACTGCCATCTGCGTGAGCACTTCGCGGGTATGCATGTAAGCACTCGCTGGATCAGCGCATGGATCAACGTCGCTCGCCGCTACTGCCTGTTCGAAGGCAGCAATCGCCTCTGCCTGGTCCGCCAGGATCAAGGCCGCCGTTTGAAACAGCTCCTGCACTGAGTCCGCCTTCGCTGGACTCAACGTCCGTTCGTCTGCACTCATAGCAATTTCCATGTGTCTGCCTGCCTCCTCCTTAGTTTATCGTGCGCGCAGCTTTTCAGGGCAGAATGAACCAGGATCATGTTGCCGCCCCACTGCACACGGGAGACCGGTAATCAGCTTAACTACTGGCGGGTATACGCGTCCTGCAGACTTTTCGCATCCCGTTCATACATGGGTCAGGCTTCCATGATCGAATGATGAAGCCCTACCCGGCAACTTTCGAAGTATCGTTCTTCAGCAGCAGCAATATGGATTTTTATGACGGCTAAATCAATCAAAGCATCGACAGCGCGCACCCGACGGAAACCGGCCCCATCTTCTCCTGCCGCTGCAGCACTCGACCGCACCCGGTTGTTCTTCAACCGGGACCAGTCGTGGATGCGCTTCAACGGCCGAGTGCTGCAGGAAGCAGAGGACTCCAGCAATCCCCTGCTGGAACGCGTCAAGTTCCTCTCCATTACCGCCAGCAACCTCGATGAATTCGTCGAGATCCGGGTAGCCGGCCTCCTCCAGAGGATTGAAGACGGCTTCCAGGAAGTAGCGCCCGACGGTCGCACGCCGGAGCAGACCCTGGAAGAAGACGCGGCAGAGATGCACCGCTTTGTCGAATCGCAATACCGCTGCTGGAACCAGCAGTTGCGCCCCGCCCTTCGCGAGGCAGGTATCCGGGTGCTTGACCTCGCAGACCTGCACGGCGCAGCTCGCCAGTATGCCCTCGACTTTTATCAGCGCGAAGTCGATCCCCTGCTCACGCCCATTACTATCGATCCCGCACATCCCTTTCCCCGCGTCTTGAACAAGGCTTTGTGTCTTGCCATGCTGTTGCGGGTCAAGCGCAAGGGCTCAGCCGCCGGCAGTGTTCTCGGCGTCGTGACAGTCCCTCGTGCCCTGCCCCGCCTGGTACCGTTGCCCTCTGCAAATGGCACCTTCGACTTTCTCTTCCTGCATGACCTCATCGCGCATCATGCCGACACCATGTACCGGGGTTACGAGGTACTAAGCAGGGGGGCCTTCCGCGTCACTCGCAACAGCAATCTTTATTTCCAGGAAGAAGAGTCGCGATCCCTGCTGGAAAGTGTCCGCACCGAACTGCATAACCGGCGCAAGGGCGATGCCGTCCGTCTCGAAATCGAACACAATACCGATCCCGAAATCATTGACCGTCTGCGTATCAACTTCGAGCTCGACGAGCAACAGGTCTTTCGCACCGACGGCCCCGTTAATCTCTCTCGCCTGATGGTTCTCTACGGCGGAACCGCCCGGCCGGATCTTAAGTTTCCCTCGTTCATGCCCCGGGAACTCAAGTTGTCGCGGGAGTCGAGCAACATCTTCGATGAAATCCGCAAACGCGACATCCTGCTTCATCATCCCTACGATTCCTATGACGGCGTCGCTTCCTTCATCGAGTCGGGCGCTGTCGATCCGAATGTTGTTTCCATGCGACAGACTCTCTATCGCACCAGCTCCGACTCGCCCATGTTTCAGGCGCTTCTTGAAGCAGCCCAGACCAAGGAAGTGACGGTCGTCGTCGAGTTGATGGCACGTTTTGATGAGGCCTCCAACATACGCTGGGCACGCAATCTGGAAGACGCAGGCGTGCAGGTCTTCCATGGCATCGTCGGACTCAAAACTCATTGCAAGCTGGCGCTCGTCGTCCGCCGCGATGACGATGGCGTCATGCGCCGCTATGTGCATCTCGGCACCGGTAATTACAACCCGAATACCGCAAAGTTCTACACCGATCTCAGCTTCCTGACGGCGAACGCCGAAATTACGGCTGCCGTGCAGCACGTCTTCAACTACCTGACTGCGCACGCGGAGTGCAGTACCTACCTCCCGCTGATGATTGCGCCTGTCTCACTCGCAGCCGACATGCTCGCCAAGATCCAGCGAGAGACCGCGCACGCCCGCGCACGTCGCCCCGCACACATCATCGCCAAGATGAACTCACTGCTTGACCAGGTACTGATTGAAGGACTCTATGCTGCGTCCAAAGCCGGTGTGAAGATCGACCTCATCGTCCGCGGCATCTGTGCCTTACGACCCGGTGTTAAAGGACTCAGCGACAACATCCGCGTCATCTCGGTCGTCGGCCGTTTTCTCGAGCACAGCAGGATCTTCTGCTTCGCCAACGGCGGTGAGCAGGAGATCTTCTGCGGCAGCGCCGACTGGATGCCGCGCAACCTCTACGAGCGATGTGAAACCGTCTTCCCCGTAGAAAATCCGGAACTGTGCGACCGCATCCGAAACGAGATCCTGGAAGCTTACCTGGCCGACACCTGCAAAGCGCGCTTGCTGCTACCCGACGGCGACTACGAACGGGTCCAGCCATCCGCAGGCGTCGCGCCATTCAGCGCGCAAGGCTTCTTCATGCAACTGGCTGAGGGAAAGGCTACCGTCGATAGCATCGCCGGCAGCCGGACCCGTAAAGCTTCTTCGGGCACCTCCGGTGCATCGACTCCTCAGGACGGCACCATTCCCGTCAGATCCCGTGCCAGCAGGAAGACTCCTTCGGAGCCTAAGTCGACAAGCGAGCCTGGAACCGACTCCGCACCCTCTGCACCGTGACTCAGTAGCAACACGACCATAGTCGACGCTCTGAACGCTGCCGTCGCAGATGGAAGCTGGATCAATCCTATCTGTGCGCCAGCACCAGCGCCGCGTCATGAACCCATACACTAGTAAGTGGTGTCCACACCCATCACAACTGTCGTCCGAAGGCCTGCCCCGAAGCCTGCAATCTCTACCAGCACTGCGAATTTCCTTCTACAGCGCTGGCACCTGCTATCGCTCGACGCACCGACCGTCGCCGTCGTTTGGACCATGGCCTTCGCGCACGCATCCCGGGTCAGACTGCCAGACAATGCTCCACTTCTCCTGGCACTCGCGACCTGGCTCCTCTACGTTGCCGATCGCCTGCTCGATGGAATTCGGCTATCCCGCGATAACTCGCTGCAGGAACGCCACTACTTCCACCGCCGCTATCGAACCGCTTTTCTGGCCACCGCCATCCCATCACTCGCTCTCCTGTGCTGGCTCGTCGCCCGGTACATGGATCCTGCTCCCCGATTTGAGGACATGCTGCTCGCTGCCGGTGCCGGTCTCTACCTGCTCCTCGTTCATCTGCCGCGCAGGTCACATCGGCTTAATATTCGTATACCTCG
>CAZZUX010000107.1:0-9041 GCA_964657395.1 uncultured Ktedonobacteraceae bacterium
ACGAGTCTGTCCGTTCCGATGCATCGATCGAAGGACTGCGCGCCCTGAAGCCGGCCTTCAAAAAAGATGGCACCGTGACCGCGGGCAATGCACCCGGCGTCAACGATGGAGCGGCTGCAGTCGTAGTCATGTCAGCAGCCAAGGCGAAAGAGATGGGACTGGAGCCGATGGTGCACGTACGCGCGCAGGCAAGCAGCGGCATCGCACCGGAGTGGGTGATGCTGGCGCCCGTGATCGGAACCCGCCGCGTCCTCGAGAAGACCGGCTGGAATAAAGATGAAGTGGATCTGTACGAATTGAATGAAGCGTTCGCAGTACAGGCTCTGGGTGTCGTCAAGGAACTGGAACTCGATCTATCCAGGGTCAATGTGAACGGCGGCGCCGTCGCAATCGGGCATCCCATCGGAGCCAGCGGCGCGCGTGTGCTGACCACGCTGATTTACGAGATGATGCGTCGCGATGTGCACAAGGGTATCGCGGCCTTGTGCCTCGGCGGCGGGAACTCGGTCGCGATGGCCGTCGAGAGGTGAAGGGAAGCACGACCAAACCGCTGACTGAACCGAATCTTGAACCATCGCGTTAAGCACGCGACCAACGGGAGCATCCGCGCGCAGCGCCGTTCGCCGTACGCGCAGTACCTAGCACTCGATGATGTTGAGGGCCAGACCCGCCAACGAAGTTTCCTTGTAGCGGGACTGCATATCAAGTCCAGTCTCGTACATCGTTTTAATCACCTGGTCCAGCGACAGCTTGTGCCCTTCCGTCTCCGCCATCGCCATGCGGCAGGCGTGCACGGCCTTCACCGCACCCATGGCATTGCGTTCAATGCAGGGGATCTGCACCAGGCCGCCGATGGGATCGCAGGTCATGCCAAGGTTATGTTCCATGCCGATCTCGGCTGCGTGTTCCACCTGTGCGTTGGTCGCGCCCAGCGCCGCAGCCAGTCCACCTGCAGCCATGGAGCAGGCCACGCCCACTTCTCCCTGGCAGCCAACCTCGGCGCCGGAGATCGACGCATTCTCCTTATAGAGGATGCCGATCGCCGCGCTCGTGAGAAAGTAGCGCATCAGTCCAGCTTCGTCCGCACGCTGGATGAAATTGAGATAGTACTGCGCGACCGCGGGGATGACGCCGGCAGCGCCGTTCGTCGGCGCCGTGACCACGCGACCACCGGCCGCGTTCTCTTCATTCACTGCCATCGCATAGATAGTCACCCAGTCGAGCGGCGCGAGCGGATCTGCAGTCGCAGTGCCGTCGGCTGACCGGGTACGCAGACGCTCTGCAAGACGCATGGCACGGCGCCGGACCTTGAGACCGCCGGGCAATATGCCCTCCGTCGCCATACCTCGCTGCATGCAACCCTGCATCACTTTCCAGATGGCGAGGATGTCCTGCTGAACGGCTTGGGCGCTATGTTCTTTTCCATCTTGCACACCAATGCGGCGAGCGGTCTCGTTGCGCAAAACAAGCTCGCTGATGGTGATGTTGTCGCGTGCCGCAAGGCTGAGCAGTTCTTCTGCACTGCCGAACGAGTAGGGCAGGGGTGAGGTGGTCATAACCGGCTTAAGATCTGCGCCGGGCCCATCTTCGACGATGAAGCCACCGCCGATCGAGAAGAAGGTCGAGGTGAGCAGCGTCGCTCCGTCTCCGCTGTGTGCCGTGAAGCGGACGCCATTGGGATGCTGCATGGTGGCGCCTGGCGGGTTCATCTGGTCGCGATGGAAGAGCAGGCACTCGCTTTCCAGAAAAGGTACGGCGTGTTCACCACCGAGCAGCAGGCTATGGCTCTCGCGCAACTGCTGCAGCGTGGTCTCCATAGCCTTTGGATCGGTAGTGCTAGGTTCCTGGCCGAGCAGGCCCAGGATCACAGCGCGGTCGGTGCCATGCCCGATACCGGTAAGAGCAAGCGATCCGTAAAGATCGGCCTGGATAGAGGCCGTGGCGTTCAGCAATGCGTGCTCACGAAGCAGGGTGACAAAGCGAAAGGCAGCGCGCATGGGTCCCATGGTGTGCGAACTGGAAGGGCCGATGCCGATCTTATACAGATCGAAGAGGGACGTTTTCACCTGACCATCGTATCTCTTCTGTAACGGGACTGCAGATATGGAACTGCCGGTCCGGCATTCAGGAGAAGGTAGCTGGATTTATGCGACAGCGACGGTTGCGAATGCTATGCTCGCCTCACCTGATCAGACAACCAGTGCAGGCGGTAGGCTTCCGGCGTGGCGCGGGTCGGCTGATGTCCGGGCCTTTCCGCTTCAAGAAGAGTTGGAAGCATGCTGTTCAAGACTTTAAGCGCAGCAGTGTATGGCATCGATGCGCACATTATCGATGTTGAGGTGGATTTTTCGGGAATCCAGACTGCCGAAGATCATTTTCACACCGTGGGCCTTCCGGACGCTGCGGTGCGCGAGAGTCGCGACCGGGTAAGAGCCGCAATCAAGAACTCGGGCTTCTCGATTCCGCCGACCCATATCACCATCAATCTCGCGCCCGCTGACCTGAAGAAAGAAGGGTCGGGTTTCGATCTGCCTATGGCGATCGGCATCCTGGGTGCGTATGGAGCAATCGAGAAGAAGGATCTGAGCGAATTCCTGATGGTGGGCGAGCTCGGTCTGGATGGCGGTGTCCGCGGCGTTCCGGGCATGCTGCCCATCGCCGTGGCCGCGCTGCGCCGGGGCATCAAGTACCTGCTGGCGCCCGCCTGCAATGCAGCCGAAGCTGCCGTGGTGGAAGGCATCGAAGTGTTCGCGGTACGTTCGCTGGCTGAGGTCAGAGAATTGCTGAACCAGTCAGCGAACGGCGGGATCCAGGCGAAACCGTTCCGCGTAGCATCGGCGAACCTGCTGGATACTGAGCAGACCTTCGCAGCAGACTTCAAGGATGTGCGCGGTCAGAAGACTGCGAAGCGAGCGCTCGAGGTAGCAGCGGCAGGCGGCCACAACATCCTGATGATCGGACCGCCAGGGTCAGGCAAAACCATGCTGGCCAAGCGGCTGCCAAGTATTCTGTCGCCTCTGACCTTTCCGGAAGCACTGGAAACGACGAAGATCCATTCGGTCGCGAATGTGCTCGAAGGCGATGGCGGCCTGGTGATGCATCGGCCCTTCCGTGCGCCGCACCATACCATTTCCGATGCGGGGCTGATCGGCGGTGGCGCCGTGCCTAGACCGGGCGAAGTGTCGCTGGCGCATAACGGTGTGTTGTTCCTGGATGAACTGCCGGAGTTCCCGCGCAATGTGCTCGAGGTGATGCGTCAGCCGCTGGAAGATGGAACAGTAACGATTGCGCGGGCTGCGATGTCCCTCAGTTTTCCGGCGCGCTTCATGCTGGCTGCTGCAATGAACCCCTGCCCCTGCGGCTATTTCAATGACAAGTCGCGAGAGTGTACGTGCACGCCGCCAATGATGCAGAGGTACATCTCGCGGGTTTCGGGGCCGTTGCTGGACCGGATCGATATCCATATCGAAGTGCCGGCAGTGCAGTACCGCGAACTCCGAGGTGGGGTCGCTAGTGAAGGTTCGAGCGAGATACGGAAGCGGGTGCTTGGCGCGAGAAAACAGCAGAAGTTACGTTTCGCTGAACACGGCTCTATTGCCAATGCGCAGATGACCACGCGGCAGGTCAGGACGTATTGTGACCTGTCACCGGAAGCAGAGAAGCTGCTGGAGCGCGCCATGCAGCAGCAGGGTCTGAGTGCACGGGCACATGACAGGATTCTGAAAGTAGCCCGTACGATAGCTGACCTCGAGGCCGCGCCGGATGTCCTGGTCGGGCACCTGGCAGAGGCGATCCAATACCGAACCCTCGACCGGAATTACTGGTCTTAGGAGGTTTTAACCCGATCGACACATGGCTGGACACGATGTAAAAAGAGGCACGATTGGAATATGGTTTTCCGTAGCAGGCTGTCGGAAGTTGGGATCAGAAGGAGCGAAGCATTGACAAGCTTGAGTCATCATGGTCCTATCTAGCTCATTAAAAAGAGTTGGAGAGAAATCCCAAAATTGGGACGGTACTTAGGACACATCTATGAAAAAAAGTGTTGACCTCAGACACCGGGCAATTTAACGTTCAACTTGCCGATCGGAGTAGAGATCTTGCAGTAGCCGGAGTCCAGGGTACAGGCAAGGAACGTCTTTATCCGGCTCCAGATAGTCAGGATTAAGTCAGCGGTTGCGTCTCGATAGGCATGATGAAAAGAAATATTCAGAAAAGTGGACCGTTCCGCTTGCCGGTGCGTCTTACTTGATGAAAACGGATTAAAAGAAAGATCGCAGCTCCAGGCGGGATTGGCATAAACCCCCGAAAATGTCTGGGCACGGTACTTAGAAGGAGAACTCATGCGTTCTGATTTGATTTTTGGGGCACTTGCCCACGTCAACAACCGCTACCAGCTTTGCCAGCTCGCCTCGAAGGCAACTCGCAAGCTTCACAAACCAAACACCCGGCTCCAGGATACGACCAACGATGTGCTGGTTCGTTTCCACGATGCGAGTCCGATGGTGCCTGCAGTTGAAACCGTTGTAGCTACTGAAGCCATTCCGCAGCGCCGCGCAGCTTAAGCGCGGCCTGCAGTACCCCTCTTCCAGATTTTCTCCGAACGACCCCCGCAACACCCTCCTGATTCCTTCCAGCAACACTCCCGAACGATCCCACCTGTGAGTACCCATGACTATTTCTGAGCTTAAAGAAAAAAGCATTACCGAATTGAGCAAAATTGCGCGCACTTTAGAGATTCCTGGTGCCAGCGGCCTTCGTAAGCAAGACCTGATCTTCAAAATTCTGCAGGCGCAAAGCGAAAAAGAAGGTCACATTTTCGCCGAGGGCGTGCTTGAAATTTTGCCTGACGGCTACGGCTTTCTGCGTTCTCCCGATTACAACTACCTGCCCGGTCCTGACGATATCTATGTGTCACCGTCACAGATACGTAAATTCGACCTGAAGACCGGCGACACCATCAGCGGCAACGTACGGCCGCCGCACGAAGGCGAAAAGTATTTCGCGCTGGTGAAGATCGAAGCCATCAACTTCGAATCGCCTGAAGAAACGCGCAACAAGATTCTCTTTGATAATTTGACGCCGCTGTATCCGCAGGAGCGAGTGCGGATGGAAACAGCAGGCGAGAACACCAGTGGTCGCGTGATGGACCTGCTTACGCCAATCGGCAAGGGGCAGCGTGGATTGATAGTGGCGCCGCCACGCACGGGTAAGACCGTGCTGCTGCAGTCGATCGCGAATTCGATTACAACCAATCATCCGGAAGTCGCGTTGATTGTCCTGCTGATTGATGAGCGTCCCGAAGAAGTGACGGACATGCAGCGATCGGTGAAGGGCGAAGTGATCAGTTCGACCTTTGACGAGCCTGCGGCACGTCACGTGCAGGTCGCCGAGATGGTGATTGAGAAGGCGAAACGGCTGGTCGAGCATAAGCGCGACGTGGTCATCCTGCTGGACTCAATAACGCGTTTGGCTCGTGCTTACAACACGATTGTGCCGCCATCGGGCAAGGTGCTGTCCGGCGGTGTGGATTCGAATGCGCTGCAGAGGCCGAAGCGGTTCTTCGGTGCGGCCCGCAATATCGAAGAGGGTGGTTCGCTCACGATCATTGCGACAGCACTGGTGGATACCGGGTCGCGCATGGACGAAGTGATCTTCGAAGAATTCAAGGGCACTGGCAACATGGAGATCATTCTCGACCGCAAGCTGGTCGATAAGCGGGTGTTCCCGGCGATCGATATTCAGCGCTCTGGTACGCGTAAGGAAGAGTTGCTGATTCCGAAGGAAGATCTGCAGCGCATCTGGGTTTTGAGGAAGGTCCTGAACCCGTTGTCGCCGGTGGAAGCTATGGAATTGCTGGTCGATCGTTTATCGAAGACGCGGAACAATGCAGAATTCCTTCTGAAAATGAACTCTCTGTAAGTACCAGGTCCTGGCCGTGCGGGCGTAGGCGCCTTGGGCGCTTATGCTCCGTTGGTCGCACTCGTTGCTGATCCAGGTTCAAATTGTTCCACGTGGAACAATCGCGAACCGTGGTACTGTCTGCCCGCGGGCTAAATTAAACGATTGCGCCGGATGATTCGGTGGTTTGTGGCAGGGTGCCGGTTGGACGGTGGAGATCGAGATCTCTCCACTGCGCTTCGCTTCGGTCGAGAAGACACATGATGATTAGCGGATGGGCTACTCGCCTGACATGACTTGGCCGTATTCGAGGAGGGTGACCAGCAGGACGCCTCCGCAGATGTTTCCGAGAACGGCGAAGATGAGCCAGCTGCCGTAAGCGCTGAAGGTTGCGGCGTGGTGGAGTACGGCTGCGAGAATTTCTCCGCTAGTGGCGATGGAGTGGGCGAAGTGGCCGATGCCAACGACGAAGGCCAGCAGCCAGATAAGCATGACTGATCCGGTGACGGAATGGCTGCCGCTGACCAGCCAGGCGACGAGTGCAATCATCCAGCCGCCGATGACAGCGCTCCAGAAGATGTGGGCGCTGCTGCCGTGCAACGCTTCAACACCTATCTTGGACATGGCCTCAAGGTATTCAGGTTTGAGCGCGGGTGTGCGGGCTGCGAGGGTGGCGAAGCAGAAGGCCCCGACGAGGTTACTGGCGAGGACGATCGCCCACAGCCGAAGGGTCTTCCAGACATGCCTGCGTTCCGCGAGCACGAGTGCTACGGGGTAGAGAGTGTTCTCCGTGAAGAGCTGCGCGCGGCCGATGATGACTGCGATGAAACCTATGGGATAGAGCATGTAGGCGATGAAGCCTGCGGCGCGCCCATCGCCGAGTTCTCCGTGCACGATGGACATTGCGAGCGCGGTGAGGCCCATCATCATGCCGCCTGCAAGGCCGGAGACAGCGAGCGCTCTGGATGAGCGCTCGAGTTCGTGGCGGCCGTTCTTGGCGACCTGCACGTAGATCTCGTGTGCGCTGGGCATCTGGAGATCGCGCTGCGCGGATTGTGCCGGTTGATCGCTTTCTTCCTGCGGGCTGCCTTCGCTGATGATGTCGTCGAGGGCGGATAGTTCGGCCTGCTTGTCCGCGGGGACTTCGTGTTCTATGGCTTCCGGGCTGGCCGAGGCTGGTGGCATTTTTGTTGCTCCGATCGATTGAGTTAATAAGTTTGCTGGATAGATGCCTGGTCTTGATACATCCAGATCTCTCCGCTGCGCTTCGCTCCGGTCGAGATGACAAAGTTGCGAGCTGGTGAGTTGCCGAGGAGGGCGGTTCGCGCTTTAACGCGAAGGCCCACCCTAGCTGCGCGAGGGTGGGCACCCGGATTGTTTCGGCCGAAAGCGAGATGCAACTTTATGCGGTGCGGTTGAGGGTGACGTGGGCGTGTTCTCCGACCTGGGAGGCTCCCTTGGTGACGGCGGCTTTGAGGATCTGGTAATTGCGGACGAGGGCGTTGGACGGGGCGTCCCAGTACTCGGCTTCGTCGACAATGACGTGGATGGCGGCGATTTCGGGGTCTTCTTCGCCGTTTGGAAACCATGCCTTGTAGCGGGGATTCCAGAGTTCATGAATTTTGGTGCGGTCGCGGCTGATTTCGGCGCGGCCTGCGAGGCTGACGAAGGATCCATTCTCGGTGTCGGAATAGGCGACGTTGACCTGCGAGTCATGACGAATTTCGTTGACCTTGCCCGAATTGACGTGGGTGAGGAACCAGAGGTCTCCCTGGAAACGGGTCTCCTGCGTGGCCATGGGACGGCTATAGATTTTGCCGTCCTCTCCTGCGGTGGAGAGCATGGCGATGCGGATGTCTTTGATGAGGTCCTGAACTTTCGCGAGAGAGGCGTCGCGCGACTCGGGTGTATTGCTCATGTTAGGTCTGCTCCTTCCCTCGTTGGATGCGGGAAGACAGGCTCTTATCTCCATCGCACGAATTAGCCTTCTCTCCACCATTGGATGGAGCTACTTTCATGCGGCTAACTTATTCACAATATTGAGTTTCTCGCTGCGGGTTGTTCTTGCTTCACTGCTCCGCGCCCAAGTATATTTCGATCGGCAAGGGTGGAAAAATGCAACGCGAAACTGAGGATGTCCGGCGCTACCGCAGACGACGAGTACTGGCGAAGTTTGCCTTACCGCTCGCAGTGGCTGCCTTTCTCTTTGGCTTCCTGAAGAGTATCCGCGCGGGCACGGATGTGACCGAGGATCGCGCGCAGTATGCGGCCAGGATTCGTGAGAGCTACAGTTTTAAGATTGCGCCGGGTCAGCCTTTTCTGCCGAGTAATGCCAAGATTGAAGGCGATGATTTTATCCAGCCGGGAGCATTTCCCACGGCGCAGTATTGCCGGCACTGCCACGAGGCTTCGTACCACGAGTGGCGTCAGTCGCTGCATGCGAATTCGTTTCGGACACCCTTCTATCGCAAGAATGTAAACCTGCTGATCCAGACAAAAGGCGCGGAGACGGCGCGGCATTGTGAAGGATGTCATGCGCCGATTGCGCTGCTGTCGGGCGCAGTGACGCCGAACCCGGTGGTGACGGATCGCCGGTTTGATGATGACGGGATTACGTGCTCGGTGTGCCACTCGATCAAGAAGCTGCAGCCGACGTATGGGCTGGGCAGTTACGTGATGGGCATTCCGGCGGTGATTACGGATGAGGCGGGCAAGCCGGTGCCGGGTGAGGTGAGCTACTCGGAGATCACGGCGCACCCGGAGCGGCACAAAGCCGCGGTGATGAAGGACTTCTACAAGACGACGGAGTTCTGTTCGGCGTGCCATAAGGCGAATATTCCGGATGCGCTGAATAACTATAAGTGGCTGCGCGCGATCGGGCTGTATGACGAGTGGCAGCAGTCCTCATATGCGAAGCGTTCGCCGCTGCCGTTTTACAAGAAAGACCTGTCGACGTGCCAGACGTGCCACATGCCGAAGGTGGAGCCGGAGGGTGCGGACTATGGCGCGAAGGATGGCAAGCTGGCATCGCATCGCTGGCTGGGCGGGAACACGGCAATCCCGTTCTATTACGGCTATGACGAGCAGTTGCAGAAGACGATTGAGTACCTGAAGGCGCAGAAGCTGAATGTGGATTTGTT
>CAZZUX010000107.1:9141-13943 GCA_964657395.1 uncultured Ktedonobacteraceae bacterium
AGCTTTGTGACGCGGCTGATTGATGCGAAGGGCAACCTGCTGATTGATCACGAGATCTGGAATCGGCGAACGATCGCTACGGATGCGACGATCCGGCCCGGGCGGTCGACGGTAGTGCGCTACGAGTTCAAGCTGCCGGCGGATGGCAAGGGGCCGTACAACGTGACGGCGCGTGTGGACTACCGCCACTTCAATGAAGACTTCACGCGGTTCGCGCTGGGTGATAAGCATCCCGCGTATCCGGTGGTGGCGATGGCGGAGCGGACGCGGGTGTTGAACATTGGCGAGAACAAGCCGGTGGCGGCTGATCCGAATTTAGATAATGCCGAGTGGATGCGCTGGAATAATTATGGTGTTGGCCTGCTGGATGAGCAGCAGTATGCAGAGTCTGCGGCGGCGTTCGGACATGTGGCGAAGCTGCGCCCGGATTATGCGGATGCACTGACGAACGTCGGGGTGGTGTCATTGCAGTGGGAGAAGTATGAGCTGGCTGCGGAGAGCCTGCAGAAGGCGCTGGCGATGGCGCCGGACGACCCGCGGGCAACGTACTACATGGGGCTGGTGCGGCGGAACCAGGGTGACCTGGATACAGCGGTGACGGATTTCCAGAAGGTGGCGGAGAAGTTTCCGCAGTCGTCGGATGCGCATCGCGAGCTGGGCTTCAGCTACTACCAACAGCACAAGTATGCCGAGGCGCGAGAGCAGTATGAGCTGGTGCAGGGGATTGATCCGGATGACTTGTCAGCGCACTACAACCTGGCAATTTTGTATCGGCGGCTTGGTCTGAAGGAGAAGGCGTCGCAGGAGTCATTGTTGTTCGCTGATCAGAAGGATGATCCGATGGCGGCATCGGCAGCGCTTGCGTTCCTGAGGGCGCATCCGGAGTTGTCGAGCGAGAGTATTCCGTGGCACCTGCATGGTGGGGAGACTGAAGGGGAGCCGGTGGCTGCGGCTCAGCAGTAGCTGCGTTTCTGAATCTAAGGGAGAGCGGATGGCTTCGCCATGGCCCACCCTAGCTGCGCGAGGATGGCACCCGGAATTGCGTGGGTTGCCGTAAGATTCCTCCACTGCGTTTCGCCGCTTAGAATACGTGCATGGCTGAGCGGCTTTATCACGCAGATTCTTTTCTGAAAAATTTCGACGCTACGGTGGCGGACGTGCGGCTGCATTCGCGCAGGGATGGCGTTGCCTCGTGGCACCTGGCGCTGGATCGGACGGCGTTTTATCCGACGAGTGGTGGGCAGCCGTATGACGTTGGGACGCTGACGGCGACGGCTCCCAGCGGAGCGCAGTTAACGCTCGATGTGACGCTGGTCGAAGAGGATGAAAGCGGCGAGGTGTGGCATACGACGGCCAAGCCGCTGCCTGAGGGAACTCGCGTTTCGGGCGCGGTGAATTGGGATCGGCGGCTGGATCATATGCAGCAGCATAGCGGGCAGCATTTGTTGTCGGCGGTGTGTGCGCGGGAATATGACGCAGTGACTGTTTCGTTTCATCTTGGGGAAGATGTTTCGACGATTGATTTGAAGGGGCAGCTAAGTGAGGAGCAGCGGGAGCGGGTTGAGGAGATGGTGAACCTGGCGATTGCTTCGGATGTGCCGGTGCAGATGAAGACGGTGTCGTCGGAGGAGGCGAAGGCGCTGCTGCAGGCGGGTGCATTGCGGAAGTTGCCGGAGCGTGAGGGAGCGATCCGGCTGGTGGAGATGCCGGGGATTGATTTGAATGCGTGCGGCGGGACGCATGTGCAATCGCTGGGACAGATAGGCGGATTGCTGTTGCGGGGGACGGAGAAGGTTCGGCAGGGGATGCGGCTCTCGTTTGTGTGCGGGCTGAGGGCGATGATGGCAGCGCGGGCGGATGACCGGGTGCTGACGGCGTTGTCGGCGGCAATGTCTTCGCAGCGGAACGGGCTGGTGGAGGCCGCGGAGCGGAGGATCGCAGAGGCGAAGCTGGCTGCGAAGGAGCGGCAGAAGCTGCTGCAGGAGCTGGCGGATTATCATGCGGCTCGGCTGCTGGTGGAGGATCCGGTGGAGCAGGGGCGGCGGGTGGTGGTGCGGCGGTTCAAGGATCGGGATGCCGGGTACGTGAAGCTGCTGGCATCGCGGCTGACGGCGGCGGCTCCGCAGACGGTGGTGCTGCTGGTGTCGGCCGAACAGGAGCCGGCGGCGATTGTGCTGGGGCGGAGCGCGGACCTGGGTGGGCCGCATTGCGGCGAGGCGTTGACGAAGGCGTTGGCGGTGGAAGGATTGCGTGGCGGGGGATCGGCGACGATGGCGCAGGGACAGGTGCCTGCGGGGGTGCTGGATCGGATGCTGGCGTCGTTGGGCGAGGTGATTGGAAGCCGCGTGGCGGCGGGTTAGCGCATGTTTTGCGAATGGCAGAGGGGCTGTTAAGATTGGGATGATTCACTCGCCGTATGTGGGGCTATAGCTCAGCTGGGAGAGCGCGTCGTTCGCAACGACGAGGCCATCGGTTCGATCCCGATTAGCTCCACCAAACACCTGGATAGATAGAGATACCTGCTTCAGTTTTCGTTAAGCTGAAAGGCATAGGCTTGTGCGTTGAAGGTGCCGGCTGATGCGGGTATTGATCATTGAGGATGAGCCGCGGGTAGCCGCAAATATTGCCGCGGCTCTGCGCGAAGGTCCTGGCTACGCGGTGGATATTGCCAGTGATGGCGAGGTGGGAGCGAGCCTGGCTTGCGAAGGCAGCTACGACCTGGTGGTGCTGGACCTGATGCTGCCGGGGATGCATGGCCTGCGGGTGCTGGAGGTGATCCGGCGGGCCAAGCAGGCAGTGCCGGTGCTGGTGCTGACGGCACGGAGTGAGAAGGAGTCTGTGATCGACCTGCTGAATGCGGGTGCGGACGACTACCTGGCGAAACCGTTTGATCTGGGGGAACTGCTGGCCCGGGCGAAGGCATTGATCCGTCGCGGTAAAGGTGTGGCGCATCCGCTGATCGAGATCGGCAACCTGCGCGTGGATACGCTGGAGAAGGTGGTCGATCTGGATGGGGTGCGGATCGAGTTGTCGCCGACGGAGTATCGGATCCTGGAATACATGGTTCATCATCGGCGCAGCATCATTTCCAAGCAGGCGCTGCTGGAACATCTTTACGACTTCAACTGGGAGCGCCATTCGAACGTGGTGGAGGCGCATATTTCAAATCTGCGGCGCAAGCTGACGCTGCCGGCGGATGAGAATGCTGCGAATACGTGGATTGAGACGCTGCGTGGGCGCGGATATCGCCTGGTGGTGCCGAAGGCGACCGAGGCGTGAAGAGCGGGCGTGGCGCCTCGTCGCTGACGGGCCGTTTGATTGCGGCGACGCTGGTGGTGGAAGTGGCGCTATGCCTATTTGTCACCATGGCTGCGCTTTATTACCAGCATAACGAGAGTCTGCGGGCGTTCGATGTGATGTTGCGGGGCCGCGCCGACTCGGTGCTGGGTTCGGTGCAGGATGCAGAGGATGCCGGCAATGACGTGATGCTCGACAAGACAACGCTGGATGTGCCGGGGGGTGACCTGTACGTTGTGCGCGAGGAGGAAGGGCACCTGCTGGGCGGGGAGGGTGTGGGTGGGGATGAGCTGAGAGATCGCCTGCGCGATGACCAGCTTGTCCACAACTTCAAGCTGCGTGGCATTCGATATCGCGGTATGGTGTTGCATGGGTCGAGGCTGATCGATACGGAGCATGCGCCTGGTGTGCTGCGGAAGGTTGTTATCAGCTATGCTTCGCCGGTGAAGCCGGTGTGGGCGGCGGTGAAGCGGGAGGCGCGTTTCTTTGTACTGGCGGACGTGATTGCGCTGCTGTTGAGTTGTGCTGCGGTGGCGTGGCTGATTCGGCGCAACCTGCGGCCGCTGGACGAACTGGCCGCGAGGGCGGCTACGATCACCTCGCGTTCGTGGAGCTTCCAGGCTCCGGCATCAGCTTACGGATTGCGGGAGGTGGCCCCGCTGGCTTCTGCGCTGGACGTGGCGCTGCAGGGACTTGCGCGGGCGTTCCAGCAGCAGCGAACCTTTGTGAGCGATGCAGCGCACGAGTTGAAGACGGCGGTGACGGTGCTGAAGAGTTCGCTGCAACTGCTTACTTTTCGCGAACGGAGCCGCGATGAATATCAGCAGGGAATTGAGTTATGCCTGTCGGATACAGGCCGGATGGAGGAGCTGGTACAGCGGATGTTGACCCTGGCGCGGCTGGAGCACAGCGATGGTGCGCGGTCGCGGACCAGCGCGTGTTCGCTGGCGGAGGCTCTGCGGCTGGTGATGGCGCAGGTAGAGTCGGCTGCAGCGATCCGACGAGTGCGGATGGTGGAAGAGATCGCGGACGAAGGGAGTGTCGGGTTGAGTGCTGAGGATGCTTCGACATTGTTGATGAACCTGGTGATCAATGCGATCCAGCATTCGCATACGGGTTCGCGGATTGCCTTGCGGCTTTTTCGCGAAGAAGGGAAGGTTGTGTTTTCTCTTTCCGACCAGGGTGACGGGATTGCTGCAGAGCATTTGCCGTTTGTGTTCGAGCGCTTTTATCGGGCGGATGCTTCGCGTTCGCGGGAGACGGGCGGGACTGGGCTGGGATTGTCGATTTGCAAGGCGATTGTGGATGGGGCTGCGGGTGCGATTTCGATTGAGAGTGTGGTGGATGTCGGGACCACTGTAACGGTTCGGTTGCCGGCGGTGTCTGTGGGCGTGCGGGATAGGGGCGTATTGGCAGGCTTGCGATCTTGAGGCGGTTCGCGTGTAGCGCGAACCACCCTAGCTTCGCGAGGATGGGAGACCCGGTGTTGTTTGGAGTGAGTGGCT
>CAZZUX010000108.1:0-13882 GCA_964657395.1 uncultured Ktedonobacteraceae bacterium
CATCCTCTTCCGCGACGACCGCCACGAAGAACACTGGGAACGCGCCAGATAATCCCATCGTGAATGCCTTTCCCTCTCGAAACCTGCCGTTCCAGCCGCAACGAACGCAGCGAGGAATCGCGCGACTATCGCACGGATACCTAGCCGCAGGATGGCTGACGGGATGTTCGTCCTCCTGGCTGAAAAGCCGTGCCTGATTGGAAATGAATGATTTCTATTTCTGTAAAGCTGCCCGTACTATCTCAGCTTCGCTGACAGCCTTGAGCATGTTTTTCATACGGCGGCTTTGGTTCGCTGTTCCGAATGAGGGGTGCAGGAGAGCCACAATATTGGTTCTGATCCCCGCGGCAGGGATAGACGCCTTGAATACAGTATGGCCGATGCTGCTACGGTCGATGCGTTATGGCATCAACCAGCTGTGTCTCCGTACACTTCGTGATCGCCGAGCCTGATTCCATGCTTAAATCGACTCCCTCCGTGTGGCTCGCGCTTGTCGACCCCCGCAGAGCGGACCATTCCTGCCTCCGCCGAAACTCCCGGGCAATGCCGTACTCGTAGTTCTCGGTGAATACATTTCGCCTCAGCCCCGCATCGAGATACACAGGCTGGATAGTCCGTTGAATAGCTCGCGCATCAATTCGTTCAAAGCCTGCCAATACAACATCAAGAGTCGAATAGGGCAAGAGTTTCGCTGTCTTGCTACGGATGGACTTGTAGCGCACGCCGACTTCTTCAATAGAGAGGATTAGCAGACGAGCCGCGTTGGAGCGCTCTGGTGGACCTCCTGAGTCAATTTCCTCTCCGACCTTGAAAAGCAAACCAAATGCTTCCCTGTTCATAACATCCCCTTCCGGTTCTGACGTTGTTGTTGAAGTGCCCAGACTGACGATGCAACGCCGGACTGCGCAATCTGCAGACGCATGATCTCGCTCTGCAGACGAGCTTCTTCCTCGAGTGCACCCATAAGGCTTGTTTGCGTTTGTTCGTCCGGAATAGGGATGGCAAGTTCTTCCAGATCGGCAAGCAGAATCAAAGGAACCGAAGCATTCACGACAATCCGGCCCATCAGGTCTTGTCCGAATGGCGAACGCAGCGCCATGAATAAGGCCCGAGGATCCAGGTAGGAATCCTCAAGAGAACCGGATGGTTCTTCCCTGCTCTGAACCCTTGGTCTCGAACGCAAAACAATCGCAGACTGGCCGGCAATCCATAGCTGTGGCTCTACTGACCGGGATTGAGGAGCAACGATGCCGATTCTGCCAACGCTCCCCTTCACCATCAGCACAATGTCCAGCGGACGCAGAAACCGTTCTGTCTTCTTTTCAGCGATGCGCGCGTCGATCCGTACAGCTCTTCCCGGCCCGAGTATGTAGCCATAATCCGGAAGGTCTGTCGCGGCGATCTCCCACGCCTCTATCGTCGATGTCGACCCTTTCGATGCAACAGGGACAGGACGCACGAACCCGACAAGGTTCTCGACTCGCTCCCACCTCTCCCAGTCAGGCTCATCATGCGGTTGCGAGCCCGCGGGAAGAACAAATCGCTGCACCTGAAGGTGGCCCGTATGAACATGTTGAATGTACTCGGCCCCTACTGTCTCAGCCTCAACCGATGCCTTCGCGGGATCGAGCAGAGCAATCAGATCAGGAAGATTCGTGAGACGCGACCTCGCCTTCGATATGGGCTCCTGATATGTTCTTGTGTTGGCATCAATAAAGCGAATGCTCTGTTGCTCGCGGTCGGGCCTCAAGATCAGGATGGTGAACGCAACAGTGCTCGACCGGAGGAGCCCGGGAGGCATGGCGATAACGGCCTCGATTTGCCGGCGATCAAGTAGATCATCGCGGAGTACTGCTTCCACACCCTTGCTGAAGAGCAGTTGATTGGGAACCACGACGACGATCCGGCTCTTGACCTGGGCAAGCAGATGTCGGACACAGAGAACCGCGCCTGAGGCAGTAGGTTCCGGGAAACGATCGAACAAATCTCGCCGACTGACCTCCGGCTCATAGCGCATGCCGAGAGGAGGAAAGGCAATCGCCACATCGAACCTGCGCAATTTGCCTTGCTCAACCGCTGCAGGCGAGCGGATTGGATCCGCGTGACGAACCTCAAACGCTTGATCGGCAAAAAGACTAACCAGTTCAGGAATGAAGCCCGACTCGGTACATTCAAGGAAGACCTGCGTACCCTTGCCCACTGCACGCTCCGCCAATTGGCCATAGTTGTCCCAGGGCGTATACACGGTCTGTCCAAGTTGGAGCCCTGCCAGCTCTACCAGCAGGGTTGCGACTCCCGGCGGGATGCCGTCTTCGAGCCTTTCCGATAGGTGGTCGGCTAGGAGAAGCGGGGGGAGCTCTGATTCCTGACGAAGCATGCCGCTTTCGGTCAGCCGTATTGCAAATTCGAGCGCAGGGCGAAGGAGAGCGGCATCAAGAGTCAGTATGCGTGCCTCGGCGAAAGGCCTTAATACCCATGGATCGATGCTTCCTATGGCGTTCCAGGTCCTAAGAACGTCAGAGGGTTCGGCCAAAAACCGAGGGTGGACGCGTAGTTGATTCGGGATGCCATGCTGCGATGACAATTGAGCCCATCCAATAAGGAGGAGGGCTAGTTCCATAGCATCTTTCTTCGAAAGAGGCAGCTCGCGAAGATGTTCCAGCATTTGTGTGATTGTTTTTTCGTTCATCGGGCTTGCTGCCTCTATCGCTGCTGGGAGCGGTTGTAAGTGGTGATCAACGAGTTTCCCTGAAGAACGACCGTCACACCCTGCTTGTCTAGAACCTTTTTGGTAATCCGCATCAACTCCTGCAATTCGCTGAGAAGTCTGGCGGCCTCGTTGCGACCTAAGGTGCATTTGTCGTTGTCTTCCTTGCCGAAAGCCACAACGAGATCAACCATCTCGCGGCTTATGCCCCTCTGTCCCATGCGTTGGTTTAAATGTTTCGTACGAATCATGCGTCCACTCTCCGAGAGCAGAATACAAAAAAACATCTACCTTTGTAAAGTACTCGATACTTAATTAGCACTTCGTTCTTAGCTACATCGTGAGCGCCTTGACGGCCGTAAGACAGCGTCGCTGCCTCATGAGGAGACAACGAGGAAACCGAGCAATCATCAGCGATTGAGTGTGGACGACCGGCGGCACCCTACCGCGAACGCGCCCAGGCCCGTACGCAATACGTATACTGCCGAAGACCATCATCCAGCCCCTCACCGCTACCCGGAAAACCAATGACCGAATTCTCCAGACGCTCCTTCGCCCGCCTCCTCTCCACCGCCGCCGGCGCCGCCACCCTCCCGGCCTTCCCACTTCCAGCAGCGAACGCTCAATCCCCGGCAACCAGCAAACGAACCTTCCCCGCCAACTTCCTCTGGGGCTCCGCCACCGCCTCCTATCAGGTCGAAGGCGCCTACCAGGAAGACGGCCGCGGACCCTCCATCTGGGACACCTTCTCCCACACCCCCGGCAAGACCCATAACGGCGACACCGGCGACGTCGCCGACGACTACTACCACCTCTACAAGTCCGACATCGCCCTCATGAAGGACCTCGGCCTCAAGACCTGCCGCTTCTCCATCTCCTGGTCGCGCGTCTTCCCCAATGGAACCGGCACACCCAACCCCAAGGGCCTCGACTTCTACAACCGCATGATCGACGCCCTCCACGAAGCCGGAGTTGAGCCCTGGTGCACCCTCTTTCACTGGGACCTCCCACAGCCCCTCCAGGACAAAGGCGGCTGGGAGAACGCCGACACCGCCAAGGCCTTCGCCGACTACGCCGGATACACCGCCAAAAAGCTCGGCAGCAAAGTCACCCACTACATGACCATCAACGAGCTCCGCACCTTCACCGAGCTTGGCTACGGCAACGGCACCCATGCCCCCGGCCTGCAGGTCGGCCCCAAACGTCTCGCCCAGCTTTGCCACTATTCGGTGCTCGCTCACGGTCTCGCCGTCCAGGCCCTTCGCGCCTCCACCAGCCCCGGCACCAGGATCGGGCTCGCCGACAACGTCATTCCCACCACACCCGTCTTCAACACACCCGAGCACATCGAAGCCGCCAAGCGCGCCATGCGCGAAGTCAACGCTCAGTACCTCACCGTCATCCGCGAAGGCAAATACACCGACCTCTACCTCAAACGCCTCGGCGCCGACGCCCCTAAATTCACCGCGGAAGAACTGAAGATCATCTCGTCCCCACTCGATTTCCAGGGCCTCAACATCTACCAGCCCATGTGGGTCCGCGCTCTCAACGACAAGGACACCGACCCCAAGCTGAAGGAACAGGGCTATGCCGAGGTCAAGGACCCCTCCTCCTACCCACACATGTTCAGCCCCTGGCTCACCGTCGGACCCGAAGGCATCTACTGGGGCCCAAAACTGGCCAACGACCTCTGGAACCTCAAAGAGATCTACATCACCGAAAACGGCTGCTCCTCCGACGACCAGGTCACTCCTGAGGGCGAAATCCTCGACACCGACCGCACCATGTTCCTGCGCAATTACCTCACCCAGCTTCAACAGGCCGTCGCCGACGGCGTCCCGGTCAAGGGCTACTTCCTCTGGAGCCTCCTCGACAACTACGAATGGGCCGACGGCTACGAAAAACGCTTCGGCATCACTTACGTCGACTTCAAAACCCAGAAACGAACCCCCAAACTCAGCTCCCACTTCTACAAGGAAGTCATCCGCACCAACTCCGTCGTCTGACCCAGCAGACCTCCATCCCCGTGCCCGGGTCTCCAGTACGACATCGGATCCCGGCAAAAAATTGTCCAGGCTGTCAACGATAAGCTCGGCATCGAACCGAGCCCCAGTACGGGCCGAGCAAGTTTCTTAAAAGCTGACCTTCGAGGAGCTGGGCGAGTGGCTGCGTGCTCAACACCTTGGAGGGCAGGGAGAATGTTAGCCAACCCTTCTTGAAGCAAAGTATTGCGACCGTTTACAAGCCATCCGGACGTCCGTAGCTGTCACATAGCAAAGCGAAAGATCTTGGGCTAGCATCAGATAGACTTGGCGACAAGCCTTCGGCAACCTCGCTTGATGACAAATAGGAACAACTTCCCGGAAAGCGGGATCTTCGGTCAGTCGGCTGGCGCCGACCCCTGAAAACGTCACCGAGCCGATTCTTAGACACACGCCTCGCCATGACGCATGAGAGTGCCCGAATTAGAACGGGCTAGCGGTTGAGACTGCTTAGATTGAACCCGGTCACTTTGGTCTCTCTGCTACGGTCAGCGCGTAGATGTCGCTAGTGCTGACGTCTCGGAGCATCAGCGGTGCGTCATCTGGATCAACGCCCATCCACAGATCTAGGGTGCCTGTGTATCTGAAATCTTTGAGGCTGACGACTTCTTTAACTACTCCGCCGGGCACGGAGATCCTCAGGATCGCAGGATTCTGCGCATAACGGATCAGGTAAATGGAGCGATTGTCTTTCGACCACGACGGATAGGCATGTTGTCCTTCATACAAGGTCGACCAACGCTGTCTGGCAACATCGAATAGAAATAGCTTCGTTGTGCCCCCGGTGGAAGCAAGGATATATTTTCCATCCGAGGACCAGTTCGGAGAAAACTTGGCGGATGATCCCGGTAGTGTTGTGAGCTTGCGGCTGGCGACGTCGAGGATCTGTATCGTGGATGTCTGATCGACAGACCCAAACAGCCCCGTGCCAAAGATAATTTTGCTACCGTCGGGTGACCATCTCGGGTCGGTTTGCGACCCGCTGTCATTGGAGAGTAAAAGCTGGGAAACGCCGCCTTGAGCGGGGACAACGTAGGTCTTGTAGCGATGTTGAGACGATCCGCTCATGAATGCAATTTGACTCCCGTCCGGTGACCAACTGACCGACATCGGGCACAAAGATGAGTCGGCCAACTGGAGCGGCTGACTTCCATCGATGTTCGCTCTCCATAGTGAGCACTCGGGAAAAGAGACGTAAGCGACGTATTTTCCGTCCCTTGAAAAACTCAGCAGATTGGCCGAGATTCCACCGAGGAAGGGCTCGAAGTGGTTTGACTTGGGGTCGAGACGGTCAAGTTCGCCGCGCGCTACTCGGCCAGTGGCATATATCTTTGTTCCATCTTTGCTGAAGGTTGGAGAAGACCAACCAACAGGGCCAGAGGTCAGTTGTGCCGGCTGCGAGAAGGATCGTCGGATGGGATTTCCGGTGCGATCTATGGCCCATATCTGCGGGCCGGGATTCGAGAGGAAGATAAAATGTCGGCCGTCCGGAGACCAGTTTCCGCCGTATTGCCCGTGGTCTGGACGCCAGCCGGGGAGCAGTTCGTGCATGTCCGACCCGCTGGGGGAAGCCTCCCAGAATTTGTCCTCCTTTTTGAAGACGATGCTTTTCCCATCCGGCGACCAGCTATTGACCGAACCCGCCGCCGCGATCAGTTTGTGCACGGCGCTGCCGTCACTATGCATGACATAGATGGAATCATCTGCGGCTGTGGTATAGACAATCGACTTTCCATCCAGGCACCACATAGAGCTTGTGACCTTGCCCAGGTAGCGTTGCGCGCCCCCCAGGACAGGAATGCTGAAAAGCGGTACTTCCTTTCGTTGATCTCCAACATTGGACTCGACAAGAAAAGTAGAGCCGTCCGGGGACAGGTCGTCGATGGTGGGCCGCTGTACAGCGATTGAGATAGGCCGGATCTCTCCCCCGGATACTCCAACTTGACCAACGGGAGTATCGGCATCCGTTTGCAGATAGAGTCTGGATCCATCGGTCGCCACGATGGCTCCAGCGTGGCCATCATGCGTCAGTTGCGTGTATTCCGTAATGCGCAGTGGCTCGACGTTGCCGACTCTTGCGATAGAAAGGGCGGCAGCCACTGCGATGATTGCGATTGCCGCCGCCCCAGCCACCCGGCTGAGCCACTTGCGGACAGGTCGCGACGGAGCCACGGTGACGCGGGCAACACCCGACTCCGACAACGCTTCCAGCGCAAACGCCAAATCGGATGCTGATTGAAACCGCTGCTCCGGATTCTTCTCAAGACACCGCTGCACCACCCTCTGCAATCCCAGCGGTACGATCTGGCCGATCGTGGAGATGCTTTGCGGGTCTTCATTCAAGATAGCCGCCATGGTGTCCGCGGACGTCGAGCGCTGAAAAGCTCGTTTACCCGAAAGCATTTCGTAAAGCACCGCGCCGAAGGCGAAGATGTCCGTGCGATTGTCCGTCGGGAGTCCGCGTACCTGCTCCGGCGCCATGTAGCCGACGGTGCCAAGTACCACGCCGGGCTCCGTACCCGCTGCTTGTGTCGGGCCATCGCTGGGGGTGAACGCCCGCGGTTGCGTCACCTTCACCAGGCCGAAGTCGAGGATCTTGACGCGGCCGTCTTTGGTGACGAAGAGGTTCTCCGGTTTCAGGTCGCGATGGACGATGCCTTTCTCATGCGCGGCCGCAAGGCCGTGGGCGGTCTGCACGCCAGCCTCGATGGCCTTGCGTGTCGGCAGAGGCCCGCGTTCTTCAACCTGGCGAAGCGTGCTCCCTTCAAGCAACTCAGAGACAATATATGGCGAGCCGTCGAAGACGCCAAAGCGATGGATAGCGAGAATATTGGGATGATCCAGTGCCGCAGCAGCCTGTGCTTCCTGCTCGAAGCGGCGGAGGCGCTCGGCATCCTGCGCGACGGACGTTGGCAGCACCTTGATGGCGACCTCCCGCTTCAGGATTGGGTCGCGCGCACGATAGACGTCGCCCATACCACCGGAACCGAGCGGGGTGAGGATTTCGTAACCGTCCAGCAGCGTGCCGGGAGCCAAAGCCATGGTCAGGCCGGATTATAGAGCAGGCTTTATCAGGAACTGACACCAAAGAGAACTGCCTCGAAAACGGGATTTGTGAAACTTGCCTAGTCGCCGACCTTTCACGGAGGAAGCTCCCGAAAAAATGGGATGAGCCGGTCGATGGATCGGAGAGACTGTGGCCATGAAGAAGTCAGCGCAGCACCTCATCGCAGAAGTAACCGTCAGGCAGACCTGGGTTGAGAGGTCGATCGGTATCGACCTGGGAGATGTCTGGAGCCATTACTGCACGCTCAACAACGAAGGTGAGGTGATGGATCGAGGGCGATTTCGTACGACTCCCTCGTCAGTTGAAGAGTGGTTCACCGACTTGCCGAAGACGCGCATCGCGATGGAGGCAGGAACGCACTCCATCCGGATCAGCGAACAGCTTCAGGAACTTGGACACGAAGTGATCGTGGCGAACGTCCTAGAGCTACGAGCAATCTTGCATAGCGATCGCAACAGCGACCAGGTCGATGCAGAGAAGTTGGCACGGTTCGCGCGACTCGATCCGAAGATCCTCCGAAGGGAGGGTATAGCAAACTCTTCTTCGTTCTCTCAATGTCCTCCCGTCGACCATCCTGACCACCCACCACCCTTATTCCCACAATCTCTCCCACTCCTGTGGAAACCATGCGAAACCTCGCCGACGTGGATAACCCACTCTCAATAACCCCACGCCAATCACGCTTATCCCGCGATACCCTCATCAGCGAACCACTTTTCCTCCACAGCCCGGCCGCCACCCTGTGCGAGTCGAGAATAACCAGACCCCCGAAACCCGCCCATTCGCTACTCTTCCAACTTCTCCTCTTCCCACCTGTCCCGTTTTGGAAAACCTGTACCCCCTTCGTCTCCAACGCCTGCAACTTCCGCGTCACTTTCCCACTTTTCCACCCCGAACGGTTACTGCTACTGGAAAGACCTTCTTACTTTTTCTTTACCCGTAGGCGTAGTTTCTTTGCCCACACCACCGCCAGCCCCGGCCAACCGTTTTCCAAAAAATTGCACGTGTCTTCCAGCTCGCGCCGTGGTGTAAAGTGGCCTCATCCATCAACACGCCGCAAGGAGCACCAAACATGGCCGCCGTAGGACTCGAAACCGATCAGCAGACCGTTCAGGGCTTTGCCATGGAAATCAGCGTCAGCCGCAGTGAATTGCTCCGCGAGCTCACTGCCACCCAGTCCGTCGTCGAACGCAAGACGACCATCCCGATCCTGTCCAACTTCCTCCTCGAAGCCACTATGCCGGGATCCGGCGAAGACACCGGCCGACTCACCATCACCGCCACCGACCTGGACCAGTCCATCAAGACCTCCTGCAAAGCCAAGGTCAAAAAGCCCGGCGCCTGCACCATCCCCGCCCGCAAGCTGTACGACTACATCAAGCTCCTGGGCGACGGCGACATCTCCATCAAGCTCATGGACAACCACTGGGTCCAGATCCGTTCCGGCCGCTCCAACACCCGTATGGTCGGCATGGCCCGCGCCAATTTTCCCCAGGTGCCAGAGTTCCCGGAAGTCGGCCTCACCAAGATCCCCGTCGACGCTCTCAAGAGCATGGTCTCGAAGACCATCTTTGCCATCTCCAACGAAGAATCGCGTTACACCCTCAACGGCGCCCTGCTCATCCTCAAGGCCGAGAGCCTTGCCATGGTCGCGACCGACGGCCATCGCCTCGCTCACATCGAAAAAACTGGCGAATCGCTCACCAACATCAACGGTGAGAAGAAGACCCTCATCCCGCGAAAGGCCCTCTCAGAACTGCAGTCCCTTCTCTCCAATACCGAAGACGAAGCTCTCGAGTACGCCGATGACGACCACACCCTCTTCTTCCGCGTCGGTCACCGCACCCTCACCTCGCGCAAACTCACCGGCCAGTTCCCGAACTACGAAGCCGTTCTTCCTCGCGATAACAACAAGTTCGCCATCGTGCGCAGTGAAGACCTCATGAGCTCCATCCAGCGCGTTGCCCAGTTTGCCGACGAGCGTTCAGGAGCCATCAAGATGCGCCTCGAACAGAACGAAATGAAGATCTCCTCCTCCTCCACCGAATCCGGCGAGTCGGAAGACATCATCGAAACCCCCTACACCTTCGACCCCCTGGTCGTCGGCTTCAACTCGTCCTACCTCATCGACTTCCTCAAAGCCACTGGCAACACCGGCGAAGTCCGCCTGGAGTTCAAGGACGCCCAGTCCGCCGGCCAGATGCGCCCCGAAGAACCCGCCGACGACTTCAAATACCGTTACATCATCATGCCTATGCGTATCTGAACCTGGCTCCGCAGAAACAGCAATGGAAAAGGCGACGCTGCGTGCGTCGCCTTTTCCATTTCGGTCCACTTCTCACAACCTTTCCAATTCAGACCAGCTCAAGCCGGCAAGTCAATCGCCAGGGGATATCCATGCTGTGTCCTACCCAGATCTCCGTCATACTTGATCGAGCTTTTGAATAGTTCATACCGGCCATCTTCAAACTGCTTTGCATGCTCACGCAGTGCCTGCATCTGGGCCTCTGTCAGTGGCTTGTAGTCGCGCACAATCGCAAGGTTTTGATCCAGCACGCCCATAGAATCCATGCCACTGATCGTCGTCGCAATCCCGGGTACGCTCATCGCGTACGACAACGCCTCTGTCGGCGTCAGTGCGCCCTTCGAGATCATCTCGCCCGACCCGCCCATGCTCTTCATCCCGAACACCGCCAACCCGCGTTCCTTCGCAACCGGCAGCACCTGCTGCTCAAAGCTCCTGTAACTATGGTCGAGCGGATTCAGCGGAAACTGGATCGTGTCGAATGGATACCCTCGCTTCAGCATCTCGAGATGGATCGTGGGATTCTTATGACCAGTAAACCCGACAAACCGGACCTTACCCTGCTGCTTTGCCTTCGTCAGTGCTTCCAGCACACCATCCTGCGCGTAGATCAAATCCGGATCGTTGTAGTACACCACCTCGTGCACCTGCCATACATCCAGGTGGTCTGTCTGCAACCGTGTCAGTGACTCCTCGAGCATCCGCATCGCCACCTTCTGGTCGCGTCCATGCGTACACACCTTCGTCATCAAGATGACTTTATCCCGCTTCCCCTTCAACGCCGTGCCAACCCGCGCCTCGCTCACACCGGAGTGATATTCCCACGCGTTGTCGAAGAAGTTGATGCCATGATCCAGCGCCTTGGCCACCATCTCGTTCACTTCGGGTTGACCCGCGGCCGTTCCAAGATGAAACCCGCCCATTCCAATAATCGAGCACTCCAGCCCGGTCTTCCCCATCGGCCGCCTGGGGACCATAAAACTGCCGACATCCTCGCCGCTCACACCCTGTCCACCCGGCACCACCGGCACCTTTTCGCTAGGAATCACTGCAGTCACTCCCGTCATCGCGGCGCCCTTCAAAAACCCTCGCCGGCTCACCTCTGGATTCATCCCCATACCTTCAGATCTCCAAAATCACCTGGATTCCATTCATCCCTGCTTGAGGGTGCTTTTATCCCAAATCACACTACATTCCGAAGCGACCAGCGGGAGCACCCACAAACACAGGTGGTAAAGCCACCGACGCCCGTACGGCCAGTACTAGGCGCCGCCTACTTGGGGCCATGGTCGGCCTGTGTTGTCTGTCTCGTGCATCATTTCCTTTGTCTCCGCCGACGCCATGTCTTGCGGAAAGTCATGCGCAATGCGCGCTTCCGGGTTATCGAACTTGATCGTTGTCTTGTACAGCTCGAACCGCCCATCCCCTGCATAGAACTTGCAGCGGTCCCGCAGCGCGTTCATCTCGGTCGCCGTCATCGGCGTAAAGTTCTGCGCAATCTTCAGGTTCTGCTCCAGGATGTGCATCTCCTCCACACCTGAGATGGTGGTCGTGACGGGCAGGCTCATCGCGTACCGCAGTGCTTCTTCCGCCGTCAGAACGCCCTTCTGTACCGGTTCACCATGGCCGCCGATCGGCTTCATCCCCAGCGCCGCGATACCACGTTCATTCAGTACCGGCAGCACCTTGTTCTCGAAGCTCATAAAAGTCGCATCGAACGGATTCAGCGGCATTTGCACCGCGTCAAACGGAAACCCTGTCTTCAACATCGCGAGGTGCACATCCGGATCTCGATGACCCGTAAATCCCAGGAACCGCACCTTGCCTTGTTCCTTTGCCTTCAGCAGTGCCTCGGCCGCGCCACCCTTGCGGATAAACAGTTCGGGATCGTTTTGAAAGACCACTCCGTGAATCTGCCAGAGATCGAGGTGGTCTGTCTGTAACCGGCGCAGTGACTGTTCCAGCATCTGCGACGCCATCGCCGCATCGCGGCCATGCGTACACACCTTGGTCATGAGGAACGCCTTATCCCGCTTTCCTTTCAGACCCTTCCCCAGCCAGTCTTCTGACTTGCCTCGGTGATACTCCCAGCACGTATCGTAAAAAGTAATCCCGCCATCCAGGGCGCGATGAACAATCTCAACTGCGGTCTTCTCATCCTTGGCAGCCCCAAGATGATGACCACCCAGCCCCAGCGCCGAAATCTCCACGCCGGACTTACCGAATTTTCGTAATGGAATAGAGGCCATGCCCATCCTTCAGCACACACTTGCCCTGCTTCTAACCTTCGGGTGTGCCACGCTTAAGGATTACGATGCCGCCTCCGGAGCTTTCCGGCGAACTGCCGGGATCCACAAACCCACTTGGCTTTCAGCAAACAAAAGGGCACATCTCGCCAGGCTGGCTCATTCAAAGCCAAATACAATCAACTCGCGAGGAATTGGAATGAACGCGTACCTTCCCGAAGTCGTTACGCTGAAGACCGAATCTGCCGCGGCCAGCGCATACGACAATCATCCCGTAGCAGAAGTGAATGATCATGTCGTTCGAATCTCTACCATGACAGAGCCCTACCCCTGGCACTTTCATCCGAATTCCGACGAGACATTCCTGGTCATCGAAGGACAGCTTGCCATCGATTTCGAACAGGGCTCACTCGAGCTGGCACCCGGCCAGATGCTCACCATTCCCCGCGGCGTCCACCACAGGACACGTCCAGTCGGCAGCCGATCTGTGAACCTGACCTTTGAGCTTGCAGATGCTCAAACAGTAGCCATCTAGGCCGGCCCCTTGGCCGCCGGAGCATGCCCTCAAAGCCGGTGGGCAATCTCCAGCGCCACCCGCAAAGCTCCCGCCCAGAGCACCAGGCCGGCAGGCACCGCAATCATCATGCCCACAAAGAGGTGGGATTCTTCTTCTTCCTCTTCCAACAGGCAGCCGCAGTCTTCCAGCTCTTTCTCTGCTGCTTCGGTCAACGCACAATACGCCTGGTCAGAAGCCATTTCAATCACCCCGGATACAGCATGGCGGATAGCTCGGCTGGCCATAAGTGCCCGAAAGATGTAAAAGTTACCGGGGTAAGTAGAAGGGAAGTGTCATTACCCTGTCAGCCTTCCTTCTACCAGCTTCTCCTGAGCTTCTTCCTATTAGGATGAAGCAGCACCAATGAGACTCCTGCACCTCCTCCGGTCCCTCAATCCAGCTCATGGCGGCCCCATCGAAGCCGTCCGCCTCATGACCCTCGCGCATCTTGCCGAAGGTCATCACGTCGAAATCGCCTCCCTCGACCTCCCCGGCGATCCCCAGCCCACCCTCCCCGTCACTCCCCACTGCCTCGGTCCTGCCCGCGGTAACTTCGGCTATGCCCCCGCCTTGGTCCCCTGGCTTCGTGCCAATCACCAACGCTTCGACGCTGTCATCGTCAACGGCCTCTGGCAATACCAGGGATACGGCACCCGCAAAGCCCTCCGTAAAACCGCTACCCCGTACTACGTCTATCCCCATGGCATGCTCGATCCCTGGTTCAAACACCAACAGCCCCGCAAACACCTCAAAAAGTGGCTCTTCTGGCCATGGGGCGACTACCGTGTTCTCCGCGATGCCGCAGCCGTCCTTTTCACCTGCGAAGACGAAAAGCTCCTCGCTCCCCAATCATTCTGGCTCTACCGCGCCAACAGCCTCGTCACCGGCATGGGCACCCGCCAGCCGGAAACCGACCTCGCGTCTGCCCGTCTGCACTTCCTTGCCGATCACCCCGAGCT
>CAZZUX010000109.1:0-13433 GCA_964657395.1 uncultured Ktedonobacteraceae bacterium
GCAAGGTTCGCTCACGGTTGAGTGTCCAACCGGTGAACGACTCTGGTACGTACCCGCTCATCGTGCTCTATGGATCCCGGCGGGTGCGATTTGCAGATTGCGAATGCGTGGCACAGTGCGTCTGCGCATGCTTTATTTGCATGAATCACTCTGCAGGGCGCCGGACGCGACGCACGCCATCAACGTGGCGCCACTTCTCCACGAAGCGATTCTTGAGGCAGTGCGCCGCAGCGTTCTTCCCTTTGATCGGCCGCTCACGCAACTCATAACCGAGCTGCTTCTCTCCTCATCCTCTGCGGCCCTGGTGCTGCCCATGCCACGGGACGTTCGGGCTCAGCGGGTGGCTAAACGCCTGGCGCGCAATCCGGCGATGCGCGAGACACTGCAGGAGCTGTCGTATGCGGCGGGTGCGGGCGTGCGCACCCTGGAGCGCATCTTCGCCAAGGAAACCGGGATGGGCTTTGCAGCGTGGAGACAGCGTTTGCGGATGCTCGAGAGTCTTCAACGTTTGCTGGACGGCGAGCCAGTCGCGAACGCAGCAGAGTCAGTCGGCTATGAAAGCGTCAGTGCATTCGTGGTGGCGTTCAAAGCGACCATGGGAGAGACGCCTGGCCGATGGGTCCGCCGCTGATGAAGCGCCGGAGAATCCTGTTCGCTGACCACATTCATGACCCCTGAAACACGATGCGTGGAGAGCAGGATTCAGAAGTTGAACTTGGCAACGAGCTGCATGAGGCGAGGCGCAGCAGCGCTGACAATCCGGCCGTAATTGGAATCTTCTACCTGCCCATTTACAGACGCCGGACCGTAGAACTGGGCGTGATTGAAGAGGTTGAAAGCTTCTATTCGAAGATCAAGGACCTGTTGCTCTCTTAGTCGTATGGACTTCTGCAAGGTGAAGTCGGAATTCTCGATGCCAGGACCGTAAAACATCCGGCGCCTGGCATTGCCCAGCTGCCCGGGCAACTCTTCGGGAAACACTGAGGTACCAAAGGCCGGCAGGCCGCTGCGGCCATCATGATGGATCGCCAGCGCATAGCCAGGAAGGAAGCGCGGTGTGTCCACAAGGTAGTTGTTTACTCCATTGCCCAGAGTTCCGAGAAGCGAGTTGTCGGAGTTGTCGGTCAGGGTGACCGGGAAACCGGAAGCAAACCGCGCGGCGCCGGACACAATCCACTGCTGCGTCCAGCGATTCGTCTCACGGAGCAGATTTTGCAATGGAAGCGCCAAGGTGTAGCTGGCAACGAAGGAGTGCTTCTGGTCCCAGGCCGAGATGGTACGGCTGTGCCTGGGATCTATCGGATCCAGCTGCTCGCCGATGTTAGAACCCTGATCAATCGACTTGGCGTAGGTATAACTTAGTAAGAATTGCGATCCGCTGCGCTGATAGCGGAGCGTCGACTCGAGTGCATTGTAGTTCGAGTTGGCAATGGCGCTGTCGGCAGTATTCTCGCCGAAGTTCGCGCTGCTGCTGCTCAGTTGCGGCCCGCCATTCTGGCCCATACGTGTTCCATAGATGGTCTGACCTGTGGCGCTGGTGTAGTTGTTATCTTCGCCGAAGGGTCCGCATGATGGTGCAAGACTCAAACAGAGCGCCGGATTTCCCGGGTTAACCGACACTACAATCGGGATCCGGTGTGCCTGGTTGCCAACATAGCTTGCAGTGAGCAGCAGACTCTTCGTAATCTGCCGCTGATACGAAAGAAGATAGTTGTTCAGATATGGAGAGCGATTCCTGACGTCGAAAAATGGATCGGACTGGAACGGTAAAAAGTTTGACCAGTCGATCGACGAATCAGGGTGTGAGCGAGAGACGCTGTGTGGAGGAAAGGCGAATGGAAACCGTTGTCCGTTGTCAACGCCGGTAGCTGCAGTTACGAACGGCGTCGCCAGCAGAGGCGGACCCGGGCTGATGTAGGTGAATCCGAAAGGAGGCACGGCATACATGATGCCGGCAGCGATCCCCGGGAACTCGGTGCGGAAGATACCGAAGCTAGCGCGGAGGCTGCTTTGCCCCGCAGATCCAAAGAGCATGCGCCCGACGCGGTTTTCGAGATGCGGCGCATAGGCGACTCCGAGCCGCGGAGCAAGGTTCAGATAATGCGTGGGTGCGATCGTGCTCGGCACGCCTGGATCCCCTGCAACCACCACGCCCACGGGAGCACCTGGGTAGAGTGTCGAATGCTCTCCGGCGATGTAGGTCTGCAGCTGGTTGTACTTTTCCCAGAAGGGCATGATCACGTCCCAGCGCAGGCCGGCATTGATGGTGAGGTTGGAGCGTGCGTGCCAGCTGTCCTGCACGTAGAAGCCCGCATATCGATTCCGCAGATAAAACGGCTGACCGGATGACTGCTGAAAGCTGCTCGGCACGCCAAGCAACAAGTCCGCAAAAGGATCGCCTGTCTCCGTGCCGTTTACGTTGAATGTTCCGTTGAAAATCCCGTTGGGATGTTCGTTAACCTGGTCGAAGTGAACCTGTCCGCCAACCTTGATCGTGTGAGTACCAAACACACGCGACAAACCATCACTGACGTAGTAGGTGTTGTTCACCTGCGTCTCGTTAGTAATCGGAACGCCCATGGTGAAGCCGGGAAAAGCGATATTCTCTACACCCTCAAATTGCGGAAGCTGAGCCACGATGCCCGGCGTATTAGCCCCTGTTACAAAACCCTGCGACGCCAGGCTGACACGCAGACCGCCCCTGGGCTGTCCAATGACGTTGCCATTGCGCAGAAAGCCCACGTGCAGCTCGTTGACCGTGCTTGTGCCGAGGACCGTCGTGGCCGCAAATGCAAATACCTGTGCCCTGCCCAGGAACAGCGCATCGAAACCCGGAATGCTCGCCCCGGCTACCGATCCGGGATAGGGATTGTCCAGACGGTAGTCGTCCACAAAATAGTAGCCGGATAGCTGACCGAAGCGCGTATTCGCATCTGCCCGCGCCGATCCTTTATCATCGCGAACTGTTTGAGCAAAGTCCGAAGTTGAGAATTGATCGCTGGTGATGTTGGGCTTCGGGATGTACTGGAAAAGAGACTGCCCTGGTGCCGACCACGCTGCCTGCGGAATCATACCTGCGGAAAATACCCTGTTGTAGCTCTCTCCCGGCGTCACGGTGTAGCCGAGCTTGCTGGTAAGAAGCGACGCAAGGTATGGGCCGCTGACGTTTCCTGTCAGGTCGTCGAACGTTCCTCCGCGCTGCGCCAGTGTCGGTACCGAGATGGATCCGGTCGAGATGCCCTGCGTAGTGCGCGTGCCCTGGTAATCACCAAAAAAGAAGAGCTTGTCCCGTCTGATGGGGCCGCCAACTGTTCCACCAAACTGATTCTGCTCAAAGGTGGAACGATTCGGATCGAAGTATCCACGCGCATCGAGCACAGTGTTGCGAAAGAACTCGAAAGCCGAGCCATGAAGCTGGTTTCCTCCAGCACGCGTGATCACCGTGACGATGCCGCCGTTATAGTTCCCGTATTCCGGGTCGAAGCTGTTCGTGAGCACTCGGAACTGATCGATCGAATCGAGATTCGGGATCACCGAGGTTCCGCCGTTCATATGCTCCTGGACATCGATACCATTCACCAGGAAGCCATTGGAGGACTCCCGTTGACCATTGATGGAGAGATTGCCGGGATTCAGATCTCCCGATGGATCGAGGCTTCCCGTCACACCGGCCATGATGACTGAACTCGGAAGCAGCGTGGATATGGGCGCGACTCCCGGCTGCAGAGCGAGCAGGTCGGTGTAGCTGCGTCCATTGAGCGGGATAGCCGTCATCTGGCTGTTTGAAATGACCTCGCCAAGATGAGTCGAGGCCAGGTCAATCTGCGCGCTGTCTTCCGCGTTTACAGATACCGCATCCGTTTGTGCGCCAACGGTCAGCGTGAGATCCAGCTGTGTCGCTGCGTCCGCATCCACGGCAAGACCGGTCTTCGTTGACGGCGCAAATCCAGAGAAGGTTGCCGTCAGGTCGTAGCGGCCTACGGGCAGGTTCGGAAAACTGTAGAAGCCGTGCTCATCCGTCCTGGCGCGAAAGAGCCCGTGCTGGTTCACGCTGGTAAGCACGATGGAAGCGCCTGGAATGACCGCACCGGAAGGATCAGTCACAGTGCCTGTAATGTTGCCGCCTGTGGAAGCCAAGGCGGGCAGGATAAGAGAAAGGATCACGATGGCCATCAAGGCGCGGCGCATTCCGCCTTCAAAACGGGCTTCCTGTACCCGCTTGAAGAGATGGACACACCGCACAGAAAACGACATCAGGAGCTTGACTCGCAAGGAATAAGACCAGGTGGTCCGAACTCAGTATAACCGCGCGCATGCACCCACAGTCACCGCAAACGCTTTCCCACCGCCGAGCTGTACCGTCGGATCGAACTTGATCGCGACCTTGTAAATCAGCATTGAGGCGTCATTCTTCATCGGACCCGAAAATGGCGCAGCACAGCGTGACTGCCAGGTAGGCCGTTGGAGAAGGTGAAGACGCAACGATAGAGACCCAATGGCAGACCTCTACCGTTTTGACAGCCAGGGTGCTGAGCGAGAGGATCTGGTTGCCGCTCATGAGGCACACGCCAGAGTAAGAGCGGACTCGATCTGACCCAAAAAGCAAGGAAGCGGACTGTGACTTGTATGCAGCAGACAGAGGCGGCCATTCAGGGTGCAGATACCAAGGGTCTGCTCTCCTTCGAAGCCAATCAGCACAGCCGGGCCCCAGAGTTGCCGCAGCGAGATCGGTCCGTACCGGACTGCGATTGGGACGACACCAAGGTTCGACACATGAACGTCAAACAGGAAGAGCCTTGCGCCCTGCTCGCCGGTGGAATGCGAGTCGCGGTTCGCCTGAACGATCCCATCAACCGCTGCCAGAACAGCTTTCACGCCCTCTCGGCTCTGCCCGGCACTCACAACCTCCTTTGCTCTCCTGGCCAGGTCCCAGACGTCGACGTCAGCTTGCACTGCGAAGGGAAAGTCGCAGGCACTGAAGAAAACGCCGCAATCTTCAGGCGAGCCCACGAGCGCACGATTGCTGATCGTCGAGCAAAGATGCAGATCACGGTCTGCGTATCTGCCACTTCGCCTTGCCACTATCCCCGACGCTGCTAGGAGCGCTGAATGAATCGTAGTTCCCTCTCGCCTGGCACACTGAAGCAGCAACTCCGTGAAGGCTTCTGAAAACTGCAGTGAACTTACCCGGGGCACGATTGAGGTTTTTGATCTATACACTGTGGAGTCGGTGTTGATCGCTGTCGGCTGGCTCGGATTGTGCCTCGGTCTTCTTGCCTGAGAGCGCAGGTCCAGCGATTCCTCCTGAGAAGAGTGGAGTCTGAGTTTTGTGGAGGCCACACCTGAAAGTGCCTGCAGCACATCGCGCAAGGCGAACGCCAGGGACATGCCATCGCAGATCGAGTGATGCGCGCTCAGGATCAGCATGCAGCTTTCGTCACCATGCATCAATACGGCGCGAACGAGCGGACCATTTTCGCTATCGATCGGCCTGGATAGCTCGAGAGCCATTTCGTCCTGCCAGCGTCTCGCAAAGTCACCCTCGATCACTCTCAGGGCGATACCAGGCTCCCGCATGTTCTGAAAGCACGGACGGTTATCTGCTGTCCCACGGATCACAGCTGACCACAGGGGGTGACGTTGGCGTGTCTGCTCGAGCGCACTTCTCCACTGTTCAACCGTGATCAGGCCATCCACGTGAGCAGACAGCGAGGCGTGAAGCGGGCTGCGTCTATTCATCTGCCAGAGAAGCTCTTCAAACGAGCCAAGCGGTCGCAGATAAGCCTGCGCGCGTGAGGATCCGGTCATTGCTTCAAGGATCATTGAGTCCCTTCGAAAAACTTTGGTCGGGTAAGTCGTTCATGAAGTGCACCTGCCCAGGCGAGACAATTGCACAAGGCTGCGTCGCCGTGAATTGCCAGCGTGTTGTTGCGAAGGAGCGCCTTCGCTTGTGCAGCGCCCTTTAGTACTTATTGTGCCGGGTGAGGAAAGCCAGACTGGCTTAGGCGGCTAAACCCAGCGTCCGTCGATATTCGGTCGGAGTCATTGCACATACTGATCGGAAGACTCGCGAAAAATGCTGCGACGTCTGAAAGCCGCAGCTGATGGCAACATCGATGATGCGGAGGCTCGGTGACTTCAATAGATCTCGCGCGTGCTCAACGCGGGCGTTCAGAACAAACTGATGAGCAGCCTGTCCGGTCGACCGTCGAAACATCTGGTTGAAGTAACTCGGACTCAATCCGGCAGCGCCCGCCATCTCCTGCAAAGACACTTCTTGATCAATGCGTCCGTAGACCAGGTGCTTTACTCTCGACAGCTGCTTCGGTGTTAAGCCGCAGTGATATTCGGGAAGGCTGCGTCTTAAATTGCCACGTAAATGAACGAGTGCTGCAGCAAGCGCCTGTGCTATGGAATCCATGTAGAGGCGTCCGGAAAGTCTTCCACCCTGTTCTTCTTCCTGGATTGCCAGTACAAGCGCATCCACTCGCCTGTCTTCAAATTTGGTGCTGCTCCGAATCTCAACACTTTCAGCACCTGCTTCCTCGGCGATTGCCTTGAAAGCCTCGTCCGGCAGATCCACTTTCAACATGTGGATCTCGCTGTTCCAGCGGACGAATTCGTCGATGCCGCGGTTACAGACAATCAACTCCCCCACCCCGTAGGAATAGTCGGATAGCTTGTTACGGCTTACACCATGCTGGTACCGGCCCGGCGTCAACACCTTGGCTAAGGATTGCTGATGCTGCATGTAATAGGTAGGTTCTGTCTCAATCGGGTTTGCAAAGTATTGCAGACTCAAACTATTTTCTGCGTTCATCGCGGGACCTCCACTTGGTCGGAAATGCAAATCCGGCAGTAGCTTTCAGACTACGCTTGTCGGGATAGAGACGACTGCGGGATCATGCAGTTGATCAGGCATCAACTGCATGCGCTGCCGGATCAAGCCGGGACGGAACTTTGCCTAGGCTGCAGGGTAAGAGGGAAATTGCACTGCGATCTCGTCCGGAGACAGCATTCGCACTCCGTATTCCATGAAGACTGCCATCGTTGCCGTCAAATCAGCCGTCGCATAAGTCTCCATGTCCGAAGGTATTTCCATGGTGCGGGCCGGCGCATTCATCTTGTTGATCGCGTTAATGAATCCTCCCGGAGTCATCAATGCCAGCACGTGGCACTGCTCGGATTGGATAAGATAAGCGTGCGGAACCTTCTTCGGCAGGAAGACGCTTTCTCCCGCCTCGACTGTGAACACGCTTCGATCGGCAAAAACCTTCATCTCTCCTGAAAGAATGTAGAAGAGCTCATCTTCGCGTTCGTGGATGTGAGGAGGCGGTTCAGTCCCCCTGTTCATCTTTGATTCGACAAGATCGAAGGCGCCGTTCGTGTCCGATGTGCCAGCCAGCTGGCTGATCAGAAGGCCCTTGTACCAGGTTGAATTATCAAGAGACGGGGAACGTTTGTACGCTTGCATGGTTTTCATCGGTATCCTGCTTTCGTTGGGCGGGCCCTTGTCTGCAGAAAATCTTCTTTTGCAGGTTGACCACACGCGTTAGAATTTTGCCTCTGCAGTGTTACCCGAGAAGCTTTATCTATCTCAACGCATGGCGCACCATCGCGTGTGTCTGATCTACCGAAGCGTATCTGAAGAGCCGGCGACTTTCTTTGTCCGACATGCCCCGAAATCCCGCGTACCTGACTCTCTAACCATCGGCCATCCAACCAACGAAGTCTCCACGAGATCGAGCAGGTCCTTCCGACGTGCCCCGTTTACGCTTTGGACGATCCTCACCTGGTAGATCGCAACGAGGAATCGTGCCAGGCTGTCCGCGTCCGCATCGTAAGGAAGATCGCCTTCCCGCTTTGCGCGTGTAAGGCGATCCCGGAGCTTCTTCTGTGACGAGATTCGCAGTGCTACCAGTTCTTTGTGAATCTCTGCGCCTTCCTCGGTGATCACCTGCGACGCTTGAATGGTCATGCAGCCACGTGGATACCCGGGTCTGCTTAGAAAGACGGCTGATTCCCGAAGAAGCCGTTTTGCGACTTCGAAAGCAGTCGGCTCGCGTACTGGTCAACAACGCTGCGGTCTTTGTCATGGGACCTGTCGGAGGAGACGTGGACATCGCGGCTTTGCAGCGTCAAAACCGCGTCAACATCAATGGTGTTTTTGCCACCATACGGGCTGCGGCCAAAGTTCTTCCTGATCATGGCCGCATCATCACCATCGGATCTGGCGCAGGAACGCGCACCGGCGTTCCAGGTGCGGCAGATTATTCTGCTACCAAGGCGGCCGTTGGCGCGTTCAACCGGGTGGCGGCACGCGATCTTGCGTCCCGCAACATTACCGTGAACACGGTTCAGGCCGGCTTCGTCGATACCGACATGAATCCTGCGAGCAGTGATTGGGCGCCAGCCTGGATAGCGACGGTTCCGCTCGGCCGCTATGGCCGGCCGGAAGAGAAAGCGGCAGGCGTTGTCTTCCTCGCGAGCCCCGATGCTACGTCACCGGCACCATCTTGAACATTGACGGCGGGGTACTTGCCTGAGGTGTACTCCCATGCGCCGGCGCTCAGAACCGCCGGCGCTTCACACCTGCCCCATGCCGCCGTCAACAAACAATTCCGTACCCGTCACGTAACTGCTGTCCTCCGAGGCGAGGAACAGGACAGCTCTCGCAATCTCTTCGGCGCGGCCCATGCGACCAAGGGGAACCGTTCGCGTAAAGCTCTCCTTGCGCTGCTGTCCCGCTGGAGTATCTCCCAAAAGTTCGCGCAGTCCCTCCGTATCAACAGGGCCCGGGCTGACAGCATTCACACGGATGCCGCGAGCTTTCAGATCCGTGGCCCAGGTTCTTGCAAACGATCGTATGGCAGCCTTGGTCGCAGCGTAGACAGTGTTCGCCGGTAAACCCTTGCTGCCAACAACCGAGGACATCAGAATCACAGAACCTCCGTCGGGGATCAGGGGGAGTGCTTTCTGCACCGTGAACAGCAGTCCTTTAACATTGCCGTCGAACATCCGATCAAAATGAGCTTCATCCACCTGGCCGAAGGGAGCAAATTCTGCTGCACCTGCGTTCGCGAACACAATGTCGATTCGACCTTTCTGTGCTCCAATTTGCTCAACGAGGCGATCAAGGTCCGCCAGGTTAGAGACGTCTCCCTGTATCCCCGTACTCTGCTTCCCAAGCATTTTCTCGGCTTCGTCTACCTTGGTCTGGCGGCGTCCAGTAACAAATACGTGGGCGCCATCTGCGATAAGTAAGCTGGCTGTCGCCAGGCCGATGCCGCTTGTACCACCCGTGATCAATGCTACTTTGCCGTTTAACTTTCCCATAGCTTCTCCATAGAGTGCGAACATCGATCCGATGCATGTGCTTAGTGGCGCAGGAATAATTCAGCGTGCTCCACAAAGAGTTCTGGAAATTGGAACAGCGATCCATGCGCGGAGTCTGGATACAGAATCATTTGCGCATTCGGCAGATGCTGCTGCAGATAAAAAGAGTTGATTGAGTAGAAGATAATGTCCGACGTGCCGCCGGCGATAAGCACCGGCATCTTGATCTTCTTTAGATAGGCGAAGCGTTCACCTATTGGTTGTCCCCACTCCACTAGTGCTGCAAACTGCGCTGACTGTACCTTGTCATTGATCGGGAGATCACGATCGATGATCCGTGCATTCCTGCGCTTGATAAACGCATGACCCGCAGCCTGACTCGCGGGAGAAGCCGTGAAAAATCCATCGATCCAGAAATCGTCTGGATTGCCATACTTGTTCGTAAAGATCAGCTGGGACTCGGGTGTCAGGGGAATGCTGTCGCCGTTGCGCGGCCCACTGCCGACGAGAATTAATCTTCGGATCAAGTTGGGCCGCAGCATGGCCACGTTTTGCGCAATCATCGAACCGACTGAGAAACCGAGTAGATCCACCTTCAGAAGGCCAAGCGCATCGAGAAAGACACCCGCACCTCTAGCCATGTCTTCGAAAGTCGTTGGGACTTCACCGCTCGAACTGGCGACACCCGCATTGTTGAAAAGGATGACTTCCCGATGCTGAGCGAAGCCATCCGTCACCGACGGATCCCAGCTATCCATGTTGCCAAGGATGTGAGGAATGAGTACAAGGGGTGTGCCCTGCTTCTTGCCAAAACGTCGGTAAGCAAATTGGATGCCTTCCGCTTCAACGAAGTGAGTTGGTGCTGATTGATGTGTAAAACCGCTCATTATAATCTTCCCACCTACAAAGACTGGACGTACAAATAAGATACGATCCGTTTCGTTACGATTCAAAAGTAAAGCAGCCGGCCGATTTACCAGGGAGTGAAACATGGCCAGGAAACAATCAGAGACACCGAAGGCCGGACGTCCAAGGAGTGAACGTCTTCACCAGGCCATCTTGAAGGCGGCACTTGATCTCGTACTCGAGATCGGTTTCCGGGCTGTGACTGTTGAAGCTATTGCGAGTCGAACAGGCGTAGGAAAAACCACCATCTACCGCCGATGGCCGAACAAGGCAGCTGTCATCCTGGATGCCTTCGTCGGCCAGCTCGGACCCGCATCCACGTTTCCGCTGAGTACGCATGCAACCGAGAGGCTTCGATTACAGATGCACATTACGGCAAAGGCTTTCAGAGGACGCGTCGGCGGACTAGTCCGAGCGCTGTTAGCGGAAGCCCAGTTCGATGCAGACCTGGCGCTGGCTTTTCGTGAGAACTGGACTCTGCCAAGACGGAGGCTCGTTCGCGAAGTGCTGGAACTGGCCGTACGTCAAGGAGAGATCCGTGATGACATCGATATGGAGGCGGCTATCGACGCGTTTTATGCACCGCTCTACTATCGACTGCAGATGGGCCTAGGCTCCATTACCAAGACATATGCCAACACAGTGTTTGAGCAGGCAATGAGCGGGTTAGCGCATCAGCGGCACTAGCATTATCGCGTTCGCGATGAAGATTTCTGTTCGACTTCGAAAGACCACGCTCGTATCTTCCTGAAGCGTACAACCGGAACCGCTCCAGGCAGGAACGGAGCCAAAAGGTCTATATTGGCCTTTCCACTTTACGCACAATCGACAATGCAGATAGAACCGCTACTGAGGACCGCGATGCTTAACTTACGAGTTTCCCTTCTGACCATGGTGAGCTTGCTGCTTCTGGCTGGAGTTGGCCAATCCCAGAACGCAGTCTCGACGCAGGACACTGCGAGGGCCGATGCCCTTTTGAAGCAGATGACCGTAGAAGAAAAGATAGGCCAGTTGAATCAGCCCTTCTACATCAAGCTCCCGATTCCGGGCATGAAGGCTGATCCAGTCTCGTATGAGGATCATGTACGCCGAGGCGAGGTCGGCTCCTTTTTATTCGTGACCGAACCTAAAGAGATCAATCGGCTGCAGAAGATCGCCATGACTGAGCAGCGTTTACACATTCCCATCCTGTTCGGCTTCGATGTCATACACGGGTTCGATACAGAGTTCCCGGTTCCAATCGCGAATGCTGCCTCCTGGGATCCTGCGGTTGGCGAGGAGGCCCAGGCAATCGCTGCTGAAGAGGCTAGCCATGCAGGTGTGCGATGGAGCTTTGCACCGATGCTCGACATTGCGCGTGATCCGAGATGGGGCCGCATCTCTGAAGGTGCCGGCGAGGATCCATACCTTGGCGCTGCCATGGCGCGGGCCCAGGTAAGAGGCTTTCAGGGCACAGCCGAAGATCCTCATCCCTTCATGGCCACCCTCAAGCATTTCGCCGGCTACGGTGCAGCGGAAGGCGGCCGCGACTACGATGCGTCCTATATTTCCGAAGAACAGATGCAGAACGTGTACCTCGCGCCCTTTCGTGCTGGCATAGAGGCTGGTGCCGGTTCAGTCATGAGCGCCTACATGGATCTCAACGATGTGCCGGCGAGTGGCAACGTCCATCTGCTGCAGGAAAATCTGCGTCATGAACTAAATTTCAAGGGGTTCGTTGTGAGTGACGCCTTCGCCGTGGGCAGCCTGGTGACGCAAGGCTTTGCAAAGGACGCCCCAGACGCCGCGCTGCGCGGTGCCACTGCCGGCGTCAACATGGATATGGGTAGCGCGACCTACCTTTCCAATCTGAAGTCTTTGATCGATAAAGGACAAATCAGCCAGGCTCAGCTTGACGATCTGGTCCGCCCGATTCTTGCCGCCAAATACCATGTCGGCTTGTTTGAGCACCCCTATGCCGATGCAACCGATCGGACCCATGCCGAGATGCTGGCCAAACATCGGATGGCTGCACGCACGGCGTCGGCCCGCACGGCTGTTCTGCTGCGCAACGAAGGAGGATTGCTGCCCCTGTCCAAAAAGACTCAGCGTATCGCTGTCATTGGGCCGCTCGGGAATAGCAAGGGCGACATGAACGGGCCATGGAGCCTGACAGCAAAAGAAGAAGACTCAGTCACCGTCTTGGATGGATTGAAGAACAAATTTGCGAACTCGCAAGTCCGGTTTGCGGAAGGTGTGCAGATTGCCAAGCAGTTCCCTTCCTCGTTCGAGGGTTTCATCGGACCTAAACCGGAGAAACCATGGACGACAGAAGAGGCTGATAAAGAGATGAAGGATGCGCTTGAGCTTGCAAAGAACTCAGACGTCGTGGTGATGACGCTGGGCGAGTTGGCCGGCATGGACTTTGAATACGCCTCGCGATCGTCACTCACGCTTCCCGGCAAGCAGCAGCAGCTTCTTGAAGCAGTCCAGGCATTGGGCAAGCCTGTAGTTCTGTTGCTTTTCAGTACCCGTCCGCTCGATCTCGCCTGGGCATCCGAGCACATCCCGGCGATCATGGATTGTTATTTCGGCGGTACGGAGGCCGGCAACGCAGTGGCAGATCTGCTCGCGGGCGATGCCGTTCCAGGCGGCAAACTGCCGGTCACATGGCCACGCTCAGCCGGACAGATCCCTATCTATTACGCTCATACAACATCACACAAGCCCTATGATTCGCCTGGTTTCACTTCCCGGTACTGGGATCTTCCCACGACGCCCCTCTATCCATTCGGCTTTGGCCTGAGCTACTCGACCTTCTCCATCTCGGATCTTCACCTCAGTGCCAAAACAGTGCCGCTGGAAGGATCGCTGAGTGCTACCGTAACTGTTTCTAACACTGGTTCCAAGGCAGCAGACGAGGTAGTTCAGCTCTACCTGCATCAGCGTTATGGCTCGGCTTCTCGTCCGGTACGCGAGCTGAAGGGCTTCAAGCGCGTCACGCTACAGCCGGGCGAGAAACAGGTGGTTACGTTCGAGATCGGTCGAGGAGAGCGCAACTCCTGGAGCGCTGCCAGAAGCGGCTGGACGGTCGAGCCATCCGACTTTGATGTATGGGTTGGTGACAGCTCCACAGCCACACTGCACGACAGCTTTTCTGCGACTCCCTGAGCTGACATTTTTCGCCGAAGTGAATCGCTCATCGAATCCTG
>CAZZUX010000110.1:0-13009 GCA_964657395.1 uncultured Ktedonobacteraceae bacterium
TCGTAGTCGATGTCGGCGATGTGGGTGCAGACACTGTTGAGGAAGTGGCGGTCGTGCGAGATAGTGATGAGCGTTCCTTCGAAGTGCAGCAGGAAGTCCTGCAGCCACTCGATGGATTCAAGATCAAGATAGTTCGTCGGTTCGTCGAGCAGCAGTGCCTGGGGCTTGCCGAAGAGCGCCTGTGCCAGCAGTGCGCGCACCTTCTGACCGCCCTGCAGCTCGCCCATCTTGCGCTCGTGCAGCTCGTCGGGAATATCCAGACCCTGAAGCAGGATCGCCGCATCGCTCTCGGCGGTGTAGCCGTCTTCTTCGCCGACAATGCCTTCGAGCTCGCCAAGACGCATGCCGTCTTCGTCGGTCATCTCGGCCTTGCTGTAGATCTTTTCGCGTTCTTCGAGGGCGGCCCACAGGCCCTTGTTGCCCATGATGACAGTGTCGATGAGGCGATAGCTGTCGAAGGCGTATTGATCCTGGCGGAGGACGGAAACCTTTTTCGGGCGGACGACCGTGCCCTTTTGCGGGTCAAGATCGGCGGCGAGGATCTTCATGAACGTGGATTTTCCGGCGCCATTCGGTCCGGTCAAGCCATAGCGGCGACCAGGGATGAACTGGACGGAAACATCTTCAAACAGAACTTTTGCGCCGTAGCGCATGCTGACATTGCTGACAGAAATCATGCAGGGGTCTCTTTAATTGTCGTTGGGCTCAGCCCTATTCTCTCATGTACTGGCCGGACGGGCGTAGACACCTTTGGCGCAAGGGCATGCTCCCGCTGGTCGCACTTTGTGTGGGGCTTTGCGGTTGGAACTTTTCTTGCTTTTCGAATGAGGTATTCCGCCTGGATTGCGAGTTTTAGCGATACTCAGCAGTCTCGGAAGCGCGTCGTTCCACGGCCTGGGCGCAGACCTGCCGGGACGACTGTGCCGCCCAGCATAGGGAGTCAGGCGTTTGCCGCTATTCTGTTATGACTTTGTCGGCCCATTCCACGAGAGAAACAAAGATAGGCGGGCTTCCGTACTTCGCTCCATACGTGGTGAGATCAGCCTCGGTGACGCCGCGAGCACGCGAGCAGGCGCCGCACGCATAGATGGGTATGTGCCTGGCTGCGAGCTTGTCCAGGGTATCGGCGATCTTCGGCCAGCCAACAGGTGTGACAGCCTCGGCCACAACCTTGCGCATCAGCACGACTGCTTCTCCAAGCAGGAAAATCTGGACCTCATGTCCTGCCTCGGCAAGGGCAAGTCCGTGGGAAAACGGGAATGCTGCCTTGGTTGGGTCGTCGGAGCCCCAGGCGCTCTTCATCATGATCTTGAGTTGCTTGTGTGCTTGTTCGTGCACTTGAGCGTTCATTCCATGAGCGGCGGCCATTCCGAAGAGTGGTAAAGCCGCCAGGCGGGAAAGAAATGATCTGCGAGGCTCCAAAGACTAGCTCCTTACCGAGGATGTCTAACTTCCTGGTGAGTGCCCGGACAACAGTCCCCATCCTGAGACACATTCTCCGATGCTCGTGTGACCAGCAGTGGCAAGTGGCCGCACGGCACGAATGAATGCCGCGATTCTACGTTGGATGGATCATTCTGACCAGCAAAGTTCTGAAGCAGGCAGATATGCAGGTCGAGCAGGGCGCTGGCCGCGTATTCCTGCAAATCAAAAGAAGAAGACCAACTCAGAACAAATGCAGAAACAACTGGTTCGTCACCAGCGCAGCCAGATAGGCCAGTCCGCTCATGTAGAGGAACTGGACGGCCGGCCACTTCCAGCTGTTCGTCTCACGGCGGACCACCGCGAGGGTCGAGGTGCACTGCATCGCGAAGGCAAAGAAAACAACCAGGGCGATGGCTCCGCCGAGGGTCATGTCGTGGCGCAGGGCGGCCTGCAGGGTTTCAGACTGCGTAAGATGATCGGCGCCGTAGAGGGTGCCGAGTGTGCCGACGATCACTTCGCGGGCGATGATCGAGCTGAGCAGACCAATCCCGATCTTCCAGTTGAAGCCAAGGGGACGGATGAGCGGCTCGATGATGTGACCCAGGCGGCCGATAACGCTGTCTGCCAGCTCGGAGAAGTGCCCGCCATGAATCGGGACGATGCTCAGCACCCACAACACAAACGTGACGCCGAGAATGATCGTGCCGGCCTTTTTCAGGAAGAGTTTCCCCCGATCATAAAGACGTAATCCGAGCGATCGCAGGGTGGGCCAGCGATACTGTGGCAGCTCCAGGATGAAAGGCGCGGACGACGCTTTCAGCACCGAAGATTTCAACAAACGTGCAGTACCGAGCGCGGCCAGGAAACCCAGAACATACAGGCTGAGCATCACGCAGGCACGCAGGCCGATGAGATCGCCGACCAGCTTCCGGTCCGGGATGAAGGCTGCGATGATGAGCGTGTAAATCGGCACGCGAGCAGAGCAGGTCATAAACGGCGCGACCAGGATCGTCGCGAGGCGGTCGCGGCGATTCTCGATGGTGCGGGTTGCCATGATGGCCGGCACAGCGCAGGCGTAGGCCGACAGCAGGGGGATGAAGGCTTTGCCGTTCAGGCCGATGGAGCGCATCAGGCGGTCGGCGATCAGGGCAGCGCGCGCCAGGTAGCCCGAATCTTCGAGGATCCCGATGAACAGGAAGAGCAGCAGGATCTGCGGCAGGAAGACGAGTACAGCCTGAACACCGTTCCATATCCCGTCGCGGAGCAGGGCACGCAGCCAGTTGTCGGGAAGCAGGTTGGCGACGTGCGCGCCGGCGCTTGTCAGGATCTGCCCAAGCCCGTCACTGAGTGGCTGTCCGATCGTAAAGACTACCTGGAAGACGGCTATGACGACAGCCAGAAAGACCAGGGGACCCCAGACGCGATGCAACAGGATGCGGTCGAGACGAATGGTCCAGATGGGCGACGAGGGATGCCGGTAGTCTGCGACTTCTGTGACCTGGGCCGACCACTTGCGGCAGGAGACGGGATTCTGAAGCACCGGCAGGGTCGCGATGGGTGCCTGATCAAAGGTTTGCGGCGGTTCTCCGGCACGAAGCAGAAAGTTGGCAATTGTCGAGATATTGGTGCCATTCGAGGCGCTGATGAGGGCTACCGGGCAGCGCAGCTCCTGTGCTAGGGCGAGCGAATCTATTTTGCCGCCACGGGCAGCGAGCAGGTCTGCCATATTCAGCAGGATGAGCGTCGGAAGGCCCAGCGCCAGAATCGGCGAAGCAAGCATCAGTTGCCGCTGCAGGTGCAGGGCGTCGAGCACCAGCAGAACAGCGTCGGGCGGAGGCGTTCCGGGCATGCGTCCGTGAAGTACGTCCACCGCTACGCGCGCATCCTCAGAGGTGCTGTTGAGGCTGTAGATGCCCGGCAAGTCGATCAGCGTCAGATCTTTGCGGCCGATGCCGTTCATACGGCCCGAATGCTGTTCGACGGTAACACCCGGATAGTTGGCGACCTTCTGCCGAAGACCAGTCAACCGGTTAAACAACGTCGACTTGCCGCAGTTCGGCGGACCCACCAGGACGACCGTCCTGATCTTCCCACTCGGCTTGCGGACTGCATGCCCGTCGGACGCAGCGGCTGGAGCTATATCCTGCGGTTCGAGCTCTGCGACCGGACCCGTGGTGTGACAGCTCACGAGGGCAGCTCCTCCAGCTTTTCAGAAGCTGACGGAACGCGGGGTCTCACCACGATCCACCTGGCGGTTTCGCGGCGCAGCGCCACTTCGGAACCGTCGATGCCATAGACGGTCGGATCGCCGGCAGGTGCCCGGCGGATGGCAGTGACCGGGGCATCGGGCATGAAGCCCATATGCATCAACTGGTTCTGTATTTCGACAGGCAGGTCAAGACTCTTGATCACTGCCCACTGACCATCCGCCAGCTCATGCAGCGCCATCTGCCCGACCTTCTCCAGCTCTGCCATCATTGCCTATTAGACCAAGTACGACCGAAGAAGTCGCACTTTGAATATAACGTGTCGGGACGGGTGCTTACAAAGTGTTCGTTGCTTGGGATTCAGCAAGTTGAGTCTCGATCAGCGGGCCGGAAAACTGCAGCAGGATATTTCGCTAGGGTCTTCCGCGTAAATCGTCCAGGAGTGGTATGACGGCCAGGATGAGGAGAACTGTGGCAAAGGGAAGGCTGAAGAGGAAGCCCAGGTAGTGGAAGCCGAGTGCTCCGACGATGCCTCCTGAGAAAAAAAGTGTAAGCAGGGAAGTCAGGAGCCAGAGCTGGTCAAAGCGAACAACCTGCGAGAGAGGCTCCCGGCTGATTGCCGCATACACAGCGTGTCCCAATTCGATGCCTATGTCTGTGACGATGCCGGTCATATGAGTGGTTCGGATGACTGCGCCGGAGATGTTGGTAACGATTGCGTTCTGAAGACCCATGGTGAAGCACAGCGGCAGGATGGTGCCGAGAACGCCGCTCCTGGCGCCCTTTGCTTCAAACTCACTGCCGGTGAACGCAAATCCGACGAGCAGTAAGGCTTCCGCGAGCAATGGAAGCGCGTATTCACTGTGGAGGGAGCGCCGGCGCGCCAGCCGGACCATCAGCGAGGTACTGGCAGCGCCTGCCAGAAAAGAGATTACGGAAGCTCCGCCGAGAAGCACCAGATGAAAACTGCCAATGGCCAGATTGTCTGCCATGGAGGACACGATGCCTGACATGTGCGACGTGTACTGATGGATGGCAAGGAAGCCGCCGGCATTGATGGCGCCGGCCACAAAGGCAAGATAGCGGGCAAGCTGCCTGTTCGCTGGGGCAGTCCGGTCGCGGCCACTCAGCCGACGCAGGTAGTAGATCGGCATGGTGCCATCATCATCGCAGCTAGTCGCTCTGACCGGACACAAAGATCAGCGGCTCTGAAGAGACGTACCACATGCTTTACGTCAGCCGAGTGGAGGCAGTGCGCCTGAGGCACCGAACAGGAAGATGACGCCGATCACGAAGCTGTACAGGGCCCCGGCGACGGCGACCCAACGAAAGATGGCCGGGGCGTGCCGGGCACCACTGGATGCGGAAGCTTTGTACACGCCGCCCAGTGTTGCGGTCATGATGCCATTCATGATGATGAGTCCTGCGGCAAATGCAAGCAATCCGAACAAGCCGAGCGTCGTGCCTCCCAGGCTCGCAGCCAGCAGGAACAGCATCAGCTGGCTGGGAGTCTCTGCGCCGAGGCCGTGAAGAACGCCGATGAAGAAGACCGATTTGCCGGAATAGTTCCAACGAAAGGAAAGAGGGCGGGCGAGATCTTTCTTTATCAGCCTCCGGAAGCGCCAGGAAACCTGCTGACCGGCTGAGATCAACAGGGCGATGCGGCTTTCCATGCCGTGATGCGAGTGACGCTTTTGAAAAAGGTTTCCGATGACCAGCACGGCAAGCACCATGAGCGTTACGCCGATCAAGCGTTCCGTCCAGGCGTCCAGGCGGGCAGGCAGCGGGAGATGCAGCATGATGACAGCAGCGCCGAGGGCTACGACGGTGAGTGCGTGGCCAAGTGCATAGGTCAAGCCGAGCCGCATGCCATTCCGCCATGTCCGCTGCACGGCCGTGATGTCGGAGATGGCAGCCAGATGATCGTAGTCAAAGCCGTGCCGCAGGCCCAGTAGAGCGCAGGAGCCTAGAGCCAGCACGATCTTCCAGGTAAGCACGTTCATCGCTGCTGATTGTAGATGCAAGTCAGACGATCAGGCGCACGAGTTGTTCGGCCTGTTGCCGTGTGCCGAGGATGGAGACTTTTGGCAGCTGGCCCCGGGCCATCGCTACTTCATCGCACCGATACAGGCGCGGACAGCTCTGGCAGTCCTTGTAGATCTTGTCGGGAAGAGCGGCACGATCTTCGACCACACGAAAGCCATGGTGAAAAAAGAAGTCGGGTATACGGGTGAAGAGGCACACACAGCCTACCCCGTGACCTTCAGCTTCTTCGAGCAGAGACTGCAGCATCCGGCCGCCGGCGCCGCGGCCCTTCGCTTCCGGACGCACCACGATGGAACGTACTTCAGCGAGATGGGGGCCGTAGAGATGCAGGGCGCCGCAGCCGAGAAAGTGGCCGCTGTCAGATTCGGCGATGGTGAAATCGCGGATGTTCTCGCAGATCTCCGCGAAGGCGCGACGGAGGAGTGTTCCGTCGGTGGAGAGGCTGTTGACGAGTTCGAAGACCAGAGAAGCGTCCTGCAGACGCGCCTTACGCACCTGCATGCAGCATCTCCGCAGGTTGGCTCTGCTGCTGTTGGTGGACCAGGGTCTGCAGCCGGGTCCGGGCAGCGGACAGCGAAGAAGCGACGCGCCCGCGGTTCGTGCCGCCGAAGACATCATGACAATCGACAGTGGCTTGGAGCGTGATGGCGTCGAAGAAGTCTGACTGAAACTCCGGGCCAAACTGCTGAAGTTCTTCGAGGGTCAGAGCATTCAGTTCACAGTTCTTCTCGAGACTGTAGCGAACAGCGTTGCCGATCTTTTCGTGGGCCTTCCGGAAGGGAACTCCCTTGTGAACGAGGTAGGTCGCTGCCGCCATAGCGTTGAGGAAACCGTTTTCGCAGGCAGCCAACATGTGTTCGTGGCGGAAGGTCAGGGCTGCGGTGAAACGGCCGAGCAAAGCCAGCATGGGCAGCACAGTGTTGGTTGCTGCAAACAAGGGCTCCTGGGTCTCCTGCATGTCCTTATTGTAGGCAAGCGGGAGGCCTTTCAACAGCAGGGCCACTGTTTGGGCGGCGCCGTTGAGGCGGCCAACTTTACCGCGCACCAGTTCAGTGAGGTCGGGATTCTTCTTCTGCGGCATGGCGCTCGAGCCGGTCGAGAAAGCTTCGGGCAACTCGACGAAGCCGAACTCTGCGGTTGCGAATAGAGTTATCTCTTCGGCGAAGCGACTGGCATGCAGGCCTGTGGTGGTGAGCACCTGAAGGTATTCCAGGATGAAGTCGCGATCGCTGGTGGCGTCCATGGAGTTTGCGGTTGGCGCGGAAAAGCCGAGTTCTCGCGCTGCGATGGTGCGATCAAGCTTCAGCGTCGCGCCTGCGACCGCGCCGGAGCCGAGGGGACATGCATCGAGACGACGCAGACAATCTTCAACGCGGGTGATATCACGGAACAACATTTCTGCATACGCCAGCAGCCAATGGGCGACAAGCACGGGTTCAGCTCGCTGCAGGTGCGTGTAAGCGGGCATAACCGCTTCGGCGTGTCGATCTGCCTGTTCAAGGAGCGCTCCAATCCACGCGGAAAGTTGCTCGATGACCAGGCTGCCGTTTTCCCTGACATAGAGACGCAGGTCAGTGGCGATCTGTTCATTGCGGCTGCGGCCGGTATGGAGCTTCAATGCAAGGTCGCCGATGAGCCTGGTCAACTCGAGTTCGACGTAGTGATGGATGTCTTCGGCAGGTGACGAAGCTGCAGGATTTGTCTCAGCGGTGAGGGAACTGCCGGACAAGACCTGGTCCAAGCCATTGAGAATCGTTGTGAGCTCATTGGAAGTGAGGATGCCGGCATGGGCAATGGTCTTTGCATGGGCTCTGCTGGCAGCAATCTCCTGCGGGAGAAGCTGCCAGTCAAAGCCGAAGGAACGCTGCCATGCTTCAAAGACGGGGTCGAGCGGCTCGCGAAAGCGGCCAGACCACATCTTCACTTTACGACCTCTTTCACGGGATGTTCAGTCGCCGTCTGCTGCATCAGTCGGGCGCGCGTGCGAGCAGGGAGGCCAAGGATCTGGATAAATCCCTTGGCGTCCTTCTGATCGTAAGTGTCGCCCATGGTGAACGAGGAAAGCTCGTTCGAATAGAGCGAGTAGCGCGAGGAGCGGCCGGCAACGGAGACGTTTCCCTTGTAGAGCGAGAGCTTCACGGAACCAGTTACGTTCTGCTGAGTGTTCAGGACGAAGGCGTCGAGTGCCTCGCGCAGAGGCGTGAACCACAGGCCGTTGTAGACGAGTTCGGCATAACGCAGTCCGACCTGCTGCTTGTAGTGCTTGACCTCACGGTCCAGAACCAGTGCTTCTAGTTCACGATGAGCGAGCACGATAAGTGTGCCGCCCGGTGTTTCGTAACAGCCACGGGACTTAATTCCGACGAAGCGATTTTCTACAAGATCGATGCGACCAATGGCATTGCGTGCGCCGATTTCGTTGAGCAATTCGACTAGTTGGACTGGTTCGAGAGGCATGCCGTCAACGGAAACAGGTTCACCCTTGACAAAGCCGATCTCGACTGTCTCTGTGCGGTCCGGAGCTTCCTGGGGAGAACGGGTCATGGTCCATGTGCTGTCGAATGGCGCGTTGTTTGCGTCTTCGAGTTCGCCACCCTCGTGGCTGACGTGCCAGAGATTGCGGTCGCGCGAATGGATCTTCTCACGGCTTGCTGTTACCTGGATGCCGTGGGCTTCGGCATAGTCGAGGCAGTCTTCGCGGCTCATCAGCGTCCACTCGCGCCACGGGGCAACGACCTTGAGTTCTGGAGCTAAAGCCTGGTAGGCGTGTTCGAAACGGACCTGGTCGTTGCCTTTGCCGGTACAGCCATGAGCGACGGCTTCCGCTCCTTCTTCAAGAGCAACGAGGACCTGGTGCTTGGCTATAACAGGACGAGCGATGGATGTACCAAGCAGGTACTTGTCTTCGTAGACCGCCCCGGCTTTGACGGTGGGATACACATAGTCTTTAACGAACTCGTGGCGCAGGTCGCGGACGACGACTTTCTTTGCGCCGGTCTTGTGGGCTTTCTCAACAACTGCGTCGATGTCTTCACCCTGGCCTACGTCGGCGACCATGGCGATGACGTCCATGCCGTAGTTCTCGTTGAGCCAGGGAATGATGATCGACGTATCAAGACCGCCGGAATATGCGAGAACGACTTTTCCTGCCATGAGAATCTCCTTCTTACGCTCGGCCTTCGAGCGAGTGTGTTGCGGGTGGATGGATGGCTGCGCCAGCGCCCAGCAGCATCAGCAGCAACGCTTTCTGCGCGTGCATGCGGTTTTCAGCCTGCTCGAAAACGATGGATTGCGGACCATCGAGAACGGCGTCCGTGACCTCAGCATTGCGGTGAGCGGGCAGGCAGTGCATAAAGACGCCGTTAGGTGACGCGCAGGACATCAATGCTTCATTGACCTGGTAAGGCTTGAAGAAAGGCGCACGCTTGGTTGCTTCGTGCTCAAAGCCCATGCTGGTGCATACGTCGGTGTAGATCGCATCTGCACCCGTGACAGCAGCGATCGGATCCTGAATGACTTCGATCATGCCGCCGGAGTTGTTGGCGATGCCGCGGGCCTGCGCCACGATGTCGGCCTTGGGTCCGTAATTTTTCGGCGTTGCAATCGTGACCTGTGCTCCGAGCTGCGCGCCCGTCAGCATGAGCGAGTGGCAGACGTTGTTGCCGTCTCCGACGTAGGTGAATTTGAGACCCTTCGCGGTTCCGAATCGTTCTTCCAGTGTCATCCAGTCGGCAAGAGCCTGGCACGGATGTTCAAGGTCGCTGAGAGCATTGATGACGGGCACACGCGAATGCTCCGCCATCTCGGTAATGGTTTCGTGCGCGTAGGTGCGCAGAACGATGATGGCTACCCAACGTTCGATGTTGCGGGCCATATCGGCGAGCGATTCCCGTTCGCCGAGTGGAGACTGCGTCTGGTCAACGAAGATGGCATTGCCGCCAAGAGTGTTGATGGCTGCCTCGAAGGTAAGTCGGGTGCGCAGAGACGCTTTTTCAAAAAACATCACCATCTGCTTTGCATCAAGCGCATAGCGATAGTGCGAGGGATTGGCCTTCACGCTGTGACCGAGATCAAGCAGGCCCCGTGTTTCTGCCTGCGACAGGTCGGTGATGGAGCAGAGGTCGCGGCCGGCAAGTGAGACGGCTGGAGGTGCAGCGATTTCAGGCGCTTCTACCTGCTGTTCTTCAAGTACGAGTGTCTTCGACGCCATGCTATCTCCCTCCGTGGGAGGCTGCGGTTTGCGTGGAAGATGCAACCGCTGGTGAGTGTTCAGTGAGGATCTGGTCGAGGGCGGCGACAGCAGTGTCGACATGCTTCCGCTCGAGTATGTAGGGCGGCAGAAACCGCAGAACGGTATCGCTGGTTCGATTCAGAATGATGCGGCGACTCATCATCTCGGAAGCGACCGCCTTGGCGAGTGTGTCGCTTTCAAGGTCGACAGCCAGCATCAGACCCATGCCACGAACTTCCGTAATGACGGAGTGTTTCGCCGCGAGGGCCTGTAAGTGTTGCCTGAAGTAGCCGCCGACCTGCTGCACGTGCTCGAGCAGATGCTCGCGTTCCATAAAGTCGATGACCGCAATAGCTACTGCACAGGAAAGCGGGCCGCCGCCAAAGGTTGTGCCGTGCATGCCGGGATGCATCGCTGCAGAAACAGCTTCCGTGCACAGCATGGCGCCGAGCGGCAGGCCGCCGGCGAGGGGCTTAGCCAGGGTGGTGATATCCGGCTGAAGTCCATAATGCTGATAAGCGCACCATTTGCCGGTTCGGCCGAGGCCAGCCTGGATCTCGTCCACGATCAGCAGGGCGCCGGTGTTGCGAGTGAGCTCGTAGGCCACTCGCAGAAAATCTTGCGAGACGGGACGGATGCCGCCTTCGCCCTGCACGGCTTCTACCAGGATCGCGCAGACGTCGGTAGAGAAAGCGTCGCGCAGCGCAGCCACATCGTCAAAGGGCACAAATTCGACGCCGGGAAGCAGGGGTTCGAATGGTTCGCGATATTTTGCTTTGTGCGTGGTTGAAACCGCACCCATGGTTCGTCCGTGAAAGCTCTGCTCGACCGCGATGAATTTGGTGCCGATTTGCAGACCCTGCTTGCGCTTCATGCCTGCATAGGCGCGCGCGAGCTTCATGGCTGCTTCCCATGCTTCCGAGCCCCCATTGCAGAAGAAGGCGCGATCCATCCCGGTCATCTTCGTGAGACGGGCAGCAAGCTCTGCCTGACCTTCATGGAAGAAGAGGTTGGAAGTATGGATGAGTTTTCGACTTTGTACCGCAATCGCTTCTTCAATCACGGGATGACCGTAACCGAGTGCGTTGACACCGATACCGCTCAGCAGGTCAAGGTATTCGTTTCCTGCTTCATCCTTGAGGTGTACACCATGGCCGGAGACAAATAGCAGGGGATTGCGTTCGTAGGTTGGCAGAAGCAGCGTGGCTTCTGCGGCGCGTGTGGTTGCCAGCTTCATGCGACCATCACCTCCGTTCCAAGTGCGATGCGGCTGGATGTCAGATCGGGTAGTAGGTTCGCGGATTCTGCTGGAAGAATTCGCACACGTTTCACGCCGTGCAGAAGCGCTTCCCGACAGGCGCCTAGTTTGGGCAGCATTCCGCCACTGATCACTTCGTCCCGCGTCAGCCCGGCGATCTGTCCGATGCTGAGCCAGCGCATCACTTCTCCATTCGAGCCGCGCACGCCGGGTACGTCAGTGAGGAAGACCAAAGCATCCGCATGCGATGCAACGGCGCAGGCCGCAGCCATTTCGTCGGCATTGATGTTGTAGTATTCGCCGTCAAAACCGAGAGCGATGCTCGATATGACTGGTACGGCGCCCATTTTCCAGATCGCTTCGAGCCAGCGCATGTCGGACGCAACAATCTCGCCCACGAAGCCGAGATCCGGCGCGGTGCGCTTCTTGCGCGCACGAAAGATCAGGCCGTCGCCACCCGAGAGGCCGACAGCGGACTGGCCATGAGAACCCAGTGCAGCCACTAACGCTTTGTTGACCTGGCCGCCGAGAACCATGACAGCAGTGTCGCGCGTTTCTGCGTCCGTGATCCGCAGGCCGGCGACAAACTCGCTCTGCTTTCCTAGCTGCTTGAGGGTGCGGGTCAACGCGACACCTCCGCCGTGTACGACGGTGACCTGGTGGCCGTCACGAACCAGCTCGGTAATAGCGCGGGCACAGCCATGCAGCAATTCAGGATTCTCCAGCGTAGCTCCGCCGAGTTTTACGACGTACTTCATAGCAGTCCCTCCGCTTCGTCCCAGCCGCTCATTACATTCATGTTCTGTACTGCCTGGCCAGCTGCGCCCTTGAGCAGGTTGTCGAGGCAGGACACGAGGATGCATCGTCGATGATCGGGTGCAAGGTGGAATCCAAGATCGCAGTAGTTGGTTCGCACCGAATACTGAATCTGCGGCAGCTCCGGTGTGCTGTACAGCCGTACCATCGGACTGTGCTTGTAGAAGTTGCGGAAGCATGCGCTTACTTCTACAGGATCATGCGGTTGTGTGAACCGCAGGTAAATGGTGGACAGAATGCCGCGCGGAATCGGCAGCAGGTGAGGCGTAAAGATCAATTGATCCGAGGATACGCCGACCTGCTCCAGCAACTCACCAGTGTGGCGATGGCCGAAAAGCCCGTAGGCTGAGAGGTTATCTACCGCATACATGAAATGCGTCTTCGCTGTGGCTGCTTTACCGGCGCCGGAGACCCCGGATTTCGAGTCACAGATGATGCCGGCATCGAGGTCCACCCAGCCTGCAGCTACCAGCGGCTTAAGCGCAAGAATAACGGAGGTGGCATAGCATCCCGGATTCGCGACGAGGCTGGCGTGCGAGATAGCTTCGCGGTGAAGCTCGGGAAGTCCATAGACCGCTTTGGCCTGTGTGGCGGAGGCAATGGCGGCATCACTGTCTTCGAATTTGTAGACTGCTCGGTTCTCGTCGCGCTGTAGTCTCCACGCTCCACTAAGGTCGATGACTTTAAGACCGCGAGCCAGTGCTTCCGGAACCCATTCGCGGGACTGCTCGTGTGGTGTGGCCAGGAACAGCAATTCTGTCTGGTGCTGCTTGAGTAGATCCCACGAGAAGCTCTCGACCTTGATGCCGCTCCGGCCAGGTCCGTTCAGCTGCGGATGCATGGATGTCAGTAGTTCTTCTCCACCTCGACCGAGGAAAAGTGGCTGCGCACTCTGCAGACGCGGATGGGTCAGCAGGAGCCGTGCGAGTTCCGCACCCGCATAGCCGCTGACGCCGATGACTGCCGTTCTCAGTGCTGCCGCCATCAACTCACAATTCCTTCCAGCCGGCTGCGGAGCAGCGTAGC
>CAZZUX010000111.1:0-12833 GCA_964657395.1 uncultured Ktedonobacteraceae bacterium
CTGGTAAACGGGAACCGCCTCTCGCGCTGAACGGTCGGCCGCCACCCACTCTCGGGCCACCCGGCCGGCCGGTGCCGCCCGGATTGCGACCTGGTGTCCGTCCCGGTGCGCCGGACCTGCCGCGATCGCCACTTCCCGGCTTCGCGGAGCCGCTACGGGACTGTGGACGGTTGCTGCTTGCAGGACGGCCCGTGCCCGGGCGAGTGCCACCGGGTCGGCGATCGGCAGGCCCTTTCTCTCGGCTGGCAAAGCTACCTGGTGGTCGAGGCGCCCGGCTGGGACGATTCGGATTGGAGGGATAACCGGAACTGCTGCCCTCGCGGCGAGGTGGACGATCCTCGCCGGTGGACGGGCGGTCGCGCCGCTGGAACGATGGCTTGCTGTCAAATCGACGGGGAGGACGGCTGTCCCTATCCCCTTCTGTTCGCGGCCGCGGAGTATACGGTCGATCTCCTTCAGCGCGTGGCGGGCGCGGACGGCCTGCGGATGGCCGGTCGCCGGATGCGCGATCCGGACGCGGACGGTCGCCGGCTGGACGCCCTGGCCGCCCGCCGGTCCTCGATGCGAATCCTGCTCTGCTGCTGTTGCGACTATCACCAGAGCCGCCTGGTCTCGCATCTTCCCGGGGGCGGAACGGGCGCCTATCTGCTGATGGACGATCGCTGTTCGCGCGTGGCTTGAACTGGCTCCCGCCCCTGTCTTCGGCACTTCCGCGAAAGGGTGGACGCTTGCTGAAGCCAGGTCGTTCCTGACCGCGATCTCCTGTTGGACGAGGACGAAAGCTGCCGCCATCAGCTGGTTTGGAATATGGGCGATCTGTCCGGGGGCGATCGCCTGTTCCCGGTCGCGCAGAGCCAAAGCGTGGCCGATCTGATCCTGTCCGCCCGGCACCAGCACTGGCAGCACCACCAGCTGCGGGACGGTAGGGACGACTCGGACGGCCGGAGAAAGGGCGATTCTGCTGGGGGCTATTGCTATCCCTTCGCGCATCCCGCGGACGCTCATCTTGAGAGTGAGTCGTCCGGCCGGCTCCAAACTTGCTGCCGAAGCGCGGCTTGCTGAAAGCACCACGGTTAGAGCCTGGACGCCCGGAACCTGCATCTCCCGAACTTCGCTGGCCACTGTTGAACCTGTCCGATCCAGCCGTTGAACGCTTGCGGAACGTCGGAGCTGCGCCAGGCGCAAAGCGCTGCGGACGATCCGAACGGAAGGCCGGGCGCTCTCCGTTTGGCGCGTTCTTGTTGTCGGCAGCCTCTTCGGTCTGCGAATCCGTCTCTTTCCCGCGATTGAGCATGCGCTCGCGATAAGCAGTGCGTCCCATGAACGCCGGCTTTGCCTCGGCTTCTGTCCCGCCAGCCGCTACAGTTTCCGGCATCTCAGGCAACGTGCCGTCTATGAAAAGGAACGTCTGGGCGTCCATGGAGAGGGTGCGGAGTTGACGGGTTGCGGTCAAACCGCGCACAACATCGCGAAGACGCGAACGCGATGCAACCGGGGACAGGAAGGCCTCGACGTCTTCAGCGGTGCCGGTGATGATCGATTGAAGATAGTTCGATACAAGCATCGAAAGCGCGGCTGATTGCGACATGGTGCCGCCTGCAGCCATCTCCTTCTTGTGTGTCACAGACAGGATCTGCCAGTTTGCGGCTTCGTTGTCTTCGGATGGCAGCGGTGCCACCCGCATGTTTTGCCACAGCTCGGACAGACCGCGAATCGTTGCAGCCTCGGTAAGCTCATGGCCTAGCTGTTCACGAATCTCATTCGCCGTGAGAGCTCCTTCGCGTTCGAGCAGCTTCCAGACCTCGATAGCCATCGGCGATACCTTGCCGGGACCGGTTTTCGATGGCGGTTTCTTCCAGTTGCGATCTGCTTGAAGGGCTGCAAGATGCGGCAACGCTGTTGTCGCCACCAGGAAGTCCGGCTGCTCGCCAGGAGTACCGAAAAGATTGAGCGGCACCACGGTGCCTTCCTGTACCAGGCGGGCCAGTAATCCAGCGGCGTTCGCAATGGCGTCAGACGCCGGCGTAGCATTGCCAATCCCGGACACTGCCTCGACGAACGAAGGGGCCGGAGCGAGCACATGCGCCTTTCGCGGCAGGTAAAGAGCCAGTTGCATCTGCTTCATCCACGTACTGGCATCTTCAAGCGTCAGCAGGGGCCGGGCGTCCTGGTGCCAGCGGTTGGCACGCGCCACAGCAAGTTGATCTGGTGTCACAAATTTCCTTCTTTCGAGAGTGCAGGCCAGAAGTCTCCCGCACGATGCGTTTCGACGTCGATCTTTCCGATGCTGAACGAGAAGCCGCAGCGCACGGCGACTACACGCTCCACTTTATTGATCGAACAGGCGCCAGTTACGAAGTCCAGAATTCTGGACTTAAATGCGATGGAAAGCCTTCTGAATCTCTTTCCAAGAATACCGCAGTACGATCGGGCGTCCATGCGGGCAGCTGGTCGGATGCTCGGTCTTTGCGAGTTCCGCGAGCAGCCACTCCATGCGGGCCGGATCAAGCGGCGTATTTACCTTGATCGCCGAATGGCATGCGATCGAGGCCGCCACCCGCGTTCGCACCGCCTCCAGATTTTCCGATTGCTCTTCCCGTTCCGACTGCTCCAGGACCTCAATCAGCATCCTCTCGAGTTCCCTGCCCTCCAGGCCGACAGGTGCTGCTTTGATAGCCAGCGTGCGGGGCCCAAATGGCTCCGCCTCAAATCCATTGCGATCAAGTTCCACAGCAATCCGGGCAAAAAGGACCATCTGTGCCGGAGTTAACTCCACCAGCATCGGCATCAGCAGCCGCTGCCTCTGAACCTCTTCTATTTTCCGTTCGCGCAGCACCTTCTCAAAGAGCACGCGCTCATGGGCCACATGCTGATCGATAATCCATAATCCTTCTTCATTCGTCGCCAGGATGAAGGACTCCCGCAGCTGGCCGAGTGCTTTCAAGGAGCCGAGCGTGCGCAGCGTGGCTGCACTGCCGTCGTCCATACCTGTTGCAGCGCCGTCTTGCTCCGACATCTCTGCCAGCGGAGCCTCGCAACTCTCAGTCACCGGCGCCGCTCCCGGGGCAGCAAAGTCAAGCCTTCCCGGTACCGGCACCACCGGCGGCGGTGTCAGGTCGAAGGCGCCGGCACTGCCGGAAAGCGGCACCTCCGATTCTCGCAGCTCATCTATGGGGCGCTCCTGTGCCTCCAACTCCGCCATGCTCGGCGAGATCTGCGAACCCAGCGAGGCGGTCGCAAGCGGATGCGTTTCAAGAGCAGTAGTAAAGCTCATCGCGGGCCGCGCGTGCACCAGCTTGGTCCGGATGGTGTCCCGCACAAAGTCATGAACCAGGCTGGGCTGACGAAACCGCACCTCGGTCTTTGCGGGATGTACATTCACATCCACTTCGCCGGGCGGCATCTCCAGGAACAACAGGATGACAGGAAACGAAGTGGGCGGAAGTATGTTGCGGTAGGCTTCCGAGATCGCATGAAGAAGTACCCTTTCGCGAACGAGGCGCTGGTTCACGAAGGAATACATTGAATTGCGGTTCAGCTTTTCGAGTTCCGGTTTTGAGATAAAGCCCCAGAGCCGAAGATGTCCTGGTTCCGGCGGCACATAGCCGGCATCCCGTTTCCACGGCGGAGGCTCCGGAAGACCTACCCGGCTGAGGTTGACCTCCGCGGCAACCGGTATCAGATGATCCAGGGTTTCTTTGCCGAAGATCTGATAAATACGCTCGGAAAGCTGCTTTACCGGTGGAGCGATCAGCAAAGCATGCGTGGCGGAATGCAGTTCAAAGTGTTTGTCCGGATGCGCGAGCGCATAATTTGTTACCAGCGCAGTTACGTGCGACAACTCAGTTGTTTCGGACTTTAGAAACTTGCGGCGGGCAGGCGTATTGAAGAACAAGTCGCGCACCGCGATGGTGGTGCCCTGCGGCATGCCTGCATCTTCCACGCGATGCATCTTACCGCCAACTATTTCGACACTGGTGCCGGCGGCATCTTCACTGGAGCGCGTTGCCAATTCTACGCGAGCGATCGAAGCGATCGAGGGAAGTGCTTCCCCGCGAAAGCCAAGAGTCGAGATCGTCAGCAAGTCACCGGAGGTTCGAACCTTGGAGGTGGCATGACGCTCAAAGGCCAACAAGGCATCATCGCGCATCATGCCGCTGCCATTATCAACAATGCGGATCAGCTTGCGGCCACCGCCCTCTACTTCCACACGAATGCGTGTCGCACCAGCGTCCAGTGCGTTCTCAAGCAACTCTTTGACAACGGAGGCAGGACGATCCACCACCTCGCCGGCAGCGATCTGGTTGGCAACCAAGTCAGAGAGAATACGAATGCGACCCACATCTCTAGCTTAGAGCACCCAGGACGCAATGATGCCGCAGGGATACTTACCTGCGGCATTATTGACTCTGAGATGGACCCGCAGACTTGGAACTATGCGTGAATCACTTCTGCCTGCTTGGTAGCTTTTTCTGGAACCGGTACCTGGTCGCCCATAACGTGCAGGCGCAGGAAGTTCGTGGAACCGGTCAGCGTACGCGTTCCGGCCACGATGCCCAGGATGTCTTTCTCTTTCAGGTGCCCGGCAGCTTCAAGCATGCGTTCGGCAGTGGCGACCATCTCTTCCGTCGTCGTGAGTTTGGGACAGAGGATCGGCTGAACACCCCAGAGCAGGGGCATGCGATTGACCACTTCTTCCTGGCTGCTGAGACCGAAGATCGGCGGCTTGGGACGATACTTTGATAGCTGGCGGGCAGTGGCGCCGGTCTCCGTAAAGACGGCGATCGCAGCAATGTCGAGATCTTCCGCGGCATGCGCCATTGACTCACAGATAGTTTCACCGATCGACAGCCGGAGACGACCAACGTGCTGTGACGAGTGCGGAGTTGCCATGGACGTATTCTGCACATGCGTCTCAGTTTCAGAGACGATGCGCGCCATCATGCGCACGGCTTCCACTGGATACTTGCCGGCTGCTGATTCTGCCGACAGCATCACCGCGTCCGATCCGTCATAAACCGCGTTCGCGACATCGCTTGCTTCCGCACGCGTCGGCCGGGGATTCTCGATCATCGACTCCAGCATCTGGGTCGCGGTAATGACCGGCTTTCGATATTCTGCAGCCCGACGGATCACATGCTTCTGGATAGCCGGGACCTTTTCCGGAGGCACCTCTACTCCCAGGTCGCCGCGGGCCACCATAACGCCGTCGGCTATTTCGAGAATGCTGTCCAGGTGTTCGATGGCCTGCGGTTTCTCAAGCTTTGCGATGATCCAGATGTCGGAAGCCAACGCTACAAGTTTGCGTTTCACAAAGTGAACGTCTTCCGCCGTGCGGACAAAGGAAAGAGCAATCGCATCAACTTTTGCCTCGATGCAGAAGGCCAGGTCAATCTCGTCCTTGTCGGTAAGCGATGGCACATTGACAGCGATTCCGGGAAGATTGATGCCCTTGTGTTCGCCGAGCAAACCGCCATTGATCACGTCGCATTCAACGTCTTCACCATTCACGCGGAAGACCAGCAGTTCGATCAGACCATCCGACAACAGGAGACGTGAGCCTGGTTCAAGGTTCTCCGCCAGCGTGGGAAACACAGTGCTGATCAGGTCCTTGTTGCCTTCAATGTCGCGTGGAGTAATGGTCAGGCGCTGCCCTGTTTCAAGCATCACGGGGGTTCGGTTTACCAACCGCCCGGTCCGAATCTTGGGACCCTGCAGGTCACCAAGGATGGAGATGATTCGCCCTTCTTCCTTTGCGACCTTGCGAACCATCTGGATGAGGGCGAGCTTCTCTGGATGCGTTCCGTGCGAGAAGTTCAAACGCGCAACATCTAGACCGGCGCGCACTAATTCGCGAAATACTTCTTCACTTCTGGAAGCGGGACCCAGGGTAGCCACGATCTTGGCGCGGCGGCCCATTTGCTTAGTAGACAGGCCATTCAAGTCGACTGCTGCAGTGCTCATCCAACCCCCGGCGCGCGCTGCTATCTTTAAGCAGCGCGGCTTTCCCGTCCATTTTAGACCGGTTCTTCCTTGTCCGTTTCGGTCTGGTCTCAGGCGACGTTGAAAACGCCTGAATTTAAGAGACTGGGGTGCGGCCGGAGAGCGTCAACTCCTCTGACTCGGCAGGAACTTCTGCCACGCTGTGAAGCCTGGGTGCCGTTGTTAAGGGGTAGACCTGCGCGTTCAGTTCCCCGCCGATCATCACGCTGAGACATGTAATGTAGAGCCACACCAGGGTAGCGATAGCAGTTCCCAGCGAGCCATAGACGACGGTGTAGTCTGCGAACCGGGTCACATACCAGCCATAAAACAACGTTGAGAGGAACCAGATCACCGTGGCGCCTGCGGCACCAGGCACGATAAAGCGCCAGGGACGAGGTCGAGGTGTACCAAACCGGTACACCAGCGCCAGCACCAATGCAGTCGTACTCAACGCTATGGTCCAGCGAACCATGCGCCATCCGATCAGCACAATGTGCCGGAACGTATGATCTGAGTTTTCGATAATCAGCAGTTCGATCTGGTGACCGAATGCCACGATGAGCGTGGCGAAAATCAGCGGCACCAGGCAAAAAGGGATGAGCCCGGCTGCTACCAGGCGCTCCCGCCCAAAGGTCCAGCCACCCTTTTCAAGGTGGTAGGCGCGGCGGAAACCCTCCATGAAATCAGTCATTACGCCCATGCCGCCGAAGACGCTCACTAGCCCCGCCGAAACCAGGACCTGCAGCGAGCGGCTGTGCTTTGAGTGAAAGTATCCCTGGATGGCGTTCATCATATCCGACGGAATGAAGTCGGCTAGCGTAGAGTTCATATCGCCAACGATGGAATCCGTCTGCGGAACGAGAGCAAGCAGGGTCGTGCCCACCAGGATCGCCGGGAACAATCCCAGAATCGCGGAGTAGGCAGCAGACTTCGACAGCGTGAGAACTTCATGCGAAATCGCCTGCCATACCGCCCGACGTAGATGGTTGAGGGCAATCAGCATCCCGTTCAGCCTACCTGAAGAGCAAATGGCGGCCAAGTATGGATCCAGTCACCTGGCCAGTGATGCGTGAAGCGAGAAAAACGTTTCGGGACCGCCTTTTGTTAGCATGGGTCGCCTGCCATGAAGAATATCCAGACCCTTTCCACCTGGCTGCTGTATGCCGGACTCAGCCTCCATCTCGGCAGCCTCTACCTCCATGGTGCCTCCACCAAAGAAGACCGCCACCATGCGAGCGCCAAAGCGGCACCTTCGCCCGTTCATCCGAATCCACAACTTACCGGCAAGGAGTTGGAGAGCCGTGTAGAGACCCTGCTGAACTCGATGACTCTCGCCGAGAAGGCAGGGCAACTTGCGCAATACACAGCCGGCTTCGCCACCGGTCCTGGCACGCAGCGCGAGAACTATGAAGTGATGATCGCGAAGGGCGAAGTCGGTTCGCTACTGAATGTGAACAATGCCGCGAGTGCGAACCACTATCAGCATGTCGCCATGGAAAAATCAAGGCTGCATATACCCCTGCTCTTCGGACTGGATGTCGTACATGGCGACCGGACTACCTTCCCGGTGCCTTTGGGAATGGCGGCCAGTTTCGATCCGTCGCTGGTAGAACAGGCAGCTCATGTTGCCGCCGTTGAATCCAGAAACGATGGGGTGAATTGGGTCTTCTCGCCCATGGTCGACATCGCTCGGGATGCGCGATGGGGTCGCATGGTAGAAGGTGCCGGCGAAGATCCGTATCTGGGCAGTGCGATGGCTCGGGCCTACGTGGCCGGCTACCAGGGAAGAGATCTGTCAGCTCCGGATGCCGTTGCCGCTTGCGTAAAGCATTTCGCCGCCTATGGTGCCCCGGTCGCCGGTCGAGACTACAACGCAGTGGACATGTCAGAGCTGCAGCTTCGCCAGACCTATCTGCCAACCTACCGAGCCGCCATCGACGCTGGTGCCGCTACTGCGATGAGCTCGTTTAACTCTCTGAATGGCGTACCTGCGTCCGCCAATCCATTCACTCTCACCCAGGTGCTGCGCAAAGAGTGGGGCTTTGATGGACTCGTGGTCAGCGACTATGGTGCCGTCGCTGAGTTGCTGAAGCACAGCATTGCTGCCGACGGAGCACAGGCTGCGCAAAAGGCGCTGAGTGCCGGCGTTGACATGGACATGGAAGGCGACCTTTATCGCACCCGGGTGCCCGCCCTTGTCCAGCAGGGAGAACTGCAGCACTCCGTGGTGGATGAAGCTGTGCGGCGCATCCTGCGAGTGAAGATCGCCATGGGTCTCTTCGAGCATCCTTACGCACCGGAGAATGCTGCACCTTACGTAGCCACCACCGAAAAGCGAGACCTGGCACGCAAGGCTGCTGAAGAAAGTTTAGTGCTGCTGAAGAACGACGCCCTGCCCGGCACCGGCGCCATCCTGCCTTTACGTTCATCTGCAGGCAGCAAGAGCATCGCACTCATTGGTCCGCTGGCAGACTCGAAACACGACATGCTCGGATCCTGGGCAGGAAGCGGAGATGCGGCGAACGCAGTCACGCTTCGTGAGGCCCTGGCGGCACGTCTGCCAAAAGAGCAGCTCATCTACGTCAAAGGTACTGACGCCCGCGGCACCTCAAGCAGAGGGTTCGAGGAGGCAGTCAACGCCGCAAGGCAGGCATCTGCCGTCATCATGGCGTTGGGAGAGCCGGCCGATGAAACAGGAGAGGCCACTTCCAAGACCGACCTGAATCTGCCAGGCAATCAGCAGCAGCTTCTGGAAGCCGTCGCGGCTACAGGAAAGCCTGTCGTGCTGGTTCTGTTCAGTGGTCGTCCTCTCTCAATACCTTGGGCGGCTAAGCACGTTCCAGCGATCGTGGAGGCGTGGTTTCCCGGCATCGAAGCCGGCCCTGCTCTTGCAGACGCCTTGTTCGGCGACGTCAACCTGTTCGGCAAGCTTCCAGTCGAGTTTCCTCAATCGGTAGGCCAGGAGCCACTTTACCTCGCCCAACTGCCAACCGGTCGACCTGCCGGAGAAGCCGTTTTGAGCCGTCCGCCTGAAAACGCAGAGGAGAAATATCTTTCGCGCTACATCGACGAAACCAATGCACCTGTCTTCCCTTTTGGCTGGGGCCTGAGCTACTCGCGCTTCAGCTACTCGCCCGTTACGGTCAAACACACGGGCGGCACCAGTAGCGACGTGGGCGCTATCGAAGTCAGCACAGACGTTCGCAACAATTCTTCAGTAACCGGCTACGAGGTGGCGCAGTTATACACCCGCAACCTGGTTGCCAGTGTTGAGCAGCCGGTACGCGAGCTCAAGGGCTTTCAACGCATCTCACTTGGCCCGGGTGAACAGAAACACATCACCTTCAAACTCGGCTTCGACGATCTCGCCTTCTACAACGCCACTCTCCAGCGAGTTGTGGAACCGGGCACCATCAGGGTTTGGGTAGGAGGCAGTTCGGCTGCTACCAACGAGGGCGAGTTTACTATTTTGAGATAGAGCGCCCGTTCACCCTCTGCGGAGCAAAGTATGCTTCGCCGACGGGCGGCACCTCTGCGTCCTCAAGGTGCGGTTGCGCGTCTATGAGTGAGTTCCAGCGCCTGCGCCTGAAGTATCGAACAAACGCCAAGTCGTTGAAGCATTCACTGCATATGCGCACTGTCCAGGATTTCAGCAGAAGCATGAAAACCAGTCACCTCATAGCTCGACGATCTTTCCTCGGTCTTGCAGCGTGCGCGATTTGCCTGGTGGCCGCTGCGCAGGACGATAGCTCCGGCTGGGCCGGCTTCAATCCTGACAACACCATTCGAGGCACGGTCACAGCAGGGGGAGTCAATACATTCACGATCCGCACTGACGAAGGTGCGGTCTACAGGGTGCTTTATAGCGTCAACTCCCGCATCATGGCCAATCGCGGACCTGCAAAGGCAGTGGATATTCATACAGGAGACATGCTGATCGCCACTGGCAATGTCGACAACGCAGCGAAGACAGTCGGCGCCGCAGTGCTGATCGGAGTACCTGCAGAAGAAGTTCGAAAAATGCGCGAAGGTCTGGGCAAAACCTGGACTGCCGGAAAAATAACGTCGGTGGCCATCGGCGACACACCGCGCATCACGCTGGCGCGTCTCGATGGCGCGAATCAAACCATCGACGTGGATGAGAATACGTCCTTCAAGCGGCGCCATGAAAGCATCACCATGGCGGACATCAAGACAGGCGAGAACCTCCGTGCCGACGGTCACCTGGTTGGAAAAGACTTCCTGGCTGAGACAGTCAACGTCTTCGTACCTACCGATCATGGAGACATGCCGGCCGGCGCCAATCAGAACAAGGGCGCGGCACGGCCGTGAGCAAACATCTATCCGCACGGCTAAAAGATACAGGGATAACCGGCCTGCTTCCGATGGCATTCCTGGGATTGTTGTGTGCAACACGCTGCTCTGTTGCGCAGACACCTGTCCCTGGTTCGAACAGCCAACAGGCTTCACCGCCCGCGCCTCAAGCGCAATCAACAGGTGCCTCCCCCTCTCTGCCTTCAGCACCATCGCAGGTGCCGTCATCGGACATCCCGGCCACCTTGCAATCGCAGACGCTAGTTCACGGCACTATCAAATCCGGTGCCACACCGCTTCCTGGTGTCACAATTACAGCCACTAACACCTTGACCGGCAAACGCTTCACGACTGCTACCGATGTGAATGGCAACTACTCGCTCGCGATCGCAGGACGTGGCCGCTATGTCGTTCGCGCGGACTTCGCGGCATTTGCTGCAGTCACGAAAGAAGTAGTGATCTCAAGTCAGGCTCCAGGTTCGACAGCTGCACTCGTTCAGGCTCCCGCCTCGAACGCTATTCAGCCCGGCCAAACCTCAACTGCTACGAGCCAGCAAATTGACTTCGCACTTGTCCTTGCCTCCCGGCAGCAGCAGGCAGATGCCAGGCAGGCAGGCGCCGGCGGTGCCGCCCGGCAGTTTAGCGGCACTGGCTTGCAGAATCTCAGCCTGCTCGGCGCCGCCGGAGATGCTCTGGCTGCCGGGGCGAGTTCCGGCTTTGGAAGTAATGCAGGTGCCGCTCTCCCGACACTCGCTGGTAACGCGGATTTTTCCGGTGACTCGGTCGCAGTTGCTGGTCAGGCCGGCAGCAGCAATCCCTTCGCAGGTGTCGACACTGGCGCACTCCGTAACAATTTCGAGAGCATGCAACAGAACGAGCAGTTGGGCCAGATCCCCGGCGGCAGCCAGGGTGGCGGTTCTGGCTTCGGCGGTGCCGCTGGGGGAGGGTTCGGCGGAGGCGGCTTCGGTGGAGGTGGCGCGCCCGGCGGATTTGGCGGCGGTGGCGGCCGCCGGGGAGGCGGAGGGGGCGGATTCAACTTCCGTAACTTCAATCCATCGCAGCCCCATGGCGCATTCTTCTGGACCGGTGGAAACGGAGCTATCAATGCAAAAGACTTCGCGCTGCGCGGTCAGCCTATTACGCAGCCTGCCTACGGCTCAAACCGGTATGGCATCACGTTTATCGGCAATCCGCAGATCCCAGGCTTGTTCAAGGACAAGAAGGATTTTATTTTCCTGACGCTTGCGGGTCAGCAATCCTCTTCGCCGTTCGATCAATATGGCACGGTACCAAGCACGGCTGAACGCTCCGGCGATTTTTCACAGCTGACAACACCGCAGGGAGCACCGATCACTATCTACAATCCCGCTACTGGTCAGCCGTTCGCAGGGAACCGGTTGCCAGCCATCAACCCCCAGGCTGCGGCTCTGCTGCAATATCTACCCCTGTCGAATGTCCCAGGCGACGGCACGCAGCAGAACTACCAGCGACTTACGACGTCTGAAACTAACAATCAAAACATCGGGGCACGCTACATCCGCAGCTTTGGTGCCGGTAGTGGCGACCCGATCCGAAGTGCGATTCGACAGTTCGCAGGTGCCTCTTCACCGGGCATCCGGCAAAGCATCAATATCAATTTCAACTATGCGCATGCTGCTTCGGACAGTCCCAACATATTTGCCCTGCTTGGCGGCAAGACGCAGACCCATCAATACTCCGCGCAAGCTGGCTACACGCTAGGCATTGGGCGACTTAACAACACGTTCACCGGCGCCTACAATCGCACGGAAACACAAACAAAGAACTATTTCACAAATGTCACCGACGTTGCTGCTAATACGGGGTTGAACATCTTGAACGGAGAGGCGGCGAGCCCTCTCAGCTATGGGCTGCCGAACCTCACGTTCACCCAGTTCACCGGTTTTAACGAACAGCAGCCTTCGTTTCAGACCAACCAGTCTGTGGGCCTGTCAGAATCGAGTTCCTGGACGCACGGTAAGCACAACGTACGATTCGGCGGCGATATCAAGCGCGTACAACTGAATATTTTCGGCGCCACTGACACAACCGGCACCTTTATCTTTACCGGCTTCGCGACGGCCCAGCCTGGCAGCACCACCGTCAATGGAACCGGCACCACCGGCACCTCTGGCATCGCGACCTCGGGATCCGCCTTTGCTGACTTCCTGCTCGGAGCGCCACAGGAAACGAGCCTGCAGGCGCCTTACCAGAAGAGCTATCTGCGCGAGAATGTGTGGGATGTTTTTGCCCAGGATGACTGGCGGGTCACTCGGAGCCTGACCTTGCTTGCCGGACTTCGTTACGAGTATTTTTCGCCTTACTCCGCGATCGGCGACCGTCTGGCCATGTTGGATACAGGCAACAACTTTGCAAGTGTCGCCAACGTGGTTGCGAATGGCGCGGGGCCATTCAATGGGAAATATCCGAGCTCTCTGATCAAGCCGGATCGCAACAATTTCTCGCCCCGTGTCGGCTTTGCTGTTCGTCCGTTCCGGGATACCGTGGTGCGCGGC
>CAZZUX010000112.1:0-9579 GCA_964657395.1 uncultured Ktedonobacteraceae bacterium
TCGATCATGTTGTCATCGGCAATCCGGTCTATCAGCTTGTTGTAAGGATCGATTCCCGCCCGCGACGGCTCCTTGTCGACGATCACCGTGAAGGTCTGGTGCTCCTGCGTCACCTTCTCCTTCTGCATATTCAACGGCTTCTCTTCATCCTTCTTGCCGGTAAACACGCCGATATCGACATAATCCGCAAGCTGCATGGGCGTCTCAACACCGTTCCCATCCGACTGCACCTTGCGCGCCTGCACGTTCAGGGTCACTTTGTACTTGCCATCCGGCATCTTCTGCGACGTCGCCGACACGGTCTTGTTGTCATACAGCACGATGCGGTCGAAGCCATCCGTGATCAGGTACTGGTACTCCGGCGGCGTCTGCGCCCGCAGAGCATCCTCGAGCATGCGCGTATCCGGATAGGGCTGATCCTGCGCCGCCGGACCCGTCTTCTGACCGACGGCATCCTCCTGGTTGTTGGCATTCGCATAGCGGTACTGCATAAGAAAGTTATGCAGCGCCAGGTCTATCTTGTCTTCGCCAATGTAATCGGCAAGTGTGTACATAATCTGGCCGCCCTTCTCATACCAGACATAGGGCTCACGCTGCACCAGCGAGAGTGGCGGCTCATGCCGCACCTCTCCCGAGCGGCCCCGCAGGTAGCGATCCAGAAAATGCCGCAGCACCTTGTGCATGTAGTCCTTGCCATACTTCTGCTGCATCACCATGTAGGCCGAATACTGCGCCAGCGTCTCGGACATCATGTTCGAGCCTTCCACCTGGCCGCCAATCAATTGGTGCGCCCACCACTGGTGGCCCAACTCGTGCGCAGTCACAAAATACGTCAGGTCTACGTCCGTCGGCTTCAACATGCGGCCGATAAACCCGATCGCCTCCGAGTAAGGAATCGTATTCGGGAACGACTGCGCAAATGTTCGGTAGCGAGGAAACTCCAGGATCCGATACTGCGTAAATTGGTACGGACTGTAATGCGCCTGGTAATAATTCAGCCCTGCGCGTGAGCTGGCCAGCATGTCGTCAATGTCATAGGTGTGAGACGGGTTGTAATAAACCTCCAGGTTCACAGGCCCCTGCGCCGTCTGGTAAACCTCTTTCCGTGTCGCATATCTTCCCGATACATAAGCAAAGAAGTCCAAGATATGGGTCGAACCCATACTGTACTCGTAGTAGTTACGACCATCCTTCTGCCAGCTCTTCTGCAGATATCCCGGGGCCAGCGCGATCTGGTCGCCCGACGTACTCACCACCGTGTGGTAGGTAATCCAATCCGAATAGGTCGTGAACAGGCTGGTTCGCGAATGCAGCGGATCGCCTCGATGCGCCATCTCTTCCAGCGGGCCAAGGTGGACCTCGCGGCGCCTGCGCGGGTCGTCGATCTCCACTCCACCGTCATAGCCGACACCCGGAAAATAGTCAGTGTCGAAAAAAGTTCCGTTGTAAGCGAACTGCGCCGGCTCGTTCCCATCCATAAAGCCCCTGGTCGTGTGACCGATGGAAAACTTCATGGTCAGCACCTCTCCCGGCTTGAGCGGTTGATCGAACATGTAGATCGCATACATATCGCGCGGAGACTTGCTCACCAAGTGAAAGGCCCGGTCAAACTGCAGATCGCGAATCGACTCGTGATGGTCGGTGATGTGAATCTCGCCCATCGGCTTGTCTGTCTTGTTCTGCAGCGTGAACGTCCCTGTCCCATCAAACGAACGCCTGTCGGGATAGATATTGATCACCGCATCCACAGCCGTGATCTTCGGCAATGGCAGATCTTCATACTTCTTGAAGCTCCGCTCATAGTCTGCCTGGATCTCCCGCCGCTGCTTCGCAGTCAGGTATTCATTCCGGATATGCGCGTTATAGAAGTACCAGGCACCCGACCCGATCGCTGCTAGCAGCAGCAATGCCGCCGCAGGGACCAACCTGGGCGCGCGAGCCAGCGCCAGCTTTGTCCGCGAGCGTAACGAGCTGTCTGCACCCCGCCGCGTGTAGGCAATCGACACCACGCCAAGGAATGCAAAAATGCTCAACCAGTACGTAATCGACCAGAACAAGGCAGGCACAAAATGCCCATATCCGTTCATGTCGGAGTACGTATACGGTGGCACCGCTCCTGGCAGATACAGCGTGTTCTCCAACCCGAAGTTGAACAGAATCGGCTGCAGTACGAAGATCCCGATCACGATGCCATGACCGATGAACTTGTTCGACACCATCGTCTGCACAAACATCGCAAACAGCGTAAACGCGAACACCTGCGGGAACGTCACAAAGTAAAGTTCCTTCACATACTGCAGCAGCTCGTAGTGGTAGTAGCCGGCAATGGTCTGCATGAGGACACCGACCACCATCGTGATCGTCAGCAGCACCAGCTCCACAAACGCGATCGCCGTTAGCTTGGAGAGCCAGTCCGTCGTCTCCCGCATAGGCAGTGCATCGTGAATACCATCGAAGTGGTTATCGCGCTCCCGCCAGATCAACTCCGCGGCGTACAAGGTAGCAACGATAAAGAAGAACAGTGTCGCTGACCCCTCCACCGCCTGCAGCATCAGGTAAGTCACCGGCCACACATTCTCGTCGCCAAGATGGCCTGCAAAATGCCCGTTGTTGACCGCGAATACTACCATCAGGCCGACGATTGCCCAGAAAGGCACCTCGCGCGTGATGGTCCGGATACGCAATCGTGTCAGTGACAGATACTGTGCCAGCGACGTGCGCGCACCGAATACCTGGTGAATTACCGGCAGCCGTGCAGCCACCAGCGATCGCCGTGGCCGCGTCTCTTCTTCTTCCTGGGCTCTCGCCTTCGCCGCTCGCTTACCCTGGGAACGCGCCGTCAACGCCTCGACCGACATCGGGAACATGGCCCATAATGCACCCAGCGAAACCACGCCGACAGTCATCCACAGCAGGCGGTTATAGACAAACACTCCGGGCGAATAGCCCGTGAAGCTAAGCGGAAGCAGCAGCGTATTCTTTTCGACCACCGTCCAGTAACGTGTGATCGTATCCAGCAGGATCAGTCCCACCGGATCAAGAATGCCCGACCAGAAATGTTCAAGCGAGCGAGTTGCAGAAAATACTGTTATGCCGATGACGTACAGCATGAACAGCGCAACTCCCTGCAGATACACGATAAAAATTTTGCGAGTCAGCGCAGCAACCGCAAAGAAAAGCGAACCGATGAAGAATATCTGCGCCACGATAATCGTCAGAAACGGCTGCAGATACCACGAAAGATGATTTGGACCGATCCGGCTGTGGTCAGCCCACGGAGCAAATGTCCCGAGAAATGTTCCGAACATCATTCCGGAGAAGACAAACACCGTCGTGACAAACGATCCTGCCCAGCGTCCACCCAGGTAGGCAATCTTCGAAATCGGTTTGGTGAACAGAATCTGGTACGTATCCCGCTGAAAGTCGCGCAACACTGACGTGCCGAAGATTGCGGCAATGACGATCACGCCAAACAGGCACGCACCGAAATCGTTCAGCGAATTTGCATACGGTCCATTCAGCAGCACCTTGCCATTTGAATTGCCCACCGGCCCGAAGCTTTCCGATGCAACCGACAGAAAGGCGAAGGTGAACCAAAGCAGAAAATAAACATAAGTCGAGACGCTCTTCCAGCGAAAGCGAAGCTCGAATGTGAAAAACTCCCAGAACATGGCCATCGCAATTACCTTCTCAGCGCGCTCGCTTGATTAGTTACGGGTATGACGGGACAGATTCAGGAAGTACACATCTTCCAGCCCTGATGGCACCGCCTGGAACCCGGCTCCTGGCGAAGACGGAGCAAAGACGCGTATCTCGTGTTGTCCACCAACGAGGTGCGTGCTGATAATCTGCATCTCGGATTCAAGCGCCCGCAGTTCCTCATCCGACGCCACGACCCGCGACCACACCTGCCCATTCAAAGCGCCCAAAGCCTCGCTGGGAGAGCCTTCCAGCAGCACTTCGCCCGACGCAATGATCGCCATCCTCGGACACAACTCACGCACATCATCCACAATGTGCGTCGACAGGATCACCGTCACGTCCCTGCCGATCGACGCCAGCAGGTTCAGAAAGCGATTACGCTCTGCCGGATCGAGTCCGGCCGTCGGCTCGTCCACAATAATCAATCGCGGATTGGCGAGCAGCGCCTGCGCAATCCCGAATCGCTGCTTCATGCCACCTGAGTAAGTCGAAAGTGATTTCTTGCGCGCATCCCAAAGATTCGTCTGCTGCAACAGTGCTTCCACCATCGCCTTTCGCTCGCCTGCGGCCGTGATCCCCTTCAGAATCGCGAGGTGCGTCAGCATGTCGACAGCGGACATCTTCGGGTACACGCCAAACTCCTGCGGCAGATACCCCAGCAGCCGTCTCACTTCGTTCTTCTGTGTCAGAACGTTGATGCCATCCAGATCAATCGTGCCCGCATCCGGATCCTGCAGCGTCGCAACCGTCCGCATGAGCGAGCTCTTGCCGGCCCCGTTGGGCCCCAGCAGCCCGAACATGTTATTGCCGATCGTGAGAGATAAATTCTTGAGGGCGCGGACGCCGTTCGGATAGGTCTTGGATAAGCCAGTAATCGTCAAAGCCATGGCAGGTGAGGATCTCCGGGCAACAGATAGGCGCTAAGTGCAATACGCGCACTTTACCATGCGGGTTCCAGCCTTCTCTTTTTGCCTCGAAAAAGCCCGAGACGCGCATGCTGATACCTCTGGCAGCTATTCCGCTTGAACCATCAAGCGGCATTGCTATCTGAGGTGTAGGTCCATCACCATCTGCTTGAACTCGGGAGTCTCGCGCAAGCTGGCCAGCTCCCTGTCTTCCATCAGCTTCTTGCGGTCTTTGAAGCCGGCTTCCAGCGCCTTGTGCAATGCAGCCATTGCCTCCTGCTGCTTGCCCGCCTGCGCATATACCTTGGCGAGAGAATAGTTCACGGCTATCCGCTGCTCTGCGGAAACCCCCTCTTCAATACCTGCTGTCCGTCCAGGACTGAAGATCGTCGGGTCAACCTCCACTGCTTTCTGGTAAGCCTTGATGCCTTGCTTGTACTTGTGATCGGCAAAGTAACTCGTGCCGAGATTCCCGTAAGCCACACCCGATTTGGGCGCATACTTGATCGCCAGTTTGTACTCACGCTCTGCCTGGCGATACTCCTTCTTCGCGTGGAACACAGCACCAAGGTTGTTCAACGCTTCCGAGTAATGCGGATTTAATCGCAACGCCACTTCGTAATTCTTCCGCGCTTCGTCAAACGCAAACATGTGGTGATAGGCCACGCCGATCTTGTTCCACTCCACTGCTGATTTCAACTCGATGCTCTGATACACATTCAACGCGGCAACATACTTGTGCTGTGCCATGTACAGGTCACCCAGCGCTTCCGCCTGGCTCAACTCCGGTTCGGGCTGAACCAGGGTCTGCGGCGGCATCACCATTGCACTTAGGCGGGAATGCACTTCCTGTCCCGCTGTATACGAGGCAGCAAGCAGCATCACCAGTGAGACTGCTAAGAACGGGTTCCTGCGAAGGCGATCCATACGTGCCTCCTTTATCTGAGGACGGATCTCGAACCAGCAGAGACTGGTCTGCGGGAGCAGATCAGTGCCGGCTGCTGCGCATCATACTCCCGACTACCCCGGAATGTCGCTCCATCTTTGCACTGCCAGGCTTTCACTTGCTGGCTTCACTTTCTGGACAGACCCTGTTGCGAAGGCCGAAGCGACGAGCCTGAACTAGCTCCGCTCGTAGTGGAACAGCAGCTCCTGCTCGCTCGCGACTGGACGTCCGTCTCTGGTTGCCGGATGAAAGGTCCACTGCTGCACCGTGGCCAGCACCGCCTCATCCACCCCATGTCCAAGTCCTTTCGCCATGGTCGCCTGCACAATCCTGCCGGTCGCGTCGATCACCACGTCAATGACCACGTCACCGCGCGTACCATGCGGCAGTTGCGTCAGGTCCGGTTTGGGCACAGGGAAATAAGTCAGCAGCGCAATATTCACGTCGCCTGTACCCAGGCCGTCATTGCCCGTGTTGCTGTCAGGATTGGCCGACGCCGGCGATGGCGCCGCCACGACAGGAGGCGCAGGCCTCCGTTCCTCAACCTTTATCTTGGGCAGCCGTTGCTTCGCCGGTATTACCTTGGGGCTCTTCACTGTCTGGCGTTCTTCCAGCGACGCCCGCCCGGGCGAGTACGTCAGCAGAACGCGCGTTCCGTTAGCTCTGCCCGGCATCCGTACCGGGGCTACCCACGGACGCCTGGCATGAACCAGCAATACGATCACCAGCAGGTGCAGGACCGCTGAACCCACCAGCTCGCGCGCTGGCTGGCCTCGAAGCGCCTTCATCCATGCAGCAACCCGGCCTAGTGGTAGGAACCGCTCGCCCATAACTTCCATTCCAACACTCTTCCGCGCAAAGCGGAAACACTCTGTAACAGGAACGCGCCTAAAGCCTCTGCGTTCCATCGAATTTGTCCATATCCACGCCCAGCAACCCGGTATGCTTTTCGTGGATATACATATCCACATACTTGGCACCCCACTCCAGGTCATCTGCTGCATACGAGATGCGCGTGTATACCACCTGCGAAGAAGCCTGGTCCGTGCCGCTCACCTGCAGCATGATCTCGTAATCCCGCTCCTTGAATACCTGTGGCGTCACTCCATGCAGCGGGCTATCCGGCTGAATCCGATGCAGTACCGTCCACGCCAGCGGCATGAAGGCGATATGGCTGCGCTCCAGGTTCAGCGGGAAGTATCGCCGCAGGATAGGATTCTCCGGATCGAAGTAGGACACAAAGACAGTAGCCTGCACCTCGATCAACTCGCTGCGGCTCTGGTTGGTCATCCGGACCAGCAATGCCGGATCATCATTCGTCCGAATCACGCCCTTCCTGCTGAAGCGCAGTCGTGCGACCGGCTTGGCGAAGCGTGCAAACAGGAGCCCGGTCACCAGCGAATAACCGACCAGGCCAAAAAATGACTCGACCACCACCAGCAGGTTGGCTGCCATCCCCACCGGAACAATATTTCCGTAGCCGATCGTGGCAAAAGTATGAACACTGAAGAAGTAGGCTCGCCAGAAATGACTTACCAGCGGATCCGGACCATTCAGCGCGAGCGAGTCGTGACCGCATAACAAGTAGCCAAAACCGAACAGCAGATTGACCACCACAAAAACGAAAACGACGGCAGCCGCAAACACCGGCCACGACACTCGCAGAAACGTCGCGTAGCTGAAATCGTCACGAAAGCTTTTGCGATTGCGCAGGACGTTGAACGAGCCATCCCGATTCAAAAGCCGCTGGCGCTTCTGACCGGAGAGAATGTCCCCGATTCCAAGATCCTGTCCCGAACGAATCACTGGTTCCGGCATCTGCCCTCGACTTCAAACAGTATGCACGACCCTGCATTCCCACAACATCGGACGAGCGCAGCAGCGCCGCGGAGAAATACCCGTTTCACACCCGGCTAAGCGCGTCTTCCGCCGCATCCGCGGTCGGATAGTTCAGCAGCATCGTGTGCACCTTGGCCGTTTCCAGAAGGGCCTGCACCCGGTGGTTCGCTCCGGCAAGCGCGAATGTCTGTTCGTTCCTGGTCGTCGACACGTAAAGATTGATCAGGCATCCCAGGCCAGCCGAATCCATATACGTCACGCCGCTCATGTCCACGATCCAGCTCTTCACTACCTCGTGGCTCTTTAGGAACGCCACTTTCTCCTGGAACGCAAAAATGCTTGGCAGGGTAAATGCCTCACTCACCGTAACAATCCAGGTACCAGCCTTACGACCGGCATGGGTCCTGATCACCGCAGCAGTATCGTGCATAGCGCCTCGTGCATGGCGCCCAGTCTATACTCTGGCGCGCCTTGAACCCTGTTACAGCTGCATGAATTACCGTGCGAAGAAGCCACGCGTCTTCTTCTCGGGCTCTGCCTTGTGACCGATCTGCGGCGCCTGCTTCTCAGTATGCCGCCCTCGTTCAAACACCACCATGCTGTCGTAAAAGTGCATCGACAGCGTAGACCGGGTAAATTCGGTTGGAGCCAGCGCACCGCGTGCATGGTCGGCATTCAATTCATCAATCAACTCTTTGCAGTGCTCGATGAACGATCCCTTCCGCCGCACTCCTCCCTCAAATTCATCCCAGTACGCCGTATGCAGGTCTTCCACCATGTACACGCCGCTCTTGCTCAGCTTCCCGTACAGCGCCGCAAACGAGGCTTCGATGTGCGACATCACATGGCTGCCGTCGTCCAGCACAATGTCCGGCTGTCCAAACTCCTCGACCAGCCCTCCCAAAAATTTCACGTCCGACTGGTCACCGATCCGCACCTCTATTTGGTCTTCCGCGAACTGCGCTGCCCGGGGATTGATGTCAATGCCAACGATCCGCGCATGCGGTCCAAAGTACCGTTTCCACATCTGCAGCGATCCGCCTTCGCCACACCCGATCTCGAACATCACCACGTCGGTATTGCGAAAACGCTCGAAGTGCCGCTCATATACCGGGAAATAATGTTTCCACTTGTGAATCAGCCGTTTGTCATTCGTCAGAAAATCAAGCCAAAGGCTCATCATGCCATCCAGGCGGCGCAAGCCGCGCCATAGGTGACGTTAGCTGGTAAGTCGCACATGCGCAAAGATTCCCAGGACCTTAAGACCAGCCCGCAGGCGCCTCACTCCCCTCCCTCACCCTGTTCGGCTATGCTTGACGACTGGACTGGCCACCATACCCACCCACAAACCTGCCCAGCGGAGATGCCGATGACCGAGCCCTTATTGATCGCCAAAGCGACAGAAGAACTCTTCCTGCTGCCAGCGATGGCCAACCGTCACGGACTGGTCGCGGGCGCCACGGGTACTGGCAAGACTGTCACCCTGCAGGTCATGGCGGAAGCCTTCAGCCGCATCGGCGTCCCGGTCTTTGCAGCCGACGTCAAAGGTGACCTCTCCGGCATCGCCATGCCAGGCACTGACAATCCAAAAACACAGGACCGCATCACGAAGCTCGGCCTCACCGGCTTCACCTTCGCCGCTTGCCCCGTCACCTTCTGGGATGTCTTTGGCGAACAGGGCCATCCCATCCGCGCCACCGTCTCCGAGATGGGTCCGCTCCTGCTGAGCCGCATCCTGAATCTGAATGACACCCAGACCAGCGTCCTCTCGCTCGTCTTCAAGATCGCCGACGACCACGGCCTGCTCCTCCTCGATCTAAAAGACCTGCAGGCCATGCTCCAGCACGTCGGCACGGAAGCGAAAACCTACCAGGTCCAGTACGGCAACATCTCCGCCGCCAGCATCGGCGCCATTCAGCGCGGCCTTGTCGCCCTCGGTGCCCAGGGCGGCGACAAATTCCTCGGCGAGCCTGCCCTCGATGTCGACGACCTGCTGCAAACCGGCGAACAGGGTCACGGCGTCATCAACCTGCTAGCCGCCGACAAACTCATGCAGGCGCCGCAGCTCTACGCCACCCTGCTGCTCTGGCTACTCTCCGAACTTTACGAAAAGCTGCCCGAAGCCGGCGACCTGCAAAAACCCAAGCTGGTCTTCTTCTTCGACGAAGCCCATCTGCTCTTCAACGA
>CAZZUX010000112.1:9679-12665 GCA_964657395.1 uncultured Ktedonobacteraceae bacterium
TGCAAAAACCCAAGCTGGTCTTCTTCTTCGACGAAGCCCATCTGCTCTTCAACGATCTTCCGCCTGTCCTGCAAAGCAAAATCGAACAGGTCATCCGCCTCATCCGCTCCAAGGCAGTCGGCGTCTACTTTGTCACCCAGAATCCCATCGACGTTCCTGACACCGTGCTTGGTCAGCTCGGCAACCGCGCCCAGCATGCCCTCCGCGCCTTCACACCGCGCGACCAGAAAGCCGTCAAGTCGGCAGCTGACACCTTTCGCAGCAATCCAGACCTGGACGTCGCCACCGCCATCACTCAGCTCAGTGTCGGCGAAGCTCTCATCTCCTTCCTCGATGAAAAAGGCACCCCTGGCATTGTCCAGCAGGCCTTCGTCTGCCCGCCCCACAGTCAGATCGGACCCATCACGCCCGATCAGCGACAGACTCTGATGAAGACTTCCCTGGTCGCCGGCGTCTATGAAACTCCGCTGGACCGTCAGTCCGCCTACGAAGTCCTGAAAGGCCGCACCGAGGTGGCAGCAGCGCCGGCCGCACAACCCTCCGCCGGCACACCGCAGCAGGCCACACCAACTGCGAGCTCATCCGGCAGCGGCATCCTGCAGGGCCTCGAGACCATGATCGGCGGCGCACTCACTGGCACCGTTGGACCACGCGGCGGACGCACCCCTGGCATCGCCCAGGCCATGATGACCAGCGCCGCCCGCTCCATCGGCACCCAGGTAGGGCGCCAGTTGATCCGCGGTGTCCTCGGCTCGTTGATGGGCGGCGGGAGTACCCGTCAGCGGTGAAATGGGTTTGGCTTTGTGGGTCCACCCACAATACAATCCCCAAATCACCACCACTGTCGTCATGGATCGAGCAGGCCGCGTTGTCATTCCCAAGTCTCTGCGCAAAGAGCTGCAGTTAAAACCCGGAGACACCCTGAAGCTCGAGACCACAGGCGACCACATCACCCTCTTTCCCGAGCGCGAGCAGCCTCGCCTTGTAAAGGAGCATGGCGTCTGGGTTCATTACTCCGGCTCAGGTCAGGCAATAACAGTCGCAATGGTGGATGACCTCATTCAGCAGGACCGCCTCGAACGCGATCTTGCAAACATGGGCGAGTTTGAGTGAATGCTTTTTTGGATACCATGTCCTGATTGCAGTCTTCCAGGGTGAACACCCCCATCACCAAGCAAGCTAAAAGTGCTTCACTCAGTTCAATCCGACGACTGGTTGCTGCGGCGCCCACAGTCTTGCCGAAGTCCATTCAAGCCTGACCCGTATCTACACCTGGAACACCAAGCACTATGCGCAATGCGGATCAGAGGTAACGAAGCGACTGCGGACGCCGCAGCTTCTTGGGTGAGCAATCAGTCTGCCGAGTTCGTTTGTCATCTCGACCGCAGCGAAGCGGATGAAGAGCTCTCCGTCTCAATGGCACAGCGCCACCCGCTTCAGCACAGCATCAAAGACGTGCTGCAACCCCTTCCAGTTCCATCTGCTAGCATCGGAAGTGAATGAATCAAGGTAAATTACAACTGATCCCGCTCGGCGGTCTGGGCGAATTTGGCATGAACTGCATGGCCATTCGCTGGCAGGATGACATCTTCGTCATCGACGCCGGCCTCATGTTTCCGGAAACCGAACTCCTCGGCGTCGACATCGTCGTCCCCGACATCACCTATCTCATCGAAAACAAGGACAAGGTCCGCGGCATCGTGCTCACGCACGGCCACGAAGACCACATCGGCGGCCTGCCGTGGATCCTCAGCGAGCTCAAAGTTCCCGTCTATGCTACCGAGTTCACCCTTGCCTACGTCGAAGGCAAGCTCGATGAACACAAATTGATCGACGAAATCGAACTCATCGAGATTGAGCCTGGTCGCAAGTTCCAGCTGGGCGTCTTCTCCATTGAGCCCATTCGCGTCACCCATTCCCTCGTCGATTGCGTCGCGCTCGCCATCGAAACTCCCGTCGGCGTCATCATCCACACCGGCGACTTCAAAATCGATCTCTCGCCACCGGACGGCAAAGCCTTCGACCTCCACAAGTTCGCCGAGTATGGCAAAAAAGGTGTTCTCGCCCTCCTGCAGGATTCGACCAACGTCGACCGTCCCGGCTACACACCCAGCGAATGGGCTGTCCGCCCGCGGCTTGACGAATTATTCTCCCGCACCAAGCGCCGGCTCTTCTTCAGCTGTTTCTCATCCTCCATCTATCGCATCCGCATGGCCCTCGAACTCGCCGCCGAACACGGCCGAAAAGTCTCGATCGTCGGCCGTTCCATGCTCGAGTCCTCAGAGATCGCACAAGACCTCGGCTACCTGAAAATCGGACAAGGCCTGCTCATCCACCCCGGGCAGATCCGCGACTTCGCTCCGGAAAAGGTCTGCGTCCTCATCAGCGGAACCCAGGGTGAGCCCATGTCCGCCCTCTCCCGCGCCGCTGTCGACAATCACAAGCACGCCAAGATCGACAAAGGTGACACCGTCGTGCTCAGCTCGCGTGTCATTCCCGGCAACGAGAAAAGCATCTATCGCGTCATTGACCATCTCTGCCGGCGCGAAGCGAATGTCATCTACGACGATGGCACCGCAGGCCTGATCCACGTCAGTGGGCATGGCAGCCAGGAAGAGCTGCGCCTGATGATCAACCTCATCCGCCCAAAGTTCTTCATCCCAGTACACGGCGACTACCGTCATCTGCAGCGTCATGCCCGGCTTGCTCAGGAAGTCGGCGCCTCGGAAGCAGCCATCATGCTCGAAGACGGCGACATTCTCGAACTTGATCGCAATAGCGCCAAGAAGAATGGCAAAGTCACGGCCGGCCGTGTCTGCATCGATGCCGGCGGCACTGCGGACGTTGTTGAAGACGTCGTCATTCGCGATCGCAAACATCTCGGCGAAGGCGGCCTCGTCATGGCCATCGTCACCATCAACAAGCTCACTGGCCGTGTCGAAAAAGCTCCCGAGCTGATCACTCGAGGCTTTGTCGAAGGCGACAT
>CAZZUX010000113.1:0-4346 GCA_964657395.1 uncultured Ktedonobacteraceae bacterium
ACGCTATACGCATTTCTCCTACGAGATGGTGGCGCTCACGCCGCGCTGCGCCATGGACCTGGGCTACGACGTTTCAGAAGAAGATCAGAAGCGACCCTACATCGAGGTCTCGGGACGTAAAGGCTTCGGCGTGAAGGCAGATGACCTGATTGACAAGCTCATCACTGCGGCCCAGACAGAAGTGGACATTCGCCATCCACAGCGAGAAGAGGCCGATCGTCGCTCGATTGCCAATTCGATTGCCATCGGCGCGCTGCGCTATTTCATGTTGAAGTTCACGCGCAACTCGGTCATCGCCTTCGATTTTCGCGAAGCCCTCAGCTTCGAAGGTGAGACCGGCCCCTACGTTCAATACGCCATCGTGCGCGCCCGCAGCATCTTCCGCAAAGCTCAGGTTGCGCCGCAGCATGTACTCGCAGGCTTGGATGCAGAAGCGGCCGCCGGCATCCTGGGCGAAGAAGAGGGAAGTGGCGTCTGGGAACTATGGGTGGCAGCCGGCAAGACCAGCCTGCTGGTGCAGCAGGCCATCGCGACTGCCGAGCCCGCATTTATTGCCAAGCATGCTTTTCAACTCGCGCAGCAATTTAACAACTTCTACCATCGTCACCACATAGCCAGTGAGCAGGGTGCGGCGCGCAGGCAGCTGTTATTAGCAACGGCTGCAGTTGCAGAACGCGAGTTGGTAGGTCTGTTGGAGATGATGGGCATCCAGTCTCCCGAAGCCATGTAGCTTTCAACGGGTGGCAAGTTGAACCTGTGCCTATGCCTGCTGGCTGCATCTTAAGGCAGGAGGGCGCATCCGTATGAAAATTGCATTTCTCCACAAGGACAACGACTTTACCGCGGAGTTGCTCCGCGAACTGAAGTCCAGGAACAACCAGCACGAAATCGCCTCGTGGATCATCGGTGAACCGGCGCCGGCGAATGACTTCGAGTTCCTCATCACACTCGGCAAAGTCGGACCGGACGAGCTGCAAGGCCAGTCAAAGCTCGCCTTCATCCAGACAGCCAGTACCGGCTACGAGGCAGTCGACCAGGATGCTGCCACCGAGCAGGGAATCTGGGTGTCGTTTGCACCTTCCGACGTGACTGGAAATGCGACTTCGGTCGCCGAGTTCGCAGTGCTGCTGATGCTCGGAGCAGCGCGACACCTCAACCAATTCCTTCAGCCAGCCCGACAAGGCAGCGGCACGATTTCGCACATCCAGCCTGCGCTCAGCGGCAAGACCGTATGTGTCGTAGGGCTGGGCGCAATCGGCGAGCAGCTCATCGATCGCCTCCGTCCCTTCGACATGAAGATCGTCGCAACGGACGAGCATCCAGAGCACGCTCCGAAAGATGTTACAGCGTATCCGGCCGGGCAGTTATCACAGGCGCTGGCCGGTGCCGACTTTGTTGTCATCTGTGTACGCGCCAGCAAGGAGAACGAGAACCTGATCGACGCTGCTGCGTTCGCGGCGATGAAGCGCGGTGTGATCCTGATAAATATTGCCCGTGGGACACTCATCGATGAAGCCGCGCTGCTGGTTGCCGTGCAAAGTGGCCAGGTGGCTGCAGCAGGATTGGACGTATTACAGGTTGAGCCTCCGGAGGCAGGCAATCCGTTAATGGCTTATCCCCAAATTCTGATAACACCCCATATAGCGGGTTTCACTGACCTGATGCTTCGTGGAACCGTGAGCTACCTGGGTGAAGTAATTGCAGAGGTGGAAGCAGGACGAAAGCCGAAATCCGTTCTGAATAATCCTGAAGCGCCGCGAGTGGCCCTGATTTAATTTGCTTCAATGGAACGAGGAGAGTCGAATTACAACTCTCCTCGCAAATCAGCCATTAATTAGTCCGGACATTGTCGAGATAATAAGTACCTCCGCCACTGAAGTAGACGAAGAAGCCTTGGATGACAGTCGTATCGGCAGGCACTGTACCACCGCAGTTCGCAGCTGTTGCAAGACTGGCCAGATCTACCGTCACAGTCGCAGTCGTATCGGCATTCTGGTAAGTATATGGAGTGGAACAGTAATGATAGTCACTGCCGAACTGCACTGCCACCGATTGCGATGTTCCCGCAGCAGCCGTTGTGACATCGAAGAGAAGAGCGTGGATGCCATTGGTAGCCAGCGGCAGGGGAGCGGTATTGTAGGCCGGGCCGAAAAAGCCTCCACCTGTCGAGTTGATCTGCAAACTGTGTGCGCAGCTGGTAGCGCCAACCGTACCCTGCGCAACTGTACCTGCGCCTGGAGAGTAGCTGGCTTCCATCCACGTATCCACACCATCTTCAAAATTAAACAGCTCTCCTGCAATTCCACCTACGTTGAAGACGATGTTGGCCGGCTGTGACTTTCGTCCAAGGTCATCCTCGATGGTGTAGGGCGTACTGATACTTCCTGAGACGCACTGGGAAAGTGGCTTGAATGTGACGCTTCCCCCGGAGTCGACTGCGTAACTCCCGAAGCCGGTAGTGAGTGCTTTCTGCAGGCCAGGTGTAGTTGGATCCAGGTCGATGGTTTTTAGGTTCAGCGGAACACCCTGGTACGTAATGTCGTTCGTCGTGACATTTACTGTCGCAGCGGTGTTATTGGCTGTAGTCGCAAGATCATTATCGGCCACCGGCGCATCATTCACCGGCAGATGCTGTATCTGCCGCGCGAAGTTGGTGAATGCTGTGCAGACGGGAGTTGGACAGTACACTGTGTAACCGTCGTAGTCCGGATAGAGAGTTCCGTTGTCCTGCAGGCCGGAAAGAATCCAGTAGAGCGCACCGGCTCCATCATCCTTCAGCACAGTATCTTCCCACTGGTGATAAACAGGGTTGCGTGTATTCTTTTCAAGCAGACCCCATTCCCCGGCTACCGCACGATCTCCCAACCGATGCGAATCGTCTATGTGGCGCTGTATCCACTGTGTGCCCCATTCCGGTGTCTTGCCGTAGGCATCCGGGTAGACATGGTAGGAAATTACATCCATATTTGGCAGCTTTGCTAAGGCGATACTGTCAACACCCTGGCTGCAGTTGATGGTGAAGTCGCTTGAGCCTGGATCGGTGCAGTAAAAGCCCTCATCGCCCGGTGACACCAGGTGTTTGTGATCAATGCTCTTGATATAGGTACTTATGTCGTCGGCCCAGTCGGTAATTATCTTGGTTGTGCAGCTGCTTGATTGCGGATACACGCCGTAGCCCGCGCAACGTTCCTCGTTGGCTAACTCCCATATGGCAATGGTCGCATCATCCTTGTATTTCGTACCGGTGTAGATGTTGGTGTGGTTGAGCAGGTGATCGATCCATTCCTTGTACCATTGCCGAATTGTGGGATCTGTGTAGAACTGGTCATGGTACTGTCCTCCAACCCAGCGCACATACTGGTCCATTCCTCCGAACTGGTCATAGTTATTCACGAAAGGAATGATGACCTTGAGATTGAGTTGCGCGGCTTTGTAGAGTACGTAGTCCAGATGTTCGAGACCTGTTGCGCCATCGTTGAAGGCAGGAGATGCCCCGTTCCAGTAGTGGAAGTAGACACCATTGTGCGGCCCGTCCACGGAATTCGTCCCGTCCTGGTTGCCGATATCGAGGAATCCCCACAGCCGAAAGGTGTTGAAGTTCTGGGACGCTGCAGTCGTCAGCAGGTTGTCGACCATGAATTGCGATACGTACATCGGGTAGTAATTGTTAGAGCCGGCCATGCGGAAGGGCTTACCGCGGTGGAAGATGAGCCGGCCGTTGCGGTTTGCGAAGTGGTGTCCGTGCGCGTCGACCTCATCCTTTACGCTTTCGGTTTGCGCAGTCAGCATACTGCTAAGCGCCAGGATCAGCAGCACTGCAAGTGCGCTGAAGTATTTGCATGATCGCTTCATCAACATAGGTAAGCCCTTATTCCCAGAATCGTTCCATTTGCAGTCCCATGATATCGATATCATTTTAGGATGACATCCTCACCAATCCTGCGGGACTGCCCCGGCAACTTGACCGGAACTATTTCTGTCTCGCACAATCGCTGTCAACTGGAAAATGCAGCCATGGAATTTGATTATGGCCCTGCTTCAAACAGTCGCACTTAGATCACAAAAAAAAGGGCGCCGTTGCAGGCGCCCTTTTTTTAGTTTAGATCAGGCTAGGAAAGTGGTTGGCCGCCTGCCGTGAGCTGCTTCAAAGCTTCCAGGTCCTGCTGCTTAATCGCAGCCGGCAGCGGCGCATAGTTCAGCGAACCAGCAGCATCCTGGCCGTCACCGACTATGTACGTCGCAAATGCTTTCAGCGCAGTCCGCTTTGCTTTGTCTGCGCCATCTTTCGGAATAATCAGGAAGGTCAGACCGGAAATTGGATAAGCATCCTTGGCAGTCGCAGCCGG
>CAZZUX010000113.1:4446-12461 GCA_964657395.1 uncultured Ktedonobacteraceae bacterium
TAATCAGGAAGGTCAGACCGGAAATTGGATAAGCATCCTTGGCAGTCGCAGCCGGGTTCACAATAGGTGTCCGCACATCCTTCGCGAGTTCAGAGGCAAAACTTGCAATTGCCGCTGAAGTGGCAGCCGCAGTCGGTGCAACGTACTCGCCGGCCTGGTTCTTGATCGAAGCTACCGGTAGATTATTCTGCAGCGCGTATGTCAAATCGACATAACCGACCGCCCCTGGAGATTGCCGCACCTGGCCGGTGACGCCCTCGGAACCCTTCCCACCATTTCCAGTCGGCCAGCTTACCTGGGAACCTTTACCGACTTTCGACTTCCATTCATCGTTGACAGCAGACAGATAGGTGGTGAGGATATTGCTCGTACCGCTGCCATCTGCGCGATGGACGACCAGAACATTATCCTTGGGCAGATCGACGCCGGGGTTATCCGCTTTGATCTTTGGATCCTGCCATGTCTTGATCGTGCCCATGAAGATACCTGCCAGCACTGCGGGAGATATCTTGATGGGCGCCTTCAGTGTAGGCAGGTTATAGATAATGGCAACCGGGCCGGCGCTTTCCGGTATCTGGATCACGGGCGCCATACCGACCATTTTGTCATCGCTGAGTGGTGCATCGGATGCGCCGAAATCGACGGTTCCAGCCTTCACCTGCTGGATGCCGCCGCCACTGCCGATGGATTGGTAATTGATCTGCACGTTGCTGTTCTTCGCCTGGAAGTCAGCGGTCCAACGCGTCATGACGGGATAAACGAACGTGCTGCCCGCACCCACCAGCGCAACCGAACTCGAGCCGCCTGAGCCTGATTTGCAGCCACCCAGGGCGACCAGCACACAGGCTGCTACGGCGATGTTCTGTACTTTACTCTTGATGTCCAATGGAATCCTCCACATGGATTCTGTCAGAAAGCTTTGAAGACTCAGCAGCACTTGCCCTACATTCACAAAACTTTCATGATCACAGGCATTTCCGGCGGCCGGGCTCACCTTGGCAACGCCAGGTACTTCCGGGCCGTCCTAGTGAAGGTAGGTGAAAGGAAGTTGGTTATGAGTACAAACCTGCAAGGAAAGAAAGTAGCGATTCTGGCAACGGACGGATTCGAACAGGTGGAGTTGACGGAACCCCGAAAAAACCTCGAAAACGCCGGCGCCAAAACAGAAGTAATCTCGATCAAAGCAGGCGAGATCAAAGGTTGGGACAAGACGGACTGGGGCAAGAGCGTGAAGGTCGATAAGACTCTCGACTCAGCAAACGCCTCAGACTACGACATCCTGGTGCTGCCAGGAGGGCAGATCAATCCTGATAAGCTGCGCGTGGATGAGAAAGCAGTTGCCTTCGTCAAGGAGTTCGCGCAATCCGGCAAACTCTTAGCAGCCATCTGCCACGGCCCTTGGACTTTGATTGAAGCCGGGGTAGTAAAAGGGAAGACCATGACGTCGTGGCCCTCAGTAAAGACAGATCTGAAGAATGCGGGAGCCAACTGGATCGACAAGGAAGTGGTAGTTGACGGCAACTTTATCACCAGCCGCAAGCCGGAAGACATTCCTGCTTTCAGCGAGAAAATCATCGAATTGGGATCACTCTCAGGGCAGCAACTGAAAGCAGCCTCCTGATCTCACCAGGAGAGGCTAACAAAAAGCGGGCATCCCATGAGCCCGCTTTTTCGTTGCTCGACATAGCGTGTTCAATACGACCGTACCCACTCCAGAATACTTCGCACAGCCACTCCGGTAGGTCCCTTCGCGAGCCAGGGCTTGCCATCGTCGATCCAGGCCATGCCTGCAATATCCAGATGGATCCAGGGTGTATCCTCGGCAAACTCCTTCAGGAACATCGCGGCAGAGATGGCGCCGCCATACCGTGTTCCGCCGGTGTTCATGATGTCCGCGATATTTGACTTGATCTGATCGCGATATTCATCTTCGACGGGCAGCCGCCAGAAGCGCTCTCCCGAAATATCCAGAGCCTTCGAGAACTTTGCATACGCTTCGTCGTCATTCGAAAAGACGCCTGCATTCTGCACACCCAACGCCACCACGACCGCACCGGTAAGTGTCGCAGCATCGATCAAGTGAGTCGCGCCGAGCTGCTTCGCGTAGCTGAGTCCATCGGCAAGCACCAGCCGCCCTTCGGCGTCCGTGTTGATAATCTCGATCGTCTTGCCTGACATGGCGGTCTGGATATCACCCGGCTTCTGTGCTGTACCGGACGGCATGTTCTCTGCCGCGCACACGATGCCGATTACCTTGACTTTCGGCTTCAGTGCCGCGATCGCCTGCATTGCGCCGATCATGGCTGCGCCTCCCGCCATGTCGTATTTCATTTTCTCCATGCCGTCGCCCGGCTTGAGCGAAATGCCGCCGGTGTCGAACGTAATCCCCTTGCCAACCAGCCCCAGAACCGGCTCACCAGTCTTCGCGCCGCCTTCCGGCTCATAGGTCATGACGATCAGTGCCGGCGCTTCGGCTGATCCCTGGGAGACGCTCCAGAACGCCCCCATCTTCAACTCGTGCAGCTTGTCCGCGCCGAAGACTTCGCACTTCAAACCTGCTCGTTTCGACATCTCCGCAGCTCGACGTCCGAGGACGGTAGGCGTCAGATAGTTGCCGGGTTCGTTCACCAGGGTGCGCGCGAAGTTCTGTGCCTCTGCAACGACAATGCCTTCTGTCACACCTGACTGGATCGCCTTCGTGTCGCCGCCGTCTGCAACAATCTGCGCACTGTCGAGACTGCGATCGACGCGGTCGGACTTGTATGTGTCCGAATCGTAGTTGCCGATCACAGCGCCCTCCGTAATCGCACGGGCGATCTGCATGGGCGAGAGGCTTTCCACGGAAACATCCGGCACCAGCAGCGCAATCTTCCGGATCTTGCGCGGCTTGGCAAATCTGACGGCAGTGCCCGCAGCTTTACGCAACTCCTGGAGGGTTGCTTTACCGACACCCACAACCAGCAGGCGATCCGCCTTCAGTCCGGCCGGATGGTGCAGCAACAACGTTTCGCAGCTGCCAGCGGCAAACTCATCGCCGCTCAAAGCAGCGCCCGCGGCTTCCGTGGGCGCCTCGCCGGCATGCAGCAGATGAATGATCGGTCTGGCATTCGTGTCCTTCTTGTCTGCCTTATTAAGTGCGAAGACAACAAGCAGTTCTGTCTCGACCGCCGCAGCGGCCTGTTCGAGCGAAGTAGTTTCCATGTAGGTCAGTAGACTCCTTTTGAACTTGTGGGCAGGCGGACGCCCGGGTCCTCAACGATCGACAGCAGCCCGTTGAGAGCGCGCAATCGCAGCCTTGGCTTCGCGGTCAGCTTCCCGGCTGCGCTCGGTGGCGCGCTTATCCCAGTCCTGTTTGCCTTTGGCGACGGCAAGCTCGCACTTGACCCGGCCATTACGGAAGTAGAGCCGCGTCGGAATCAAAGTCAAACCCTTCTGCTGGGTAGCGGCGAGCAGCTTTTCGACTTCGGACTTGTGAAGCAGCAGCTTCCGGGTTCGCAATGATTCGTGATTCTCTATATTGCCGTGGGAGTATGGGCCGATATGGGCATTCAGCAGGAAGGCTTCCCCGTTCTTTACAATCCCGTAAGCATCCCGCAGATTGGCCTTGCCTTCCCGGATGCTTTTCACTTCTGTGCCATGCAGGGCGACCCCGGCCTCGAACTTCTCCATCAGGAAGTAGTTGTGCCCGGCCTGGCGGTTCTGGGCAGCGTCACGCATCCCTGCCGCGACCGGATCGCGAGGCTTGTTTTTCTGAGGGGCGGACTCTGTAGAATGGCTTGACTGGCGGGGCATGACGCGAACTTAAATCGTAGCACGCAGCCATGGGCGCTGCTCCGCCCGACACCGGAACGCGATGCTATAATCTGCCAGCGGCAACATCGGCAACCGGGACGCAAGAAGGCTGTGCCTGCAGCCGCCCGCTGGCTGCGAGAGAATAATAGGATTGCTGCACGCGCATATACTTCTGAGGCGTAACTTGCTTTGCCGGTGCAATCGCTGCCGGCCTGGAGTTTCATGAAGAGCCGTACTTCGAAATGGATTTATCCCGCAGCTCTTTCCCTGGCTGCCATGGCCATCTCCCCAGACATGGTGCTTGCCGCGAAAGGCAAAGGGGCCGCTACCCTCTACAAAGCCGGCGTCGATGCCGAAGCTAAAGATGACTACATCGCGGCCTACGAAGACTATTACCAGGCATACACCCGCGATCCCAAAAATCTGACCTACAAGACCTCCTACGAGCGACTGCGTTTGCAGGCAGCAGCAGTATGCGTCAAGCGCGGTGAGAAACTGCGCGACCAGGGGGACATGACCGGGGCTCTCACCGAGTTCATGCGGGCTCTCGAAATCGATCCCTCTTACGAACTCGCCCAGCAGGATATCCGTGCGGTCCGCGAGAAGATGGATACTCCGCCACCACCCGGCGAGAGCTCGCTCAGTGGTAACGGCACACATGGTGAGGACGGTAACAGCATGTCCGCGCCAGTGCAGTTAAAGCCTGCGTCCAACGAGCCGTTGACGCTGCACATGGTCGAAGACGCGAAAGTCGTTTATCAGACTGTCGGCAAGGCTGCGGGGATCAACGTCCTCTTCGATCCTGAATACAATTCCAAACGCGTGACGGTTGATCTGCAGAATGTGTCGCTGCTGGATGCACTGCGCATCATCGGTCTCGATTCCAACACATTCTGGCGTCCCATTACGCCGAACACCATCTTCGTCGCTGCGAATACCCGTGCCAAGCGAACCGAGCTGGACGAGCAGGCAGTCCAGACCTTTTATCTCGCGAATGCCGCGATGCAGAACGACCTCAACGACATTCAGACAGCACTTCGCAACCTTCTCACCGGCGCGAAGCTCTATGCGGTGCCCAGTCAGAATGCAATCGTCATGCGCGCAACACCCGACGAGCTGCTGTTAGCCCAGCGCGTGATCGACGACCTCGACAAGGCTCGTCCGGAAGTGGTGGTCGATGTGGCTGTGCTTGAAGTCAATCGTCAGAAGGAACGCAACATCGGCGTTTCTCTTCCGCAATCCTTCGGATTGACCTTACAGGCGAACAGCAACACCACGACCGGTACGACCGGCAGCACGACCAATGGAAGTACTGGTACTTCCACGACAGGTACGACGACCACGACCTCAAATGGTTTGAGTCTTAATCAGCTAGGAAGCCTCAGCGCCAGCAACTTTGGGGTTACGGTCGGACAGGCCACTGCCAACCTGCTGCTGAATGATACAGACACGAAGGTGCTGCAGAATCCCCGTCTCCGCGCCACCGACGGCCAGAAGGCTGATCTTAAAGTTGGTGAAAAGATTCCTGTTGCGACGGGTTCGTATCAGACAGGTGCAGCGACTGCCGTGGTCAGCTCGCTGGTTAACACGCAGTTCCAGTATCTCGACGTCGGTGTTGAAATTGAAGTCACACCCACGGTCCATTATGACCACGACGTGACGCTGAAATTGAAGATCATCGTGTCGCAGACCAATGGTTCTTCCACCATCAGTGGTGTCACCGAGCCGATCATCAGCCAGCGCACCATCGATCAGATTATTCGTCTGAAGGAAGGCGAAGTCAGCATTCTCAGCGGCATCCTGACGCAGCAAACCACGAACACGATCACCGGTACACCCGGCCTGGGCGAGATCCCCATCCTCAAGTACCTATTCAGTTCCACGGATCGAATCGTTTCGAAAGACGAGATAGTCTTCATGCTCACGCCGCACGTAGTACGCGGCACCACGCTCAGCCCGGACAATCTGCAGCAGATCGACACAGGCACCGGCCAGAATGTCGAAGTGCGGCGTATTGCAACCATTCCGGTTCGCATTCCTGCGTCCGCTCTGCCGGCCTCCATGCAGGACAAGTCGATCCCGTCCACAACTCCAGTACCGAACGGCGCCAACATCCCGCAGGCCGGTGGCGCTCCTGCCCCGAACGCCAATACCCCGCAGGCAGCGGCGGCACTGCAGCAGGATGCAGTTACCAACGCAACGAACAGCAACGCACCGCCGATCAACCTCCAGGTCATTACACCGACAACCATGCCGCGCGTTGGCAACACCTTCCAGGTAGCAGTGAACCTGTCCGGGGGCACCGATGTCTTCTCGGTTCCGATGAAGCTGCAATACGACGCTTCCAAGCTAACGCTCATCAATGCGGATACCGGCAACTTCCTCGGCAAGGATGGCCAGACGACCGCCCTTGTTCACCGAGACGACAATGGAGCCGTAGCTTTATCGCTCTCGCGGCCACCTGGCGTTTCGGGCATCAGCGGCAATGGTCAGCTGTGCACGCTCACCTTCATGGCCAAAGCTGCTGGAGACAGCATTATTAACGTGACCCAGGCCACAGCGCGCAACAGCAAGCAGGAAGCGCTGCCGGTCGTGACCTCCGGCGCCATCATGCACGTGACGCAGTAGGTGCACCATGACGCATCTGCAGCAACCGGGCCCCAACCCCTTGACTCGTCGTTCCTCCGGCACCACCGCCCTCCATGCGCAGGCGGGCCTCACGCTTGTCGAGTTGATCGTGACAGTCGCTATTCTTGCCATCCTTGCATCGGCGGCAGTGCCGATCGCCCGCTTCCAGGTGAAGCGCACCAAGGAGCGGGAGCTCCGCATGGACCTGTGGCAGATGCGCGATGCCATCGACAAGTACAAGGACGCTGCCGACAAAGGGGCTTTCCAGACCAAGGTCGACAGCATGAACTATCCGCCGGACCTGGACACGCTCGTGAATGGTGTAGATGTACAGGGCAAGAAGCTTAAGTTTTTACGACGCATTCCAACGGACCCGATGACCGGGCACCAGGACTGGGGCATGCGTTCCATGCAGGATGAGCCCACCAGCCAGTCCTTCGGCGGTCAGAGCGTGTTCGATGTTTACTCCAAATCGCAGGGCACGGCACTGAATGGAACCAAGTATGCCGACTGGTAGTGGAAGATCAAGTAAGGCGAATGAGCAACGATGAGCCAGAAGAAACCACAATCCGGAAAGCTTCGCCGATACTCCTCCGCCCAGGGTTTCACACTGGTGGAGTTGATGGTGGTGATGCTCATAATCGCCGTACTTGCAGCCATCGCAATCCCTAGCTACCTGGGATCGATCAAGGCCACTCGCGAAGCCGTGCTCAAGGAAGATCTGCACGTCATTCGTGGCGCGATCGATTCGTACACGCTGGATAAAGGCAAGGCTCCCCAGGCACTGGATGACCTGGTGCAGTCAGGCTACCTACGCGAAATTCCGTCTGACCCGACCACGCACAGTAAAGAGACCTGGGTGCCGAATACAGACACCGCCTACACCGATCTGAACGAGTCGGATCCGGGCATAACGGATGTACACAGCGGATCGACCGAGACAGGCAGTGACGGGCAGCCGTACTCCAGCTGGTAAATGCGCACGGCATCATATCTGCAGCGCACGCAGCTCAACCCACAATTCTTTGACCCCCATGCCGCTCTTGGCAGAGCACATCAGGAGGCGGTCAACGCCGAGTCCCTCCTTCAATGCTGCTGCAGACCGCGTACGCTCGTTGCCGGAAAGCTTGTCAGCCTTTGTTCCCACCACGAGCAGCGAACGCTGGATGCTTTTAAGATAGCCAATCAGCTGGGCATCGCTTTCCTGTGGAGGGATCTTTGCATCTACCAGGCAGACGCACAATGCCAGCTGCTCTCGCTCGGCCAGGTAAGGCTCAATAAACTTCGGCCATTCGGAAGAGATGGACTTCGAGATCTTTGCATAGCCGTAACCCGGCAGGTCGGCCAACATCAAGGTCGGTTCGCGGCCCGGAGCTCCTTCATGCAGTGCGAAGAAGTTAATGGATTGCGTACGGCCAGGTGTCGCGGAAACGTGTGCCTGCTTTGAACCCACCAATGCATTTAGAAGACTTGACTTTCCCACGTTCGACCTGCCGAGAAATGCCACCTCCGGCGCTTCACTAGCAGGGAACTGGCTCGCCGCCATGGCGGACAACAGGAATTTGGGCGTGGGTCGCATAATCTCCGCAGCAAAA
>CAZZUX010000114.1:0-12416 GCA_964657395.1 uncultured Ktedonobacteraceae bacterium
GTATCGGCCGGCATCGGCGTGATCGGCATGGCGTCGCCGATGCTGCAGGAAATCTTCGCGGGAAAGCTTATCGGGATGCCCGACCTGACCTTCAGCCAGCTCTCGGCCGATCAGAAAACCGCGATCGCGGCGATCGCCGCCGGCTTTGCCGGTCTGCTGTCGCTGTTCAACATCGGCGGACGTTTCTTCTGGGCATCGCTGTCGGACTATATCGGCCGCAAGACCACGTTCCTGATCTTCTTTCTGATTGGACCGGTGTTTTACTGGTTCCTGCCACTGACTGGCAGCGCGCACTTCAACAGTATTCCGTTGTTTGTGGTGGGGGCGGGCATTTTGATCAGCATTTATGGGGGCGGGTTTTCGACGATCCCGGCGTATATGCGAGATCTGTACGGGCCGATGGATGTGAGCGCCATCTACGGACGACTGCTGACTGCGTGGTCAGTGGCCGGCATTGTGGGTCCGCTGATTGTGAACGGGATCCTCGATCATTACGTGAAGCTTGGCCAGCCGAAGGTGTATGCGTACCCGACGATCCTGCACATCATGACCGGACTGCTGATTGCAGGGCTTATCTCGAACGTGCTGGTGACGCCGGTGTCTGAAAAGTACTGGGTGAAGGAGAGTCCTGGTCGTCCGGTTGATGTTGGAGCGCACTAAGTGTGCAGCTGAAGGTGATTGTGACGGCGGCTGAAAGCTACAACAGGAGCAGAAATGGAAAATGAACGAAAAACAACTTCGCCAGTCCTGGTAGCACTCGCCTGGTCGGTGGTGTCGATCCCGTTGCTGTGGGGCGTTTACAACACGGCGCTGAATGCTTCTAAGTTGTTCACGGCAACGCCTGCTGCGTCAGCACCAGCAGCGGCTGCGCGATAGGAGCGGTTGTGCCGGAGCTTTAAGGAACAAACCAGGCAGGCGATTTGCTTGCCTGGTTCGCGCGCCGGCTATGCGTATCGCTGCTGGTGCCACTCCCAGGCGCTGGAGATGATGCTGTCGAGGTCGCTGTGCCTGGGCTTCCAGCCAAGATCCTTTTCGATGGCTGCGGCACTGGCGATCAAGATGGCTGGATCGCCGGCGCGCCGGGGCATCTCCTCCACCGGGATGAGTTTGCCGGTGACGCGCTGGACGGAGTCCACCACTTCACGCACGGAGAAGCCTTTTCCGTTACCGAGGTTGTAAATGAGGCGGTTGCGTGACGATGCGGGGGCGAGTGCATCCAGGGCCAGCATGTGCGCCTCTGCAAGGTCGGCGACATGAATGTAGTCACGGATGCAGGTGCCGTCCGGAGTGTCGTAGTCGGTGCCATAGATCCGGATTTTTTCGCGCCGGCCGAGGGCGACGTCAAGAATTAATGGAATTAAATGTGACTCCGGTTCGTGAGCCTCACCCCGGCCTGGGATCGCTCCCGCGACGTTGAAGTAGCGCAGGCTCGCGTACGGGAAGTGATGGATGCGGTTGAACCAGGTCAACATCTGCTCGACCAGGAGCTTGGATTCTCCGTAGGCGTTGGTTGGTTTCAGCGGAGCATTTTCCGAGATGGGTGTCTGCTCCGGCTCCCCGTAAACTGCTGCAGTAGAAGAGAATACGAAGCGCCGGGTGTTGCTGGCGAGTACTGCCTCGAGCAGTGTCAGGGTGGATGCGGTGTTATTGCGGAAGTAGATTTCGGGCTTCTGCATGCTCTCACCTGCCTCGATGAGGGCCGCGAAGTGCAGGATGCCGTCGAAGGATTCTTGTTTCAGCAGGTTATTCAGTCGTATGCTGTCGGCGAGTTCTCCCTGGACAAAAGTGGCTGCGGCGGGCACAAGGGAGCGCTGAGCATGACGAAGGTCATCTAGAATAAAGACAGAGTGGCCACGGTCTATCAGAAGTTGGGCAACTGTTCCGCCGATGTAGCCGGCGCCACCGGTGACTAGCAGTTTCAAGGTACCTCCTGGGTCCCGTATGTGAGGCAGGGACGAATTTCCGGATAGAAACAGCCTACCGTTCTTTTGCGCATCCAAACTGGCAGAAACGAGTAGATGCAGGGAGTTGAGTGGTTCAGCCGTGCATGAGAGATCACGTAATCGGGTCCTGTCGTGCGTCTGGCGCCCTGCAGCGCGCTCTCGTAGAGCCGTTGTGCATCGCCTCTCGCGAGGTACACATCAGTATGGACAGCCACCACTTTCGAGGTACTGTCATTGCCTAAGTTCTAAGCTATCTTTTGACAAATCCCCGGTACTTTCGTACCCGCGGATGAACGGCATTCGGGGCACAAACTGCATGACACCCGGAACCGGAAGTGAGATCGCTCGGATGAGAGCACGGGGCGACATCAGAGTCATCAGCTCCGGAAGAAGCTCGAGACTTACCACAAACACTGCGCCGCCGATGACGAGCGGAAGAACCAGATGAAGCAATAAGACTCTTCCCTGCAGAAAGATTAGGAATTAATTATGCCGAACAACGACATCTTGAATCGAGCAAACTTCGGGCTCCTGGAAGAACCGGGTGGCAGATGGAAATCATTTGGCGTCAGCGCCACCATCAACCTTTCAATCATGGTGCTTCTGCTGCTGTTTGCTGCGGCGAAGATTCATGAGGCCAAGGTAAAGCGTGAAATGAGCGTCTTGATTGTGCCGGTGGATCTGCCGAAGCCAGTCAAGCCGCCAGTGCCTAAAGTGAAGATTGTGGCACCCCCGGTCAAGCTGGAGGCGAAGCTGGATCCGCCAAAGATTGTGACTCCGCCGAAGATTGAAGCGCCAGAGCCGCCAAAGCCGGTGAAGCTGGACACGCCGAAGCCGATGCCGGTGATTCCTCCGGCGCCGCCAAAGGCTGTGGCGCCACCGCCTGCTCCGAAGGCCGGCCTATTTGCCAGCCCCAAGCCGACCGAGATGGCAAACAACATGAACAAGCCGGAGCTGAAGTCCGGCGGTTTCGGTGATCCGGTTGGTGCCAAGGCGAATCCGAACTCGACAACGAACGTGATTGCGGCCGCGGGTGCATTCAATCGCGCTCCTGGTGAGTCGTCCGGTGCCGGTGCAGCCCGCAAGGGCGTGGTATCGGGTGCAAGCTTTGGAGCGGGCGTCGTTGGCGGGGTAGCGGGTGGTACCAGTCATGGTGCCGTAGCGTCTGCCGGATTCAGCAATGGGGTCATTGGCGGAACACCGGGCGGTACGGGACATGGCTCGGTCGGCAGCGCCGGTTTCGGCAGCAGCGGCAATGCCAAGGGTGTGCAGGTTGCGATGAACAATGCGGAACCAGCCTTTGTACCCCCCGTAGTGATCTCGGAACCCAAGGCACAATACACCTCAGAAGCACAGCAACAACATGTGGAGGGTGAGGTTACTCTGCAGGTACGGTTCCTGGCGAGCGGCCAGGTGGAAGTGCTGCGCGTCGTGAATGGCCTGGGTCATGGGCTCGACGAACAGGCGCGACGGGTAGCAGAGAACATTCGCTTTAAACCGGCTCAGAAGAACGGGCAGGCAGTAGACCACGTGACGTTGATTCACATTACCTTCCAGCTGGCTTAATCGGCGGGAAGCGCTATATGTAACTGTTGAAACCGGCAATGCGATTTTGAAGCGGGGCGGCAGTTCAGAAGTTAATCAGTATTAGAGGAGCCTGGAAATGAACCTGCGGAACGTTTGGACAACTACCCTGCTTACGGCGCTCAGCGTCACGGCAGCTCAGGCGAAGGATAAGTACGCACCTCCTACCGCCCTGACGCCGGAACAAAGTGCCTTGGTACAAAAAGCTATCGCTGCTGAAAAGATCACGATCAAGTCAATTCAGCAGCACTCACCCCTGGTGCAGACGTATATCCAGAACATGAAGGGCGACGCCAAGTTGTACGCCATTCCGGTTTCGGATCAATACATGCTGCAGCGGGTCGACTTTGCCAAGGGGTTCTACGGCAAGTCCTACTCTGCTGAAGGCAAAAGCCATGGCATGTTCAAGGGATCTGCGGCAGCGCTGCTTGGTCTTTCGAAGGCGTTCGGCGTTTCCTATGTGCCGGATGGATTTCTGGACATGATGTTCATCGATCCGACCGGCTTTGATCAGCAGCACTATGACTTCATCTATGTTCGCCGTACTTTCCTCGGAACGATTCGCACGGACGTCTTTGATGTCCATCCGAAGCCGCAGACAGGTCACGGCCGATTTACGGGTCGCATCTGGATCGATGACGACACGGGCAACATTGTCCGCTTCAATGGAACCTACACGGGCGGCGCTGAAGAAGACGCTTCCAACAATGACTACTTCCACTTTGACAGCTGGCGGCAGAACCTGCAGCAGGGTGTGTGGCTGCCAGTAGGCGTGTATGTCGAAGAGACTTCCAAGAAGGATGCCGAGCATCCGGTGGCATTCAAGGCGCAGACACAGATTTGGGGCTATGCGCTGAAGATTCCGACGCACCAGTCGGACAACGAATCGATCAAGATCGACGATGTGACCGACCAGAGTGCCAGTGCAGAAGACGTAAGCCCTCTGCAGGCGCAACGTGAGTGGGTGTCGCAGGCAGAAGAGAATGTTATCGACCGTCTGACGCAGGCCGGCCTGGTGGCCTCTCCAAGCGATTTTGACAAGGTGCTGGAACAGATCACCAACAACATCATCGCCACGAACAATATCGAACTGGCGGCTCCGGTGCATTGCCGTGTGATGTTGACCACGCCGCTTGAGTCGATTGCGATCGGCAACACGATTGTTCTCAGCAAGGGTTTGATCGACACACTGCCCAACGAAGGCTCACTGGCATCCGTGCTGGCTTTCCAGCTGGCGCATATTGTTCTCGGCCATCACATCGATACGAAGTATGCGTTCAACGATCGCCTGCTCTTCCCGGATGAGTCGACCTTCGATCGCATTCACATGCAGCACACTGATGGCGATGACGAAGCAGCTGCCAAGAAGGCGCTTGCCCTGCTCGAGGGCTACATGAACTACAAGGGCATGGACAAGAACATGGAGCGGGACGCGGGTCTTTACCTTTCGCAACTGCAAACGCGCGAAAAGGAATTGTCGGCGCTCAACACTCCGCGACTTGGCGATGGTCTGCTGAAGACAGATGGCACGCCGTGGATGGCAGCACTGCTTCCCAAGGCAGGCAAGCTGGACATGGACAAGATGGACCAGATTGCTGCATTGCCGCTGGGCAGCCAGCTGCGCATCGATGCCTGGGACGACAAGGTGTATCGCTTGAATGCAAAGGCAGTGCCGCTTCTGAATGCACGCGACAAGATGCCGTTTGAAGTGACGCCAGTCTACTTCAAGCTGACGCGGTATGATCAGGCAGCCGGAGCCAACGCTGCCGCATCCGAACCAGCACCTGCACAGCCGAGTCAGGCAGCGAGTGCACAGCCGCAACCGCAGCAGTAACTAGCTGTGTTCAACAGCCCTATCGGGGTCTGTCTATGTTGAAATAGTACTTAACAGGGTTGGTCTAAGGGCCAACCCTGTCTATACTCGGGAAAATAACGTTCGTGAGAGATACCAGTGATTAGAAAATACCTATTGCTCGCCAGCCTGCTTTTATTACCAACCCTGGGTAAAGCGCAGGTGGTCGCAGCTGGTAGAGGCGGAAACCAGTCGCTGTATGTCGGTGGCTTTGGATCCTACTTCTCACCGGACTATGGTTTCAACAATCTTTATGGCGTTGGCGGTTACGTTGATTACAATCTGACTCCCAAAGTCGGCGCTGAAGCAGAGGTGCGATTCTCGCGCTTCCATCAGGACAATTACATTCATTTCGACAACTACCTGATTGGTCCGCGCTACAGCTTTTATCACGGTCACAAGTTCATCGGCTACGCAAAGGTCCTGTTCGGCATCGGCGAGTTTACCTTTCCGTATAACGCAGCGAGTGGCGGTTATGGCGTGATTGCTTTCGGAGGTGGTGCAGACTATCGTCTCTCGCATCGCTGGAGCCTACGAGCCGACTACGAGTACCAGGAGTGGCCTGGATTTGTGGGAGCAGGTCCGCGTGCCCATGGACTGACACCGGATGGTGTGAGCATCGGCGGGAGTTATCGCATCTTCTAAGAGCAGCAGGAATAGAAGCAGCAAAAAGCCCTAGACTTGAGTCCAGGGCTTTTTGCTGTCTTGAGTGTTGGCTGGTTAGAAGTGGTAGGCAACACCGATGACCGGATTCGTAACGTTGTAATACTGTCCGGTGTTTTCGTTGCTCTTGCCGAAAGTCGGCGTCTTCATGACGAGACCGCGATACTCTACGCGAATGTCAAAGCTGGGGCTGATCTCGTAGGCGATGCCGCCTCCATAGATGAGTCCGATATTGGTCTGCTTCTTGACTGTCAGATCGGTGGTCTTGATGTCGTCGATGGGCGACATAATGAAGGCGCCGGGACCGGCTTCAACGAATGGGTTGAACTTCTTGTAAGTGAAGTTGTAGACGTAGGCCGCTGACACTTCCTGGAAGCGGGTATGGACGCGCAGAGACGGGAGGAAATTGGTCGCGTACTTATTCGTATTCTGCAGGTATTGATAGTTACCTTCCACTGCGCTTCTTGGTGTGAGCATGTAGCGATAGCTGGCAAGGCCGCCGAGTCCCACGGTTGCGTTCAGGCGAACACCCTGGCCAAAGGTGAATGGAGCGTAGATCATGGACCCGCTGGCGCTTACGTCTTGACGACTTTCCTGGGCATAGCTCGCCGCCGCCATGAACGGCAGCAGCAGAAACAACAGCTTGCTTTTCTTCATTCGCTCCTGAACCTCTTGACCTGCTCCACAAGGGAACTGGCTGACCCGCAATGGCGGGCTCGTTTAAATTCTCTCTGGGTTGCCCCTGGTAATGCCTTGGGCAATTGTACCTGCGGGCCAAGGCAATCGGCGAACCTCGGGGCAAAGTTGGCGCGAAACCAGACGTTTCAGGAAGCTGCTGCAGCTTTCTCGATCGCCATCCCGGAGGGTGCGGCTGCATCTTCCGGGCGATACAAGTACGGCAGGCCCGCTTCACGGCTATGTGCCTTCACGACCTTCAAGAAGGCGGACGCAACATAAGAGAGACTGGCCCTTCTACGGAGCACCAGGCGCAATTCCCTCTCTATCTGAAGCTGCGGAACCGGGACCCGTACCAGCTCTCCGGTGTCGAGTTCATGGGCCACGGTGAGACCAGGAACGATCGCGACGCTCGTACTGGCTGCGACGAAACGTTTGACGGCTTCCATGCTCGGGAGCTCCACTGCGATGTTGAGCGGCGTTCGTGTTTCCTCGAAGGTCTGGATGACTCGCTGACGAAGAGGCGAATCCACATTGTGGGCGATGAAACTTTGTCTTCCGAGATCCTGGATACTGACTTTCCTCCGGCGCGTGAGCGGATGTCCGGGCCTGACGATGACGGCCATGCTATCGCGGTAGACCGTGATTGTTCTGAATTCTTCCGGGTCGGGCGCGAACGAAAGAACGCCAATTTCGGCTGAGCGGGCGTTGAGTTCTGCAGGAATGCGGCGGGCGAGAGCTCGCTGAACGGTGATGCCGATCTTCGGCAACTGCTCTCGGAATCGATCGAGTACGGGCAGGAGATAAAGACAGGTGTACTCATTCGCTGCGATGACCAGGCGGCCTCGATCCAGTGAGCGGAGTTCATCCATGGCAACAGAGGCCTCGCGACGGAGAGCCAGCAGTCGCTCGGCATAAGTGAGCAGAAGTTCGCCCGCGGTGGTCAGTGAGCCATCCCGGGATACGCGCTCGAAGAGCACTTCTCCGACGTCGCGCTCGAGCTTGCGAATCACCTGACTGACAGCTGGCTGCGAGCGGTGGAGCTTTTCTGCGGCGCGCGAGAAGCTCTTGAGCTCTGCGACGGCGACAAAGGTTTCGAGCTGGTTGAGGTCTAGAGCCAACGGAGACGCTCCGGCGCAAGCGAGATAAGTTTTAGTTATGCAACCTCAAACAATTATAAATTTGCTTTATGCCTTCAGGGTGAGAAAATAGAGACTCCAGGGGCTGATGATGCAGACAGGAAACAACGACCAGGTTTTCTTTTTCGACACAACGCTCAGGGACGGCGAGCAGTCTCCCGGCTGTAGCATGACCGTGGCGGAAAAGGTAAAGATGGCGCATGCGCTCGATGAACTGGGCGTAGACGTGATAGAAGCCGGTTTTGCCGTAGCTTCCAACGGAGACTTCGAAGCCATCACCACGGTTGCGCGCGAAGTGAGGCGGCCAGTGGTGACATCCCTCGCGAGATCGAGGCGGGAGGATATTGAGGCTTCGGCGAGAGCACTGGCCGCGGCGGCACGGCCCCGGATCCATGTATTTCTCGGCAGCTCCGATCTGCACCTGCAATACAAGTTGAAATTGACACGGGAGCAGGCGCTGGAACAAGCGGGAGAGTCGGTGCGGTTAGCGCGTTCCCTGGTGGACGATGTCGAATTTTCTCCGGAGGACGCGTCCCGAACAGATCCAGCGTTCCTGGCAAAGATGGTATCGATAGCGATTGGAGCAGGTGCGACGGTCATCAATCTGCCGGACACGGTTGGCTATGCGCTTCCAGCCGAATACGGGAGAATGTTCAGTCGGCTGCGTGAAGAAGTACCGGCGGTTCGAGAGATTACGCTGTCATCGCATTGCCACAATGATCTCGGTATTGCAGTCGCGAATACCCTGGCGGCGATCGAGGCTGGTGTGAGGCAGGTAGAGTGCACGATCAACGGAATCGGTGAACGGGCGGGCAATGCGGCTCTGGAAGAGATTGCGGCGGCGCTCCAGGTGCGACGAGATCACTTCCCCGTGACGCATTCGCTCAACATGGATCGACTGTTCCCTACCAGCCAGCTGCTGTCGCAATTGATCAGTTTCGGGCCTTCGCCGAATAAGGCGATCGTCGGCAGCAATGCGTTCGCACACGAGGCAGGCATTCACCAGCACGGCATGCTGTCGAACCCGCTGACCTACGAGATTATGACGCCTGCTTCTGTGGGCGTGCCTAGTACGACGATGGTTCTGGGTAAGCATTCGGGCCGACACGCGTTGGCCAGCCGGCTGCAACAACTCGGCTTTTCTCTGAGTGCGCTGGAGCTGGACCGCACCTATCGCCAGTTTACTGAACTGGCGGACCGCAAGAAGGCTGTTTACGACCAGGACCTCATCGCGCTGGTAAGCGGCCAGCACGAGGCACCGCCTGTGCGCCATCTGCAGCAGGCATAGAACATTTAAGGATCAGGAATGAAGCTGAACATATTGATTGTGGCAGGCGACGGCATCGGCCCGGAAGTGACTCGCGAAGCCGTACGCGTGTTGAAGACTGTTGCTGACCTGGGTGGTCACGAATTCAGGTTCACCGAGCGGCTGATTGGCGGCGTCGCGATCAAAGCGGAAGGTACACCGTTGCCGGAGAGGACGCTGGGCGCCGCTCTCGATAGTGATGCGGTGCTACTGGGGGCGGTCGGCGGAAACGAGTTTAATGCGTTGCCCCCGGACAAGCGTCCGGAGGCAGGCCTGCTGGCAATACGCCAGGCTCTGGGTGGCTTCGCCAATCTTCGTCCTGCGTTTGCGCACCCTGCCCTTGCAGTTAATTCTCCGCTGCGCCCTGAGGTGATCGAAGGCGCCGACATTCTTTTTGTCCGGGAGTTGCTGGGCGGCCTGTATTTCGGTCAGCCGCGAGAGTGGAACCGCAGCACCGGTGAAGCGTGGAACACAATGCGCTACTCGCGGGATGAGATTGTCAGAGTGGCGCGTGTCGCTTTTGAGCTTGCCTCCCAGCGGCGAAAGAAGCTGACCTCGGTCGATAAGGCGAATGTGCTGGAGGTGTCCCAGTTGTGGCGCGCGACTGTTACGGAACTCGCGACGCAATATCCCGAGGTGACACTCGACCACCAGTATGTGGATGCGGCTGCGATGCACATCATGAATACACCGCGGAACTTCGATGTAATCCTGACCGAGAATCTTTTTGGCGACATACTTTCTGATGAATCTGCCGTGATTACCGGTTCGCTGGGCATGCTGCCATCCGCGACGATTGGCGGCAGCGTCAACCTGTATGAACCGGTGCATGGATCGGCCCCGGATATTGCGGGCAAGGGGATCGCGAACCCTCTCGGAGCGATCCTGACGGCAGCGATGCTGCTGCGACACTCTGCGAAGCTCGAGCAGGATGCCCAGGCGATCGAAGCTGCAGTGCGCAAGGTACTGGATGATGGTCACCGGACGGCTGACCTTCTACGCAGCAGCGCATCGACGCAGGCGGGCTCGCTCAAGGGTTCTCCGAAGGCAACTTCGACGCAACAGATGGGCTCGCTCGTGCATGAAGCCCTGAATGCAATCATCGACCGCGGCCAGGCTATGCATGCCGTTTAGGACAGGAAACTGATGGGAATGAAATCGACCGCGGCACCGAGAACACTTTTTGAAAAGGTATGGGATGCGCATATAGTGGCTGCGCCTGAGGGCGAGCCGGCGCTCCTGTATATCGATCTTCACCTGATTCACGAAGTGACTTCACCGCAGGCATTTGAAGGCTTGAGACTGACGGGCAGGAAGTTCCGCCGTCCTGACCGCGCGGTGGCAACGGTCGACCACAATGTGCCGACGTCGGCCAACCGGATCATCATCGAAGACCAGATTGCGTCGAAGCAGATCGAGACACTGCGACGGAATTGCAAGGATTTCGGTATCGAGTTGTATGACGTGAATGCGCCGGAACAAGGCATCGTTCACGTGATCGGTCCGGAGCAGGGATTTACCAAGCCGGGTATGACGATTGTCTGCGGGGACAGCCATACATCCACGCATGGCGCATTCGGGGCGCTGGCCTTCGGCATCGGCACATCGGAAGTAGAACATGTGATGGCCACGCAGTGTCTTCAGCAATCGAAGGCAAAGACATTTCGCATCTCCGTGGAGGGCGAGTTGCCGCCTGCGGTCGGTGCAAAAGATGTGGCGCTCGGTATTATCGGCCGCATCGGCACGGACGGCGCGACCGGCTGCGTGATCGAGTATGCAGGTTCGGCGATTCGATCCCTGTCAATGGAAGGCCGCATGACCGTGTGCAACATGAGCATCGAGGCAGGAGCACGCGCCGGCATGATTGCTCCGGACGAGAAAACGTACGCTTATCTGCAGGGCAGGCCGCAGGCACCGAAGGGTGCTGCGTGGGATGAGGCTGTTGCTGAGTGGCGCGAGCTGGTCACTGATGAAGGAGCTGTCTTCGACCGGGAGCTGGTGATTGCGGCAAGCGAACTGGCGCCATTTGTCACCTGGGGCACCAGTCCTGGGATGGTGGCTCCTGTAACAGCGGCTGTTCCTGATCCGTCGATTGTTGAGAATGAGACGGATCGGCGGTCACTGGAGCGAGCACTCGAGTATATGGACCTGAAGGCTGGAACGGAGATCGAATCGATCGATATAGACAGGGTGTTTATAGGTTCCTGCACGAACTCGCGGATTGAAGATCTGCGAGCAGCCGCGAAGGTGGTGAGCGGCTACAACGTGAGCACGCATGTAAGGGCGATGGTGGTGCCGGGATCGCAGCAGGTAAAGGCCCAGGCGGAGCAGGAGGGGCTTGACCGTATTTTTCGTGAAGCAGGATTTGAGTGGAGAGAACCAGGGTGCTCGATGTGTCTTGGGATGAACCCGGATATTCTGCAGCCTGGCGAGCGGTGCGCGTCGACTTCCAATCGAAACTTCGAAGGTCGACAGGGGCGTGGCGGACGCACGCACCTGGTGAGTCCCATGATGGCCGCGGCGGCAGCGGTGACAGGACACTTTACGGATGTGCGTGAGTGGAAGTTTCGGCCGGTGCAGCGCGTGAATGATTTGCGCGGTGAGAATCCACGCGGTGCTAGCGACCTGGTGGAGGCGAACGGAAGATGACTCCATTTCGCACGTTGACGTCGACGATTGTTCCGCTCGATCGATCGAATATCGATACGGACCAGATCATTCCGAAACAGTTCCTGAAGCGGATCGAGCGCACAGGCTATGGCGAGTTCCTGTTCTTCGACTGGCGCAGGCAGCAGGAGGGCCCGAATGCCGGCATGCCCGACGAGGGTTTCATTCTGAATGATGTCAGGTACAAGGGAGCGGAGATCCTGGTGACGGGCAAGAATTTTGGCTGCGGTTCTTCGCGTGAACATGCGGCCTGGGCGCTCTCCGACTATGGCTTTCGTTGTGTGATTGCTCCTTCGTTCGCAGACATATTCTTTTCGAATGCGGGTAAGAATGGCATTCTGCTCATCCGACTTCCTGAGCCGGCGGTTCATGGCCTTCTGGAGCGAGGCGCTGCGGATCCTGCGTACAAACTGCACATCTCGTTGCAGGAACAAAGCGTGCGCGACGATGCGGGATATGCTGCAAACTTCGACATCGATCCATTCCGCAAGTACTGCCTGATGGAGGGCCTGGATGATATCGGGCTGAGCCTGCGGCATGAGAGCGAGCTTGATGCGTTTGAGCGCGTGCATGACAAGGAATTCTGG
>CAZZUX010000115.1:0-12078 GCA_964657395.1 uncultured Ktedonobacteraceae bacterium
ATCCACGGCTTGCAAGCCGGGTCCGCTAAGGTGAAGACATTGGATTTCGCGATGCCCGCGGTCGCGACAAGAACGGCAAAAGCGGAAAGAGCAGGAGCGAGCCCAGCGAGGTGAGCAGCCAGAGGGCCCGAATGCTTTCCCTTAGCTGTGAGGCGTGAAGCGGTAGATGAACCGCGAGTATGCTGCCGAACTCAATATCGACGAGTGAACCGGCTGCTGTGAAGAGGACCGCTAGAACGCAGGCCCAGGCCAGTTGTCCGGGATTGAAGGTATGAGCTTGTCTTGCTCCGAACGTGGCGGCTTGTGTACGCTCCGCCGATCGCTGCAATGCACCAAAGACAGTGGCATTGTGGGAAGAATCGATAGCGAAGGAGTAAGTGCTCAGTGAAGCAATGACCCGTGAAGTGTTGTCGAGATAACGGCGGCAGGCTTCACAGGACTCAAGATGCAGGCGCAGAGTGGCAGGCGGCGGCGTGGATGATCCGGCGACGACCACTTCGTCGATCATGGTGCGGAAGGCTTGGTGGAGATCAGGCTTCATGAGGCACTCCTTCCAGGTGTGTGCGCAGAACGGCGAGGCCGCGGTAGATGCGGGAAGAGACAGTTGAGACAGGGGCGTCGAGCATGGTCGCAATTTCCTGCATGGAAAGCTCTTCCTGGAAGCGAAGGAGCAGGACCTCGCGGTAGATCGGTTCGAGAGACTGCATGGAACCGGCAAGACGCTCGGCGTCCTGTGATCGTGCAGCCAGAACAAAGGGTGACTCTGCTGGAGAGATCGGAGTCTCGCTTAACTGCCGGTCGTCTTCTCCGGCTGAAGGGGAGTCGAGGCTCACTGTACGGCGCTTACGAAGATGGTCGATGGCGAGGTTGCGGGCGATGGTGAAGAGCCAGGGTTCAAAGCGGGAACTGCCGTCGTACGAGGCCCCGCGTTCGAGTACCCGCAGCCACGTTTCCTGTACCAGGTCATCCACGCCGTCTCGGTGTCCGGTGAGATAAACGAGGTAGCGTACCAGGCGATATTGATACTGCTCGACCAGCGCCTGGAGGAAGAGGACATCACGACGGCGCAGTCTCAGAGCGATTTGCTGAGTGTCGCTGCCTTCAGACGCGATCGCCATGTCGTAGTCGAGCATATGGGATGTATACGGACAAGGCCCATCCTTTTACGCACCGGGCCGGGACAGGCTAGCGAGCGGCGACTGCGGGAATCAGGTAGGTCGGTACAAGTTCCAGCTCCCATCGATACCACTGCGCGAATTCACCATACGCGCCACCAGTCATCCCGATCACCAGGTCGAGCGCGGGAATGACAATCACGAACTGCCCGCCGTTGCCTTCGGCTGCAAAGACTTTGTACGCCCTGCCGTCGCTTTGAAGTGTGTGAAGGTGCCAGCCGTAGCCATATTCGTGTTCCTGCCCGAGGCTGCGCTCTTTCGCGAAGCGTGCATGGAAGGACGTGGAATCGGCGACCCATGCCTTACTTACCAGGCGTTTGCCATGCCAGACTCCACCATCCAGGTAGAGCTGCCCCAGCTTCAACTGGTCTCGTGGCGTAAGGTAGGCGCCCCCGCCCATGTACGCCTCGCCGGTGGGCATCAGGTTCAGGTAGTACCGGCTGAATTGAAGCGGGCGGGCAAGATGCTCTTCGAAGAAGTCGGGCAGCCAGGTGTGCCTATCCGCGGCGACCGCGCCACCCACCAGGTTCAGATCGCCGGAGCAATACACTGCCTGCTGATCGCCTGGCTGCGCGATCATCGGGAGATCGAGAGTGTACTTGTACCAGTCCGGCTGCGTCCGATTGCTCTGCATGCGGTCTTCATTGCCGGGCGATTCATCGTCGTTGTCGTCGCAGGCGTTGCCGGCGGTCATGGTCATGATGTTCTGGAGAGTCATGTGCTGCTTGCGCTCGTCAGGATTCGCAAAGGCGCCGTACTGCGAAAACAGTGGATAGACCGGAGTCCGCGGACCGAGTGTTGAGCCTTGTTGCTGTGCGAGACCAACCAGGACCGGGGCAAAGGTTTTTCCTGCCGAGCGCATGTCATGCACGCGGTCTGCGCTGAAGCCGTAAAAGTAGTCTTCGAGAACCAAGCGGCCATGACGGGCGATAAGCAGGCTCTGCACTTTGAGCGAGGTACTGTTTGGATCAGCCTCGAGGATGCGATTCAGCAGCTTCGCGAGAGCCGCCTCGTCCATGCCTTCTCGTTTCAGTGTGGAAACAGACCAGCCATCTTCACGCATTGCGGGCGCACGGTAAGTCCACGGTTCTCCGTTGGCAGGAACGCGCGGGTAGTAGCCGGCCGCATCCGTCGCGCTTCTGCGGGTGAACTGGAACGCTGGCAGCCAATCGACTAATGGAAGAGAAAGCGTGCCGGCCTGCTGATCGTAGACACCGCTGAACTTTTTACCGTTCGCCTCGATGGAGATGCTGTTTCCTTCCTGCGTGACGCTGTAGACGCGCCGGTCAAAAAAGTTTCCTTCGGGATTGCTGGCGACAGCCGTGAGCCTGCCGTCCCGCCGGGAGATCGACAGGTAGGCAGAAATTCTCTGCTCGAGCGGAACCACATTGCCCTGCCACACATGCGGCGAGCTCAAGCGAAAGGTGACTAGACTTGCATACTGTCCGTCCAGAACTATGCCGGCTGATTGGATCCACTCGCCTCGCAAACCCTGCGTCTGGGCGTCATAGTGGCCTTGGAAGGCGCCAAGCTTGCCAGGCAGGCTCAACGTCAGGCGCTTCCCGTTGAGGGTAGCCGGAACTGTATACCCTGAGATCGATGCCTCCCACTTGCCGCCGCGACTATCGATGGTCAGCTGACCCTGCACGGGTATGCCCAGCCGTGTTTCTGCACCCCAGAGACCTTCGACGGAGGCAGCAGATGAATCAAAAGCCGGACTTTGAGCCTGCATGGACACTGTAAGAAAGGCTGCAGCCAAAGTGATCAGAACGAACCGCGCTGCACTCCAAAAGAACCGGTTGACGTGGGATCGAAAGCTCATCTCAGAAATTCTCGCTGATCGATCTTCGCCGTCGCGCACGGATGATTATTGGAAGAATGCAACCTTGTGCGGGCGGGAAGTGGCTGCTTCCAGCTGCTTCCTGTAAATTCCGGGAGAATGACCGAAGTGTCCTCGGAAAGCAGTGGTGAAGTGGCTCTGATCGAAGAAGCCTGTGGCGAGCGCGATGTCCGCCAGGGAGTGGTCGGTTTTGCAGAGCAGGTGCATCGCCTGGCGTAACCGGCAGCGCGTTCGATATTCGGCTGGACTGCAGCGGAAGTACGTTCGGAAACGCCGGGCAAAGTAAACCGGATGCAGGTCAAGCTCGCTCGCGATGCGGGTGATCGGAAGAGCGCCATGGCTGCAATCGTTCAAGAGTTCCCGCGCTCGTGAAAGCCATGACGGAGAAGACGTTCCAGGCGAAACCTTCCAGGCCGGATTGCCGGCAGCGGCTGCAACCAGCTCCCAGCATAAATTTTCTAACGTCGATGGATCATGCCCATTATCCGCTAGGCTTCCGTGCACGACTCGTCGCGCGGCTGCGATCGGCTCGCCGCAGAGGAACGCGGTCGCTGTGTTCGAAACGTCACCGCCATTGTTTGCGACAGTCATAACTTCGTCACATACAGAGACTGCAAGAACGCGACCGTGAGGTGTGGCGAAGCTGTCCACATGGGTCGTTCCTGCCGGATTAAAAATCAGCAGCGGGGAAGACTCGGATTGTCTCGGGCCATCCGCGCTGGTGATGTAGCGGCCATGCATGACGAAGACCAGCGAAGCAGTGTCGTGTGTATGCAGCGGAACGTCCTCGGCGTGGACTGTCGGCTGCAGAATTGAGACTGAAAATCCGGCCACTTCCTTACGCAGCTCGGTCGCACCGAGGTGGATGCCGTATGCCAAGTTTGAGAAGCCGCTACGCATGCTGCCTTTATACGTGGTCGTGACGGCTGAGGAACACAGTACCGGCTCTAATGTGGCTAATCGAATGAGAGTCCCCTGGTCACATCTCTTCCGCGCAAGCTCTAAGGCATTTCGGCAGAGTCAACAGGTTTTGCGGCGTATCTGGAATTGCAAAGCCCGCCTTCGAGGCGGGCTTATCGGGTAGTACGAGCTGGCAGAGGGCTTACTTGGAGGCAGTTGCGAAGACGCCGGCCTGTTCTTTCAAGGTCGCGGCTTTGTCTGTCGCTTCCCACGTGAAGTCCTTGTCGTCGCGGCCGAAGTGGCCGTAGGCGGCAGTCTTTCTGTAGATGGGACGGCGCAGGTCGAGGCTTTCCATGATGCCCTTCGGCGTCAACTGGAAGTTCTTCCGGACGAGGTCGGTCAGCTGCTTGTTCTCGACCTTGCCGGTCCCGAAGGTGTCCACCAGGACGCTGACCGGCTCGGCGACACCGATTGCATACGCTAACTGAACTTCGCAGCGATCGGCCAGGCCCGCAGCCACGATGTTCTTGGCAATGTACCGAGCCATGTAGGCAGCGGAGCGGTCAACCTTTGTCGGATCCTTGCCCGAGAAGGCACCGCCGCCGTGACGGCCCATGCCGCCATAGGTGTCGACGATGATCTTGCGTCCGGTGAGGCCGGTGTCGCCCATTGGGCCGCCGATGACGAAGCGGCCAGTGGGATTAATGTGGTACTTGGTGTCTTCGTCGAGAAGGTGCGCCGGGAGGACGACCTGAATGACATGCTTCAGTATCTCGGAGCGAAGCTGTTCGTTAGAGACGTTCTCGGCATGCTGAGTGGAAATGACTACGGCGTCGATGCGGACGGGCTTGCCGGCAGCGTCGTACTCAACCGTCACCTGGCTCTTGCCGTCCGGGCGCAGGTAGTTGAGTTGGCCGTTCTTGCGAACCTCGGAGAGGCGGCGGGTGAGCTTGTGGGCGAGAGAGATGGCGAGCGGCATGTACTCGGCGGTCTCGTTGGAGGCGTAGCCGAACATCATGCCCTGGTCGCCTGCGCCGCCCGTGTCCACACCCATGGCGATGTCGCCGGACTGCTTGTTGATGGAGGAAATCACAGCGCAGGTATTGGAATCGAAGCCATACAGGGCGTTGTCATAGCCAATGGAGGCGACCACGCCGCGAACCAGGGATTGAAAATCGACATAGGCCTTGGTGGTGATCTCGCCGGCGATGACGACCAGGCCAGTAGCGGTCAGGGTTTCGCAGGCTACGCGGCTGTAGGGATCCTGCTCGAGGCAGGCGTCAAGAATAGAGTCGGAAATCTGGTCGGCAATTTTATCGGGATGGCCCTCGGTCACCGATTCCGAGGTAAATAAGAACCTGTCGCGTGTGGACAAAACGTACTTCCTCCTGTGCTCATGTGTGTGAGCATTTCCCGAATCGCACGCTTTCTTCACTGGCAGCCAGGCAGGCGGATGCCGGTAAAGCGAATTGACAGATGGGGGACGGCGCGCGAGCGAAGAGTGCAGCCGGTAACCACCGTAAAACGGCGAGCCTGGTTGTCGAATCCGGGTAGTATCGCGCCCTGATTTTCGACTGTTCAAGGGTACCAGAGGGAAACAGCAGTCGCCAAAGCAGCGGGGCTAACCGGTTTGATACGGGAGTGAGCAGCGATCTTGAGCAGGGAACGGGTTTGTAGCGGACTGCTGCAGGGCAAAGCTGCAGTCCGCATCCGGCCTAGTCGCGCATGGCGAGCGATAACTTCTGCGGAGCGATACCGCGCGCCTGATTCTTGTGGTGAACATAATCCCAGACGAACCAGCTCAGGCCGCCGAGGAAGAGCAGCAGCACGCAGACCCCGGCCCAGCGGATCATGCCGTCGGACTGTCTGACCTGCTTGCCCCGCGAGCGGCCGACATTTTCGGCGAAAGCGGTCCAGTTCCGATCATCTTCGTTGAAGGAGTCAGTCTGCTGGTTTGCGGCAAGATAACGGTTAACCCACTCGTCTTCGTTCAGACCCAGCATCCGGGCGTAGTTGCGGACAATGCCCTTGTTGAAAACTCCCCCGGGCAGTTGGTCGAAGCGATTTTCCTCAACGTACTGGAGGTGTCGGCTGCTGATCTTGGTGGTCGCAACGACCGTGTCGAGCGTGATCCCGCGAGATTCGCGCTCCTTGCGTAATGTTTCGCCAAAGTTTGCCATAAACAAAATCCCTGGTAGTCGGCAATGCTTTTAAGTGCCGGCGGGTGAGAGTTCCAGTCTCCCGAGCCGTTTTTGATGGCCTCCGTTGAGCCTTTCCAACGTGACTACCAAGTTACGACGAAATGCAGTTTGTGAAGCACAACTTTCGGGGCATGCGGTATCCCACGTAACTAGCGGGGTACGGGAAGCAGCGTCCCCTTGAAAAATCCCTGCTTGGTACACTCGCAGGGTGAACAGGCTTGTAGTCGGCAACCTTCTCCATCGTCCTCTTAGAGCGCTTATCGGCATCCTGGCCATTGCCATCGAGGTGCTGATGATTCTCTGCATCGTTGCCATCATGATGGGGCAGCTGAACGGTGCGCGCAACTCGACCAGCGGGATCGGCGCGGACATGATTGTGCGTCCGGCGAACTCGAGTTTTCTATCCGGAGTAAGCGGTGCGCCGGTGCCGGCCAAGGTGGCAGACGTGCTGCGAACGCTGCCGCACGTGGCTGTCGCGGCCCCGGTGATCCAGAACTTCAATGTCAGCGGCGCTGTCGAGACTCTATATGGCATTGACTTTGACAGCTATAACGCTCTGAAACCGTTCAAGTTCATTGCCGGAACTTCGTTCAAGCAGCCGTTTGATCTGATCGTGGACGACTACTATGCACGCTCCGACAAAGGTCACCATGTTGGCGATACTGTGACTTTGATGACGCACGAGTTCCGGATCTGCGGCATCGTGGAGCATGGCAAAGGCGGTCGCAAATTCATGCAGATTCGCACCTTGGGCAGCCTGATGGGTGCGGAAAATAACGCTTCCATGTTCTACATCCGCAGTGATGATGCTGCGAATGAGGAGACCATCCGCAGGGAGATTCTGGCCACGCCGGGGTTGTCGCAATACCAGGTACAGACGCTGGATGAGTGGCTTTCGCTCATGCAGCCCTCGCATCTGCCAGCCTTCCGTCCGGCGCTGATTTCGGTCATCAGCATCGCAGTCATAGTCGGATTTATAGCGATTTTTCAATCGATGTACACAGCCATCATGGAGCGGACTCGCGAGATAGGAATTCTGAAATCGCTGGGAGCGACGAAGCTGTACATCGTCGACGTGGTATTGCGCGAAACAGCTCTGCTGGCGGTAGTGGGTGCAGTGCTGGGGATTGCGCTGACATTCGGGATTAAGACTCTCATGAACGAAAATTATCCGACGCTGCCGTTTCCGATCGAGCCTATATGGATCCTGGGCACAAGCCTGCTGGCCCTGGTTGGAGCCATCGGCGGAGCCGTGTATCCGGCATTGAAGGCTGCGTTCAAGGACCCAATCGACGCTTTGGCATACGAATAGAGTCGCACTCCACAAGCGAGAAGCTCGAGACAGATTCGACGATTTATCCAAAGACAGTCCTGAACTGGAACGCTTCTCCCGCTTTGGTCTTGCTCTCCAAAATACCCGATGCGGCTACAGTCATATTCCGGATGTCAGGGGTAGGATGAGCCCATCCGCTGTCAATTTCATCCAATGGGCAGGAGAAAGTTATGCCCAGGATTGTTCGTTTTCATGAGACAGGCGGCCCCGAGAAACTGAGGCTGGAGGATGCAGACTCGCAGCAGCCGGGACCGGGAGAAGTGCGCCTGAAAGTAGCTGCAGTGGGAATGAACCGCGGCGAGTCGATGTTCCTGCACGGGATGTACCTGGAGGAGCCAAAGCTGCCGTCGCGCATTGGCTATGAAGCGGCCGGAGTGGTGGATGCGGTCGGCGAGGGTGTCGATAGGCGATGGGTCGGGAAGAAGGTAGCAACGGTACCAGGCTTCTCCATGAGCCGTTATGGCGTGCTGGGCGAGGAAGCGATTGTTCCGGTAGATGTTCTTGGCGAATACCCGGCCCACCTGTCCGAAGTCGAAGCTGCTGCAATCTGGATGCAGTACGTAACGGCGTGGGGCGCTCTGGTGCACTTCGGGAAGCTGACCAAGGGGGACTTCGTCGTCATTCCAGCGGCTTCAAGCAGCGTCGGGCTGGCGGCGATCCAGATCGTGAAAACCGAGGGCGGCACATCGATCGCGATGACACGCGGCAGTTCCAAGCGCGAGGCGCTATTGGCCGAAGGTGCGGACCACGTCATAGCGAGCGAACAAGAAGACTTCGTGACGAAGATCATGGAGATTACCGCCGGCGTAGGTGCTCGGCTGATTTTCGATCCGGTAGCCGGTCCGCTGCTGGAGAAACTGGCACAGGCGACCGCCGCGGGCGGCATTATTTTCGAGTATGGTGCACTCTCTACGGAGCCTACCCCGTTTCCCTTGTTCACCTGTCTGTCGAAAGGCATTGCTGTTCGCGGATACACCCTGATCGAGATCCGAACCAGGCCCGAGCTGCTGGAGCAAGCGAAGCAGTACATCAGCGAGAGACTCACCGATGGACGCCTTCATCCGAAGATTGCGAAGACGTTCCCGCTGGAAAACGTGGTGGAGGCCTACCAGCACATGGAGGCGAACACCCATATCGGCAAGCTGGTGATCACCATGTAGCCGGTCAAGTTCCCAGACTGCTCTAACCCGAAGACCTATGCAGCGGCGGCAGCGCGAAGACGAGAAGCGAGCTGGGAGTGGCCGCGTTCTTCAGCGTAGTCGGCCGGAAGTTTGCCGCGGTCGCAGGGCTTGTTGCGTTCAGCTCCGGCAGCGAGCAGGACTTCGACCAGCGCGGTCTTGCCGCCGGATGCAGCGGAGTGGAGAGGCGTGAAGCCTCCCATCTGCACGGCATTGACGTCGGCGCCGTGCGCGAGCAGAAGGCGAACGGTTTCAGCATCGTTGCTGAGAGCGCAGGCCGCATGGAGTGCCTGGTTGCGCATTCCTGAGGTGGAGAGTTGGCGGACGTCTGCCCTGTGCTCGAGCAGAACCAGCACTGCGGCGGGTCCGCCAAAGGCTGCAGCGAGGTGCAGAGCGGGCCAGCCATCGCTCGATACGGCGCGTGCCTTGGACGGATCGGCACGCAGATGAGCTTCGAGACGAGGCAGGTCGCCGGCGGCAGCGGCTTCGTGGATGTCGAGCGAATCGAGGCCGGAAAGCAGGAAGTCCCGAACCAGGGTTTGGCCGCTGTAAATGGACCACATGAGAGCCGAGACACCCTGGGCATCGCGGCTTTTTGCGATCGAGGGTTCATGTTCGACCAGTTCAGCGATTTCGGTGGTGGCGCCCCGCCGGACGAGTGAGATGAAATGTTGGCTCATGCGCGGGAGTGTACCAGTTGATCACGCCCGGCTCAATGGACTGCTGCATGGGAACCAGTGCAGTTCGTCCTTCGTAACGCAGGTATGGCCACGACACCATCTCTGCGACTCCAACGGGCTAAGCCGGCGACCGCTGTGATCGGCGGCCTCGTCGGTTTGAAGATTCTGCTTCATCTGGCCACTGCGGGCCGCTATGGGATTTTTCGTGATGAGCTGTACTACATCGCATGTGCACGCCATCTTGCGTTCGGCTATGTCGATCATCCTCCCCTCATCGCGCTCACGACATCGCTGGTGCTACACACACTCGGTTCCTCCCTGCTGGCCTTGCGGCTGCTGCCTGCGCTGGCCGGAGGGATGCTGGTTTGGCTGACCGCGCAAATCGCGCAGGAGATGGGTGGCGGACGATTTGCGCAAATCATGGCAGCGTTGTCGATCCTGCCCGTGCCCATCTACCTGATCCTGCAACATTGGCTGACCATGAATGCATTCGAGCCATTGCTGTGGACGGCGGTGGTGTGGGCAGGCCTGCGGCTGGTCAGGCTGGGTGAGCCACGCTATTGGCTGCTCATCGCTGCATTCATCGGGATTGGACTTGAAAACAAATATTCGATGGTGGTGCCGGCTGGAGCGCTGGTTGCCGGCTTGCTGCTGACACCGGATCGACGCTGGCTGAAAAGCTGGTACTTCCTTCTGGCCATCGGAGTCGCGCTGCTGCTCTTCCTCCCCAATTTGTTGTGGCTGGCACTTCACCACTTTCCCTTCTTGGAGTTCGAGCGCAACTCGCGCGCCAGCGGTTCCCGCATTGTGCGTGGTCCAATATCTTTTCTAGCCGACCAGGCGCTGATCATGAATCCGGTGCTGGCAGTGCTGGCATCTGCGGGCTTGCTCTGGCTCTGTCTCCACAAGCAGGCTCGGAGGTTTCGCTTTGCCGGGTGGACTGCCTTGCTGGTCGTCGGACTGTGGATGATGGTGCAGGCGAAGAATTACTATGTCGCTCCTGTCTATCCGCCCCTGTTTGCAGCCGGGGCAGTAGCCTTCGAAGGGACCACCGAGAATTCGTTACGCTGGGCGCGTCTGGTCTACGTTTGCCTGGTCGTGTTCTCCGGCGTGCTGCTGGCTCCTCTCGTCATGCCGATCCTTTCTGTTCCGCACTTTTTGACCTACCAGCATGTGTGGCATGGATTCACGCCGGTTCAGTTCGAGGCTCAGCCGGAGAAACCGCTGCCGCAGTATTTCGCAGATGAGTTCGGCTGGGAGGAGATGGTGCGCGAGACGAGCAGGGCTTACGCCGCGCTTCCGGAGACAGAGCGCAAGCAGACTGCGATCTTCGCGAATGATTATGGCGAGGCTTCAGCAATCGACTTCTTCGGACCGAAGTATGGCCTGCCTCCATCGATCAGCAAGAAGCAAACCTTCTGGCTGTGGGGACCGCGGGAGTACACCGGATCGACCATGCTGGTGCTCGGCAGCGATGGCGTGGGCGATCGCAGATTCTTCAGGACCGTGCAGGATGTCGGGACAGTCAATGATCCGTACTCACGAGCGGATGAACGCTTTCACATTTTCCTGTGCCGAGGCATCAGAACCGAGTTGCATGTGCTCTGGCCGCGGCTCAAGAGTTGGTAGCGGAAGCATCGAGCCTGGCGAAAGACATTGCGGTCATCGCGGGGTCCGGGTTTGTGATGAAGGGCGGTCTGGTCGTGGTGAACAACCAGACTCCGGCAAAAGCCAGGTAGGCTTCACCTACCACTCAACATCTCTCAAGGTTCACTCGAAAACTCGTCTGCTTCAGAAAGCCGTTTCTTCACGCCGGGACCTGCTATCTGGACGTGAAGCAGGTGAGGGCCGCTCGAATTGCCAGGCAGCGCGAGGTGGATGGCCGAGGAAGCAACCAGGCTGGAACCGGAATCGATATCGAAGAGAATCCGCTGCTCGGCTTCCACATGACCGGCCGGCGTCAGGATAGTGAAATCAGCATTCCACTTCTCGGGACTATGCTTCTCGAGCTTTGCCTCTGGATAGATACGGAGAAATGCACGCAGCGTGTCCGCTTTCTGAAACCGCATCGGGCTCGGGTGCAAGACGGGAATCGTCGAGCTGCAGCGGATCGACCGTTAGTGTCACAGGCGCAGAACTCTCCGTGGCGGAAGGCGGCCGCTTTCTCAAGCCATCGCAGATGGATGCACTATGCAGTCTTTTCCAACGACCAGGCTGCTGATCGCCACGGAAGGTTTGCAGGGAAATGCAACGGTGATGTTCTGTTGGGCGGACGCCAGGATAGGACCGTTCGGACCAGCTCTAGGATGGGTGTGTTGAGGTCCTGGTCCACGATGGATTCAACAATCACGATCTCGCCGGGTCGTTCTCCTTTTCCCTTCCATGCGATCACGCAGCTCATCGGAAGAGCTGCTTCCATGCCGGACTTCACGGCAAAATAGTTAACACGCTGGCTGATCTCGAAGTTCGGGGACGCGCCTGGCTTCGAAATGGACGTAAGCAGTGCATGAGCTGTCTCGCGCGACTGCCGGCGCTGGGCAGACAGATCAGGTGAGATCACCGGAGCTACATCCAGGATCGAAGCGCGCAATCCGGCGGGCTTCATCTTTACGCTCACCTCGGGAGTCCGATGTCCTGATCTTCCGGAGTCGAACCAAATTGCAGTCGATTAGGCGCTGTCCAGGTCGTTCTGCATCCTGGCGGCAAGATCGGCAATGGAATTGGCATAGCCGCCGAGAGTCGCTTCTGCCGTTAACATCATCTGCGAAGTG
>CAZZUX010000116.1:0-11752 GCA_964657395.1 uncultured Ktedonobacteraceae bacterium
GCCCACCTTCGCCACCCCCGCGGAAGAGCGTCTCCACCGCAAGCAGCGCCTCGCCTCGGCCTTCCGCCTCTTCGCAAAATTCGGCTTCAGTGAAGGCGTCGCCGGCCACATCACCGTACGCGATCCCGAACGCCACGACCACTTCTGGGTCAACCCCTTCGGCATGCACTACGCCCACATTCGCGTCTCCGACCTCATCAAGGTCGACGAGCACGGCGAAGTCATCGAAGGCAACCGCCCCGTGAATGAAGCCGCTTTCGCCATTCACTCTCGCCTCCACATGGCACGGCCCGACGTCGTCGCCGCCGCCCACGCCCACTCCCTCTACGGCAAAACCTGGTCCAGCATGGGCCGCCTGCTCGATCCCCTCACCCAGGACGCCTGCGCCTTCTACGAAGATCACGCCCTCTTCGACGACTACACCGGCGTCGTCTATGACATGTCAGAAGGCGATCGCATCGCCGCCGCCCTCGGCCACCGCAAAGCCGTCATCCTCCAGAACCACGGCATCCTCACCGTCGGACAAACGGTCGATGAAGCCGCCTGGTTCTTCATCACCATGGACCGCACCTGCCAGTCGCAGCTCCTCGCCGAAGCCGCCGGCACACCCAAACCCATCTCGCACGAAAGCGCCCTCGTCGCCCAAAAACAGGTAGGCAATCCCCGCGTAGGCTGGTTCCAGTACCAACCCCTCTGGGACTACATCGTCCGCGAACAACCCGACCTCCTCGACTAACCCCAACGCACCACCACAACTCCGGGTGTCCCACCCTCGCGCAGCCAAAGTGGGAATGGCGAAGCCATCCGCCCTAAACTGCCGCAAAGCAAGGTCTCCCTCATAAGTCTGCAGAATCACGCAAGCAGCTTGAACCACCCGCATTTGCCTGCTTACCAACGTTTCCATTAAAGTTCTCGCCGATGGGCAACGTCGCCTTCACCCCCGGAATCCATGCCCATCGGGAGTTCCCACCATGGCCATGTACCGAATCCTTCCCGCTGCGCTGCTTTCCCTGGCGTCCGTTGCTACCCTCTCTGCCCAAACCACATTCACCCCCGCCTACCCCACAGCCTTCAGCGAATATCCGCAATACACCCTGCAGGCCGACCTCAATAGCGACGGCATCCCGGACATCATCAGCGGTTATCAGGGACCCACCCAGGCGCTCCTGTCCACAGGCAGCGGCAAGTTCGCCCTGCACACCTACGCCTTGAACAGCTATGTTCCGGTCGGCGCTGGTGACTTCAATGGCGATGGACATAATGACGTCCTGTTCGCTTATGGGTCACAACTCGAAATAGCCTATGGGGATGGTAAAGGCAACTTCCCCACCATCAAGACCTTTCCCAGCCTCCCCGTATCCGCTAACAACGAATTAGGCATCCTTCAAGGCGTCGCAACCGATGTCAACGGCGATGGCCGCCCAGACATCCTCCTGGGCTACCGCAACTCAACCACCGGCAACTACGCCGTCCGCCTCTATCTCAACAACGGCACCAGCTTCACTGACAAAGGTGACGTCTACACCTACACCGTCCCCGCAGGCGCCACCGGCGTCGAACTCGACAGCACCCCTCCACTTCAGCTCACCCTCGGCGACTTCGACGCAGACGGGCACGCCGACCTCTCCTTCCGGGTCATCTACGCGCCAGCCAGCAACCCCGTGCAGACCAGCAACAACCTCGTCGTCCTCTACGGAAGCGGCACCGGCACCTTCACACCCAAAACCGTCTACTCCAATCGCGAGACCGACCTGACCTACGCCGCTGCCGACGTCAACGACGACACCTTCACCGACCTCACGGCCACTGACGTCGACCAGTCCATCCACATCTTCTACGGCTCCGCCAGCCGTACCTTCAAAGAAACCATCATCCCGGCCAAATCGATAACCAACCCGCCCTACCGGGGCTATAGCGGCTACCCGCCCCTCATCGCCGACTTCGACGGCAACGGCTATAAAGACATCGCCTATATCGCAGCGCCTGCCGTCGGCAATGGCCAGAACCAACTCGGCATCAGCAGCGTGTATCAAACTCCCTCACGCACCTGGCAATCCAGCGGCTTCACCGCCGTCGACACCTTCCAGAGCTACGAAGGCGATCTGCCCTTCTACACCGCCTACCTCGGCGACTACAACAAGGACGCCAAACCAGACGTCTCCCTCATCACCTCGGGCGACGCCAACACCCACCCGGACACCGCCGACCTGGTCCTCAACACCGGCACCCACACCGTTGGCGCCTGTGCCGCACCCATCATCGGTATCAACGTGTGCAGCCCCGGCGCCACCTCCGCCAGCCCCGTCAAATTCTCTTTCAGCGCCACCTCGTACTACCCGCTGCGCAAAATGGAAGTCTGGGTCGACGGTGTCAAGAAGAGCGAAACCTTCCACGTCTTCGGCAACTACGGCTATTCGGACGTAAGCCTCACCCTCGCCGCCGGCAAACACAACATAGCCTTCTTCTCCGGCACCTTCGACGGCGACACCACAAAGAAAACCATCACCGTCACCGTCCCGTAGAAGAACACCACGCTCCATCAACAAAAAGGGCGGCCATTCAGGCCGCCTTTTTTTCTATGATCCAACCAACTCCTTTGCCATCTCGACCGAAGCGTAGCGCAGTGGAGAGATCTCACCCTCTCGCGCCAATCACTCACCCCAGCCACTGCGGATTATGAAACGTCCCGTCATACACATGCGACGACTTGTAATCCTCAAACTTAGCCCCACCGCCAACCGGCGCTGTCTTCGCCAGCAGCGTCATCTTCTGCTCCACATTCAGCGGCTTGAAGTTCCGCGCCACGCCCAGTGCCTGCTCCAGGTTCGCCATGGACTGGCAGCCCGTAATCGTAATCGTCACAGGCACACTCATCGCGTAGTGCAGCGCCTCGGGAGCCGAAATCGTATTCGTCTTCAGAATCGCAGCATTGCTCAGCGGCTTCATGCCCAAAATCGCCATGCCATGCTTCTGCGCCACCGGGATCACCTTCTGCCCGAAGCTGTCAAAATGATGATCCAGCGCATTCACCGGCATCTGCACCGTGTCGAAAACAAATCCGTGCTTGTCCGCAATCGCAATCATGTTCAAATGCATCTCCGGACTCTTGTGCCCCGTGAAGCCGATGAACCGGATCTTGCCTTCCTTGCGCATCTCCTTCAGCACATCGACCACGTTGCCCGGCTTGAATGCCTGCTCCGGATCTTCCATCCGGATCACTTCATGAATCTGCACCAGGTCGATATGGTCCGTCTTCAGCCGCGAGAAGGACTGCTCCAGCTGCCGCCGCGCCTCCGCCCCCGTCCGCCCATCGATCTTCGTCATCAGGAACGCCTTCTGCCGGTATCCGTCCTGCAGCGCCTTCCCCATGCGCACCTCACTCACGCCATCGTTATAGTCCCAGCAGTTGTCCAGGAAATTGATACCTTCATCGAGCGCCCGCCGCACCACCGCAATCGCATCCTGCTCCGTCACCGATGAGAGCCCGAGGTGGTACCCGCCAATCCCGATGATCGAAACCTGCGCATCCGCCCGCCCCAGCTTCCTGCGCCCGATCCCGTTCACCGTCGTGACCACGGGCAGCGGCACACCCGCTGCCGCACCCTGCAGCCCCGCATGCGCCGCTTCCTGGCCTGACGCCGCCCCGGTAAGTCCCACCGCCGCCGCCGTAGCCGCCGCCTGCTTCAGAAATTCCCGCCGTTCCATGCATCCCCCTCGAACACTGCGTCCCTGCATTCTAAATCGCAGCCGCACCCGCCATGTTCATGTGACAGCCAGCCACAGCGTCGCCGCTCAACTCTGCCGCCAGATCAAGCAGCTCTGCGAACGGCGCGGCTTCAGCCGTGCCACCAACCTCCACCGCAAAAGGGGACACCAGCCCCTGAGGTCCGCCTACTGCGAAGCCTGACCCGCATCCCCCGCCAGCTTCACCGGCATATCTTTCCCATGCTCCGGATCATAATCATGCTTCACCATCCAGGCCTTGAACGCAGCCGCAGGCTCCGTCCCCGTCGACCCGTTATGCCGATAGTAGGCAACGTCCTTCACATCCGTCTTCAAATGACAAGGAGAGTACGTATTCGCATGTCCGAACACCGGCAGCAGCACCACCAGCTCCTGCTGCGGCTTCTTCCACCGCGCCGGATAGGTCTCATACCCCACCGACGTCCGCAGCTTCTCCGAACACTCGTAGCTGAAGTCCACGCCATGCACCTCGCCATTCGCGAACAGGTTGGCGCGTCCATCTCCTTTAGCCTCATCCATCATGTGGCTGTGATAAAAGGTCGTCTGGTCCCGGCCAAAAATATGAACGCGCAATGGATAATCCGCCGGGTTCTTGCTCTCGGCAACCAGCAATGCGGGCATCAGGAAAGCGAACAGGCAAAGTGCAGAAACAATGCGCTTCATACCAGATTCCTCCTATCAACCGATGTATTGAAACGAACATTTACATGATAATCCGATCAGCGATGGCGTAACCGCAGCGTCTCCCAGCTCCCGTCCACCGTCCATCCTCCATCGACAACCAGGGCGTGCCCGTTTACAAAGCCGCTCTCCGCCGGATCAGCCAGGAACGCAATCGCCTTCGCAATATCATTTGGCGAGGCAAACCGTCCCATAGGCACGCGTCCGGTAATGTCAGCGTCCGTGTAGCCTCCCCCCGCCTGGTCGGCAGCGTCCATTTCCGTCTTCACCCATCCCGGGCAGACAGCATTCACGCGCACACCTTTCCCTCCCCACTCAGCCGCCAGCGTCCTGGTCAGACCGATCAGGCCATGCTTGGAAGCGTTGTAAGCCGCGCGATCCGCAATGCCCACCAGCCCCGCAATCGAGGCCACGTTGATAATGCTGCCCGCTCCCTGCTCCAGCATCATCACGCCGAAAGCCCTGGCCAGCAGAAAAGGCGCCACCAGGTTCACATCCAGCACACGCCGGTAGTCTGCTGCGAAGAGCCTCTCAGCCGACGCAATCATGCTGATGCCGGCGTTGTTCACCAGCACATCCACGCGGCCGAACCGCACCCTCGCCGTTGCCGCCATCGCGTCGACAACACCCTCATCACAGATGTCTCCCAAAACTTCAACTACTTCGGATCCACGCAGCGATGCCCTCAGTCCCGTCGCACGCAGATCATTCACCAGCAGACTGTATCCCCGCTCCGCCAGCAGCTCGGCAGTGCGCTTTCCAATGCCCTGCGCCGCACCCGTAATCACTGCCACCTGGCCACTCACCGTCATCGATACCCCTTTTCGCAATTCGGATTCCCGCACTACCGTCCAAACCCCGCTGCCTCCATGCGGGACAGGGTTGCATCGACAGCCGGGTTCTTCCCTCTGTCCTTGACCATCATGCGATTGTGAACGCGGGACAACTCCTCCGCTGTGATCGATGGAGAAAAATCTTTGTACTTCGCAGCCATATTCTCCAGCGCCACACCTTCAAGCCAGTGTTTGTTCAAAGCAGCCTGCGTCAACGTGATCTCTTCTGCTATCAGCGCAGGCGTCAGCTGTGACAAGCGACTGTCCGTAAACTGATAACGGGATGCATCGTTCAGCGCGTCCCAGGCAAGCAGGCGTGCCTCATCCACCTGCCTCAGCTTGTTGTAGACATCCTCATGTTGCTCAATCTCCTCGCGGTCCATCAGGCTCATCACGCCGCTGCTCCTGGCCGCATCCCACACGGCTTCGCTATGCGGCTCGGAAACATGTGACCACATCAGGCTGCCCGGCAACTTCTCATCCGCAGTGCCCGCGTGATGCTGCAGATAAGCCAGCACCATCAGGTTGTTCTGCAGCTGCACTGCTTCCCAGCGCCAGTAACCGCTCTCCTTCGCGATAGCCTTCCGGTTGGTTTCCCGCTCATCATCCAGCTCGCGCCGTACCTGCGCCACCTCGCGGCGATGGTGGACAAGCTCCACCATCTGCTCCAATCCCACCGCGATCAGCAGTCCCAGAACAATCGTCGCAATGTGAATGAAGATTTCTTTCCAGCTGTTGGCTGCATGGTGCGCCGGGTGTACATCCAGCATGCGGTTGTTCTCCTTCGCCTTCTCCCTCGCTGGCTCCGAAACCTGTTCTCTGTTCGCATCCTCAGCAGGCACTTCTGCCGCAGGCAATGGCAGCGGCGCCTCATCAGCCACGCCTGGCCCACGAGCAGGAGGAAGCTCTTCCGGACTGTCCGCCTTATCCGCCATCAAACCTCCGGCAGTCGAACCGACGGCCAGACTATCAGCGAAAAATCAGCGTCCGCAAATCTTCCTCACTCAGGCTGAGACGCTGCCCGCAGGTACCGCCGCCACCACTATTCACCACGGTCCGTACGATCAGCTCCTGCAGGCCTACGCCGCCATCGAACAGTGGATCACCGCCGGCGGCCACCAGCGCCGGGACGCGCCCTGGGAGGCATACCTCAACGACCCCGCAGATCATCCGGACCCCCGCAACTGGAAAACGGAAATCTACTGGCCCCTGCAACCCTGACCAGCACGCACACCCACGCGAAGGGCAAGGCTTCAGCCGTGCCAGAATCTCCCGACAAAGACGGGCTTTAGCTCCTGAAGTCCAGGCAGCAGCAGTTAACGAATAAGTACCCATGACTTACCAACTAACAAGTAACAACACACTTACAACCTCTATCCATCAATGAAAACCATCCGAAATCTAACTGCGGGAAACAAGTTATATGTGCCATTTTGCTCAACCCGCACGCCACTTAGGCCCGGATACTGTAAGGAAGCCGACAACGCGTCCCAGGCTCATCCTTCCTGAAGCCGCCGACTGCTTCTAACGTGAGCACCGGACGAACCGGCTCGATACGCATATCGAAAATCCGAAGCCTTCAGAAAGCCGGCGCAAGATGCCCATCACAAAAGTGTTGTTGGTCGATGACGACGATTCCATTCGCTTCAGTCTCGGCAAGATTCTCGAGAAACATGGCTTCCTCGTCAGCACCGCCTCAAACGTACCGGACGCCCTCAAGCTCATCAGCTCCGGCACCTACGACGTGCTCCTCAGCGACCTGCACATGAGAGGACCCGGCGACGGCCTCACCGTCGTCAGTGCCATGCGCCACGCGAATCCGAAAGCCGTCACTCTCCTGCTCAGCGCCTTTCCCGAGATGAACGCCGCCGCCAACGCCATCCTCCTCCAAACCGACGAAATCCTCGTCAAGCCCATGAATGTCGTCGCTCTTCTTCAGGTCATCGCACAGCGTCTGCACGACGGACCTGTGCCCGCTCGCCCCGTCGAAAGTGTCGCCACCATCCTCGAGCGCACCACCCGGGAAAGCATCGATCTCTGGTACGAACGCGTGCAGCTCGAGCCCAAGATCATGGCCATTCCTCTAGCCGCCACACTCCGCTGCAATCATCTGCCGCAGGTCTTCGTCGACCTGGTCACGAGGCTGCGCGCCAGCGCTCCACTCGGCACCAAGGGATTCAAGTCGCAGGCAGCCATCGATCACGGCGCCGTCCGCTTTCATCAGGGCTACACCGCCGCCATGATGGTGGAAGAATCAAGAATCCTGCAGGTCAGCATCTTCGAAACCCTGCAGGACAACCTCAACACCATCGACTTCAGCATCCTCATGATCGGCGTCATGACCATAGCCGACGAAGTAGACTCCCAGCTCAGCCAGGCCATGGAAAGCTACATCCAGGCCTCGACCGAACTCGAAGTCAGAATCTAATCAGAAGGCATCCAAAGGAGATCCCCCGGCGCCGCGGCATTCCATAGGGAACCAGGCACCGGCGATGAACTATGCGTTCGAAGAAAGCACCAGCCATTCCGGCTGCTGCGGAACATGCTTCAGGCGAATCAGGTCGCTCCCAACCACCAGGTCGAAGTCGCCCGTAGGAATCGCCTCGCCGCTCTGGCAGGAAATACTCTGCACGATCGCCTTCTGCAGCTTCACAGGCTGACCGCCAGGACCCGTCAACTCCGTCGCTTCGTGAGTAATAGCGTAGTTCACCCCACGTGCAGGCTCTGACTTGCCGGTTGGAACCAACGTACCTGTACCTTCTCCTGTTTGCACCATTGCGACCGCCTCCACCAGATTGGTGTGCCAACAATAGAAGTTGGCAGCCGCAGCGTGAATGCAACTTACTGGTCAGCAGGATGCCCGATCGAAAATCAGGGCCGACAACCAGTCGCTTTCGTAATCAACACTAGCTCATATTGATCTGTTCGATCGCGCTTGCAGGCGGCGGCGTGGCCGCTCCCGTCGAAAGCTTATGCTGTGCAACAGCCCGCTCGATCTCTGAATTCACTTCCCCACCCAGCAGGATCATGACGCCCGTCAGGTAAAACCACAGCAGCAAAATCACCACCGCACCCAAAGACCCATAAGTCATCGAGTAGTTATTGAAGTAGTGCAGATAAATGCGCAGGCAGATAGATCCCAGGATCCATCCCAGCAATCCAACTAACCCGCCCGGCGTAAACCACCGCCATGTGCGCTTCTGCGAGTTAGGACAGAAGTAGTACAGAAGCTCGAAAGAAATAATCATCATTAATGATGACCCGAACCACGCCAGCAACCTTATCAAAATAGCCAGGCTGAGGCTGCCACGGAACAGATGCGCCACATGATTCGCACTGAAGTCGCCGCCTAGAAGAAGCAAAATCGCCCCAAGGATCACCAGCGCAATAAACACCGTCAATCCCATAGCCTCGGCGCGAGCCTTCCAGAACGAACGCGTCTCCTTCAACTTGTACACAGTATTCAGCGTGTCCTGCAGCGCGGAGATACCTACACTGGCTGAAAAAATCGCTACAGTAATCCCCAGCACTATCTTCGTGGAGGAGCTCGCCTTGGTCGTTTGCTTAAAGGTCTCGATCACTAAGGAGTAGGCAGCCGGAGGAATCAAGCGACCAATCTGCCCGAGTACATTGAAATAGATATCATTTGAAGACTGGGCAATGAGGCCCATTGCGGAAGAGATAGCTATCAGGGCCGGGAACAACGCAGAGAAGAAAGCATAAGCCAGCTGCGACGCCCGTCCAAAAACACTATCGTCATTCAGCGAGTTCCACGTAGCACTCGCAATCTGCTTGATCGGTATCCCATGCAGGTCCCACATGGAAGCCAGCGGGCTATGTTGAACATGAGCCCACGCCAGGTGCTCCATCCTGTGGAAGTGTGATTCTGGCTGCTGCTGCCCCTGTGTTGCCATCTGCCGTCTCCCGGTTCTCCGAAATGCTCACAAGCGTGAACCCAATTGGATTCAATAACCCCATCCACACCAAAGCGGTTAGAGAACAAAGAGCGAGTTGGCGTCTAAATAAACGAATTGGCAACATCAAAACCTGCACTGTATTCGATCTAGTCAGCCGGCGACAACCGGCAGCCTCACTTCCCAATACAGAAGGTGGAAAAGATCCTCCGCAGCACCTCATCCGGCGCCGTCGCTCCCGTCAACCGGTCCAGTCCTTCCAACGCCCTATACAGATCCAGCAGCACCATTTCATGCGGAATTCCCACCTTCACCGCATCGACCGCCGCCCCCACCGCACCACCCGTAACAGACACTGCTTCATAGTGGCGAAGGCTCGTCAGCATACCCGTCTGCTCCTCGGCGTTGCCCTCCACAATCAGTCCCAGGATCCGCGCTCTCAGCTCCGCAATCCCTGTACCCTGCAAGGCGGAAACAAACGCCACATCCGGCTCCGCTTGGTCCGCTCCATCTGCCAGCAGATCCATCTTGTTCATCACGGCCAGCTTCTTCCGCCCCTTAAGCCGATCGAGGATCTCCCGCTCCTCCTCATGCAGCCGCAGGCTCCCTCCATTGGACGAAGCATCCAGAACCAGCAGCACCACGTCCGCCTCTGCAATCGCCTCGTTCGTCTTCTCGATCCCGATCGCCTCCGCCTCGTCCATCGACGCTCGCAGCCCCGCCGTATCCACCAGCTCCACCGGGATCCCGCCCATCACCACCACTTCCGTCACCGGATCCCGCGTCGTTCCCGGCATCGCCGTCACAATCGCGCGATCCCGCTCCACCAGCCGGTTGAACAGCGATGACTTCCCCGCATTCGGTCGTCCCACCAGCGCCAGCTTCAGACCATCCCGCACCAGTCGCCCCTGCTGATAGCTCGCCGCAATCGGCGACAGCCCGGTCGCAATCACCCGCAACCCCTCCACAATCTCCCGTGCCGGCAACACATCGATATCGTCCTCGGCAAAATCTACTCCTGCCTCCAGCGTTGCAATCAGTACCAGTAACTGTTCCTTGATAGGAGCCACCCGCCGCGACAAAGCACCGCCCAGCTGACCCGCGGCCATCCGCGCCTGCATCAGCGTCTGCGCATCAATCAGATCGCGCACTGCTTCCGCCTGCGTCAGGTCGATCCGTCCACTTAGAAAAGCTCTCTCCGTAAACTCGCCCGCATGCGCCAGCCGTGCCCCAAGCGACAGCGCCTGCCGCACCAGGTAGTCCAGCACCACCGGCGAACCATGCGCCGCGATCTCCACCACATCCTCGCCCGTGTAGGAAGCCGGCCCCGCAAACCACGTCACCAGCGCCTCATCCAACTTCCGCGGCGCGTCACCCTCCACCTCAACAATCTCCGCGAACCGCGCCCGCGCATGCTCCAGCGGCAGGCTCGTCCGGATCACGCCTTCCGCAATCTCCCGCGACAACGATCCCGACAGCCGCACAATGCCGATGCCGCCGCGGCCCGGCGGCGTGGCAATCGCCACAATCGTCTCCGGCACATACCTGCCGACCTGCGCTTCCGTCCCCATCCCACCAGTGTAGAAGCAGCTTTTGTTCTCCCGCCCATCCCTCCGCTAAACTGAAAGGTCGCCACGGAGGCCACATGTCCACCACTCTCTCCGCACGCCCTCAGCTCCAGCACCTCACTGACGCACTCGATGAACTGCGCCACAAGGGCACCTACTTCAAGCTCCGCATCCTCGAAGACGAACAGGCCCCCGTCTGCACCTATGACGGCAAGCGCGTCATCAATCTCGCGTCGAACAATTACCTCGGCCTCTGCGACCATCCCAAACTGCGCGAAGCCGCTATCCAGGCTGTCAAAGACCACGGCGTTGGCTCCGGCGCCGTGCGCACCATCGCCGGCACCATGCGCATCCACATGGATCTCGAAGAGAAAATCGCCCGCTTCAAAAATGTCGAAGCCTGCGTCGTCTTTCAATCCGGCTTCACCGCCAATGCAGGAACGGTGGGCTCCCTCCTCGGCAAAGAGGACTTCATCCTCTCCGACGAACTCAACCACGCCAGCATCATCGACGGCGCCCGTCTCTCCCGCGCAAAAATCAAAGTCTTCCGCCACAAAGACGTCGCCCATTGCGAACAACTTCTGCAGGAGATCGCGAGCGAGCCCGGCCGCAAACTCATCATCACCGACGGCGTCTTCTCCATGGATGGCGACATCGGTCCCGTCGATCAGCTCTCCGCCCTCGCCGAAAAATACGGCGCCATCATGATGGTCGACGATGCCCATGCCTCCGGCGTTCTCGGCCGCAATGGCCGCGGCTCCGTCGACCATTTCAACGTCCACGGCCGCGTCGACGTGCAGGTGGGCACACTTTCAAAAGCAATAGGTGCCCTCGGCGGTTACGTATGCGGCTCCCGCGATCTCATCGACTACCTCTACCACCGCGCCCGCCCCTTCCTCTTCTCGACATCGCATCCGCCATCGGTCGCCGCCACCTGCATCGCAGCCTTCGACATCCTCGAGAACGAACCCGAACGCATCGAACGCCTCTGGTCGAACACGAAATACTTTCA
>CAZZUX010000117.1:0-11348 GCA_964657395.1 uncultured Ktedonobacteraceae bacterium
GCCCAATTGACTCACCACTCTCCATGCCTCCGCGAAAAACTGATTTCTTCAACATGCGCCAGGCGAATCGATTCGTTCGTACACTGGTTTAGCGATCCTTTTTCGCAGCAACCAGTAATTTGTTTGAGAGATTGCAGTACATACGATGAAAAAGCAGGCAGTCATCATTGGTGCGGGGCCGGCAGGTCTCACCGCAGCACTCGAGTTCCTCCGCAGGTCCGACATCCAGCCGATTGTCCTCGAAGCCAGCGACGCGATTGGCGGCATCTCGCGCACCATCCGCTACAAAGGCAACCGCATGGACATAGGCGGCCATCGCTTCTTTTCAAAGTCGGACCGGGTCATGCAATGGTGGATGGAACTGCTGCCACCCGCACTCGAAGAGATCGAAAGCAGTGGCGCGCATCACATCATCTCCTATCAAAATCAGAGCCGGTCCCTGGTGCCATCCCAGTCCCGCAGCCAAACTGCCGCTACTGCCACAGCCGTCGACGAAGACCTGGTGATGCTGGTGCGTCCCCGCAAAAGCCGCATCTACTTCCTGCGCCGCTTCTTTGCGTACCCGGTCACCCTGACAGCCGACACCATCCGCGGCCTCGGCCTGCTGCGAACGATCCGCATCGGCCTCAGCTACCTTCGCACCAAGTTTCACCAGCGCGCTCCTGAACGCAGCCTTGAAGACTTCCTCATCAATCGCTTCGGCCAGCAGCTTTACCTCACCTTCTTCAAGTCCTACACCGAGAAGGTGTGGGGTGTACGCTGCGACGAGCTTAGCGCTGAGTGGGGTGCGCAACGCATCAAGGGACTCTCCCTTTCCAGCGCCATCGCACACTTCTTCAAGACCATGTTCAAACCCCGAAAAGCCAATGCCGACCTGGCGCAAAAAGATACAGAGACCTCGCTGATCGAGCAGTTCCTCTATCCGAAGTTCGGTCCCGGCCAGTTATGGGAGCATGTCGCCGACCTGGTCAGCCAGAAAGGTGGTCAGGTGCTGACAGGCTGGCGCGTGGAGTCGTTTGAAACCGAAAACAATCGCATCCTCGCCGTCGTGGCCCGCAACCATGCAGGCAACACGCAGCGCTTTGCCGCAGACTATTTCTTCTCGACCATGCCAGTGAAGGAACTCATCCGCGGACTCGACGTAGAGCCACCTGCCAACGTTCGCGAAGTTGCCGACGGCCTGGTCTACCGCGACTTCATCACTGTCGGCCTGCTGGCTGACAAGCTGGCTGTTACCGAGCCGGATGGCTCTCTGCTAAAAGACACCTGGATCTATATCCAGGAGCCAGACGTCCTGCTGGGTCGGCTGCAGATCTTCAACAACTGGAGCCCCTACATGGTGGCCGATCCATCCAAGGTCTGGATTGGCCTCGAATATTTCTGCTACGACTCCGATCCTCTCTGGAACATGGCCGACGATCAGCTGATTCGGTTTGCCAGTGCCGAGGTCGAAAAGATTGGCCTCTTACACACCGCGGATGTCCGTGACGGCCATGTCGTGCGTGTGCCCAAGACCTATCCTGCCTACTATGGCACTTATGATCGCTTCGGTGAGATCCGCACCTATCTCGATGACTTCGAAAATCTTTTCCTGGTAGGTCGCAATGGCATGCACAAATACAACAACCAGGACCACTCCATGCTGACAGCCATGACCGCGGTCGATCAGATCGTCGCCGGCAAAATCGACAAAGCCGAACTATGGGGCATCAATACTGAACAGGAGTACCACGAAGAAAAGGCCTGATGAGCCTGCAACGCCGACCCAAGGATGGCATGCCCTGAACCTGATCGTATTTTCGCTGGCAGTGTTTGGAACATCGATGGTCGCCGGCCTGCTCGGTGCACTCACCGGCCTTGGTGGAGGCGTCGTCCTCGTGCCGGTGCTCACCTTGCTCTTCAAAATTGACATCAGGTACGCGATCGGTGCTTCCCTCATCTCGGTCATCGCTACCTCATCAGGCGCTGCCGCCGCCTATGTCCGCGAAGGATTCTCCAATATCCGCATCGGCATGTTCCTGGAAGTTGCCACTACGCTGGGCGCCATCTTCGGAGCGTTTCTCGCCATCCATCTTTCCACTCACGTCATCGGCATTGTCTTCGGTATCGTGCTGCTCTATTCGGCCTACGCCAGCTTCCGTACTAAACACGCTTCTGGATCCACCAGCCACGACCCGCTTGCCATGAGGCTTCGACTTCAAGGTGTCAACCCGGAAGACCTGCAGCCATATTGCGCGCAACGCGTTCCGGCAGGCTTCGGCATCATGGGGATAGCCGGCCTTCTGTCGGGATTGCTGGGCATCGGCTCAGGTGCTGTCAAGGTGCTCGCCATGGATCAGGCCATGCGTCTGCCATTTAAAGTTTCCACTACCACCAGCAACTTCATGATCGGTGTCACTGCTGCTGCCAGTGCAGGCATTTATCTGAGTCGCGGATACATCGATCCCGGGCTTGCCATGCCCGTCATGCTGGGCGTTCTGGCCGGCTCGCTGATCGGTTCACGTCTACTGGTAAAAGCAAAGGTGTCTACGCTGCGTACTGTGTTCGCCGTCGTCATCGTCGCGCTTGGGCTGGAGATGATCGTCAACAGCATCACCGGCAAACTTTGATGACGTACCGCCCGTATACTCCCTTGGCCGTAGCCGACCGGAAGCTCGAAGCAGCCATCGGCATGATGCTGCGCGTCGGCGTCAGCGTTGCCGCAGCCGTCATCCTCATTGGTGGGATTGTCTACCTTCGCCATGGCGCAGGACCGGCGCCCGACTACCGGCACTTCCACGCGGCCCCGGCGGAGGCGCTCAGCATTCGCGGTACGTTCGCCGGCGTCCGGCACGGATCGAGTCTCAGCATCATTCAACTCGGAGTGCTGCTTCTGATAGCGACGCCCATCGTGCGCGTTATCTTCGCACTGGTCGGCTTCGCGCGTGAGGGTGACCGGCTTTACGCCTGGATCAGTGCAGCGGTGCTTGCCATCCTGACTTTCAGTCTGCTGCGCAGCCGATAGCGAGAGACACCGGTTCTCGATACGATAGCTGCATTCTCTGTACCCTTTGCACCCGGTAGAACGTCCAATCTGCAGTAACATCCGGGGGCTCTTGAGCACTCGTATAGTTTGAGATAGCTGGAATCAGGAGGGTACGGATCCATGTTCAATTCCGACCTTGAGCACGATATGAAAAACATGACCATGACAAGGCGCTCCTTGCTGCTGTCCGGTTCGGCAGTTCTGGGCGGACTCGTCCTCTGGGGCCGCTTCGGCGCACCGTCCGTGCGCGCGGATGTGAAACAGCCGACACCAGGGACTGTCACCATTGTGAACTTTTCAAATGACGGCAAGCGGCTGGACACCGTCAAGGAGCCGAAGGTCATAAAGACCGACGCCGAGTGGAAAGCAATGCTGCCGAAAAACTCCTATGAAATTGCGCGGCATGCCGACACTGAAATGGCCTACACCGGCGCGACCTGGAACCTGCACGACAAAGGCTTATTCCGTTGCATCTGCTGCGACACGGCGCTATTCAGTTCCGACGCCAAGTTCGAGTCCGGCACCGGCTGGCCTAGCTTCTGGGCGCCGCTGGCCAAAGAAAATGTCCTTGAGAAGGTCGACTTGAGCTTCGGCATGGAGCGCACAGAAGTGAAGTGCCGTCTCTGCGAAGCGCACCTCGGTCATCTGTTTACCGACGGGCCAAAACCGACTGGTCTGCGATACTGCATGAATTCCGGCGCAATGAAGTTTGTGAAGGCAGCCTGAACCAACAGCGGAACCCCAGCCAAACCGAAGTTGAAAGGAATCTTCCATGATCTCGATTTCGAAACGCATGATGACCTCGATCGCCACTGCCGCCTGCCTCATCAGTGCAGTCGCGTGCAACACCAAGGTGCAGGCTGCTGCCGCTCTGCCCGCTCCCGCTGTGGATGAGCAGAAGGGCGCGGCAAAGGCTCCGGAGACCATGGTCCTCGCCGGTGGATGCTTCTGGGGCGTACAGGCTGTGTTCGAGCACACCAAGGGTGTGTTGCAGGCAGTGGATGGATACTCGGGAGGCAGCCAGCATACTGCCGACTACGAAACTGTCAGCACAGGCTCTACCGGCCACGCCGAATCCGTGAAGGTAACCTACGATCCGACCCAGGTCAGCTATGGTGAGCTGTTGAAGGTCTTCTTTACCGTCGCCCTTGATCCAACCGAACTCAACCGCCAGGGCCCCGATGAAGGTACGCAGTATCGCTCTGTTCTCTTCTACTCCACACCGGAGCAGCAGAAGATTGCGGCCGCCTACATCACCCAGTTGAACGCCGCCAAGGTCTTTCACAAGCCGATCGTGACGCAGGTGGTGCCATTGAAGGCCTTTTACCCGGCCGAAGCCTACCATCAGGATTACGCTCAAATTCATCCTGACAATGGCTACATCTACATGAATGATGCGCCCAAGGTAGCTGCACTCAGCCGTGAACTGCCGGACATGTACGTAAAAACGCCTGTGAAGGTGAACCTGCAGGATCTGGCCCAGAAGTAAAGCCTGTACGGAAACGAGAGGACCCAGGCGTAGCTAGCCTGGGTCTTTTCGTTTTCGGACTAATGTTGCGCAGTCTGCGGTAGAACGTGAATGGTGTGAAACCATGTTGCCACCAGCGCGGGCCAGCGGGTCACCGGCAATTCCGTGGGCCGCAACCCATAGCCATGACCGCCTTCTGCAAAGATGTGCAACTCGGCCGGCACCTTCGCCTCCTTCAATGCCTGGTAGTAGCGGAGGGCATTTTCCTCGTGAACGGGATCGTCCTCGGCCTGCAGTAAAAACGTTGGTGGAGTGCTGGGGGTTGGCTCGACTCCGGCAGCCACAGTAGCCAGCGCAGGTGCTGTCGACAGGTAGCCCGGATACACAATCACTGCGAAATCCGGACGTGCATCCAGTCGATCCGCCGCATCGATCGCCGGGTAAGTCACCTGGGCCGAGTGAATACTGAGTACGGCTGCCAGGTGCGCGCCTGCCGAAAAGCCCAGCACGCCGATGCGATGCGGATCGATCTTCCACTCGGCGGCATGCTGGCGAGTCAGGCGCATCGCACGCTGGGCATCTTCCAGATCTCCCAGTTGCTCCGGATAGTGCCCGTCGTACGGTACCCGATATTTCACCAGCACGCAGTTCACACCGATCGAGTTGAGCCAGGTGCAGACCTCGGTGCCTTCCAGGTCGTAGGCGAGGATCCGATAGCCGCCGCCCGGGAAGACCAGGACCGCAGCGCCTGTATTCGGAACAGCTTTCGCAGCGTACAGGGTGAGTTGCGGCTCGGTCACGTCCGTCAGCTTGATGAGCGGCTGGCCGGCGATCTTGGGATCAGTCGGCAGGTTTATATCCCGTTCCGGCCCGGTTGTGTGCACAGCATCGGGTCCGTTTGACTTCAGGAATCCAGCAGGCCACAGAGGCAGTGGCTGCTGCGCGGAAGCTTGCAAGGCGGCTGTCAGAATGACCAGGCAGGCGGGCAAAATCGCTTTGGTGATGAGCACGGGCTGATGATACCGCGGAAAGGTGAGCGTGCGGGTTGGGACAAAAGCGCCAACCTTGCTCAAGATGTTCGCCTCGGCGAATGCGCTAAACACTTGAAAGCTTTGTTACCAGCGCGATTACCAGGGCTTTTCGGAAGTAATCCGAAATGGGCTACCTTGGCGCTGCTAAGTGCAGAAATAGCTTGCTGCCCGGCGTGTCACACGCCACTATGGAAACAAGAAAGCAACCTGCTCCTTGTTGAGTGACACCCCCCGCATGAACCCGATGCGTATGTCAGGAAAGGGCCAGGCCGCCCAAGCCAGGGCACCATGCTCAGCAGGTCAGCAGGCAACTTCGCGAGTCATTGAAGACTCACAGAAGCAGCCCCTGAAACAACTGAATTACGATTACCGGCCCGTGAGAGGGGTTACTCAATGCAAAGTACTGTCAATTACACCCTGCAACTGCGCGTGGTTCCTGCTGATCTGCAAGGCATCACAGAGTTGGAAGTGATGGCGCAGCCATGCCAGAGCGGACAGCCGTTCCACGGACGTTTTCGGCAGTGGGAGCCCATCTTCGACAACATCTGTGCCTGGGTTAGCACCTCGGCATTCCACCGCAAGGCAGTACAGCGGACCCTGTCCGCGGGTCTTGTTGCCGACCTGATCAATCGCGAAACTGGTAACAAACACGAGTTCAGCCAGGCAGAGATTTCACGCCTGGGACTTACGATCCAGGAAGCCGACGTTCTGCTGACCTGCGAGCAATCGGATCTCAGTACCGCAGCCTGAGTTGCTCTTATTGGTCATTCCCACGAGCGGCACTGAATAGTGCCGCTTTTTACGTCAGCAGCCATTTGGCGCGTATGCCCTCCAACAACCGGTTCTACAACCGCGTCCGGTTGTTGTAGACTCCGCCTTACGTGACTACTTCAGCCGAGCCTGTCCTGCCTCCCGCAGGCGCGTCGTCTCCACCTGATCCGACAACGTTGGGCCAGAGCTACTCCATTGGCGTAGACCTGGGAGGCACCAGTCTGCGAGTGGCTGCTCTGGGCGAAAGCGGCAAACGTCTAAGCAGTATCAGCCTTCCAACCCGGGTCAGCGACGGTCCCGAGGCAGTCGTCGCAGACATCTGCCAGGCGATCAAGAGCACCCTGGATCAGGCCGGCAACGTGGTCCCTTTGCGAGGGATCGGCCTGGGCAGTCCCGGCCCGCTTGAACTGCCGGGTGGGCGTTTGCTGCATCTTCCGAACTTTCCTGGTTTCGATGGTTTCGAACTAAAGCAGGCGGTGGAAACTCAGCTTGGTATGCCTGTCATCGTTGAGAGCGATGCCAATGCTGCGGCGCTTGCCGAGTGGCAGCGGGGCGCAGGTAAGACGCTGGGTGTTGCCTCCCTGTGCATGCTGACACTGGGTACAGGCGTTGGCAACGGCATTATCCTGAATCACCGTATCTGGCACGGGATGAATGGAATGGGTGGTGAGGCAGGGCACCTGCCGATCCTGCCGGATGGAATTGCCTGTGGCTGCGGCGGCAACGGGTGCCTGGAGATGTACGCCTCGGCCACGGGGATGCGGCGAATGGCTTTAGAAATGGTCGACGATGGCAGAAGTCCGGGCCTCGCACGGCTGGTAGATGAGAAGCCAGCTTTTATGGCACGCGACCTGGCGCACTTGGCAGAGCAGGGCGACGAGGCAGCACTTCAACTGTTCAAGGGCCTCGGGCGATACGTAGGCCTGGGACTGGCGGCACTCGTAAATACGCTGAATCTTCCGCTTTACCTGGTAGGTGGCGGGCTTGCCAGCGCGTGGCCCCTGTTTGCTCCGGCCATGTTCAAAACGGTCCGGCACTACAGCTATGTTTACCGGTTGAGCGAACCAAGGGATGTAGCGGTTCCCGAGGCCCTCAAGACGAATATTCTGCCTGCCACCCTGGGTCCGGATGCCGGCCTTATCGGGGCAGCCATGCTGCCATATTCCGACAAGTTTTAGCTCATTTCCCCTCTTTGCGCGCCCAAAGCATATACCTGCCAGATATATATCCTGAAGATATATGCATCTCCGAACCTATTCCGGAACAGCGGCCAGTTTTGCCTGCGTGCCCGTCGGCCTTGATCCGATGAAACCGTAGTACGCGATGTAGATGTAACAAAGCGCCGGGATGATGAAGGCATGATGCAAACCGATAGCGTCCGCGGCTTTGCCTTCTGCCAGCGGGATGAGGGCTCCACCGACGATGCCCATGACTAGCAAGCCCGAACCCTTGCCGGTAAGCGGACCCAGTCCGGCAATCCCCAGGGTAAAAATGCTTGGGAACATGATGGAGTTGAAGAGGCCCACGAGCAGGATGCTCCAGACAGCGACACTGCCAAAGCTCAGGATAGAGACCACGGTAAGCAGGCAGGCAACAATCGAGACGAAGCCGACGGCTGTTCCGCTCTTCACGCGCTGCAGCACGCCGGCCCCGATGAATCGCCCGATCATCGCACCTCCCCAGTAGAAGGCAACGTAACTGGCCGCGCGCGCCGTGGTGAGATTTCCGGTGTCCGGCTGAACGAAATATTTAATTAGATAGCTGCCGATCGAAACTTCCGCTCCCACGTAGACGAAGATGGCCACCACGCCGAGCACCAGGTTGCGGTGCTGCCAGAGAGAACCCATCGGATTATCCGTGTTTCCGATGGGCCGGAACTCCTGCGTTGTCTGAATGCGCGGCAGTTTAAAGATGGCGACAGCTGCAGCAACGAGGATGAGCGTAAGACCGATCCCGATATAAGGCAGCTTGACCGTGGAAGCCTCGTGCTGATGGTAGGCGAGAAGCGCCTCGGTGGAGAGTTGCTTGAGCTTGTCCTGGCTGAGATCGACGCCGCGCAGGATGAGATAGCCGCCGAAGAAGGGAGCAAGCGTGGTGCCGAGAGAGTTGAAGGCCTGGGTAAGATTCAATCGGCTGGAAGCTGTGCTGGCCGGCCCGAGGACGGAAACATAAGGATTGGCAGCGACCTGCAAAACAGTGATGCCGGCGGCCAGGACGATCAGCGCAGTGAGAAACAATGGATAGGACGGCGCTGCTGCCGCGGGCACAAAGAGGAAGGCCCCGACCGCCATCACAGCGAGTCCGATGACCATCGTCCGTTTGTAGCCGACAAGTTCAATCACCTTACCTGCAGGCAGAGCAAAAACGCAGTAGGAGCCAAAAAAGGCGAACTGGATGAAGCCGGACTGGAAGTAGTTCAGGCTGAAGATGTCCTGCAGATGAGGCATCAGGATGTCATTCAGCGATGTGAGAAAGCCCCAGATGAAAAAGAGCGTGGTGACCATGGCAAGAGCACGGCCGGTGCTGCTGCTGCCGGAGCCGGATGAGACGGAGTAGCCTTGCTGAGAAGCGCCTGAAATTGCCATCGGTTGAACCAGTCCTTGATATTGACCCTTGCGTAGATGCTGATATGTCCGCTACGGACACTAACACACAAGCTCTGCCGGATGTATTCAACCGGCATACCTGCGGTCCGTCGTTTTTCTGCCGAATTTCTTCAAGGCTGTATCCAGTTGCGCTAGGCCGTAATGGAAGATGCAGAGAACTGACGAGCGTTGTTGGCAAAAAAATTATTTATCGAATTTCGATAATAGCTCTTGACCTCAACAAGACTAGCTCCTTATTGTTTATCGATAAGGAGAGCTGCCATGCTGGATTCAGGAACCTTGATCAATGGATCGCGGTGGGTTGTGCGGGCCGGGTTGATCGGCAATCGGGTGTTCCTGGTGGCGGTGCTGCTGGGGATGCTGTGGTCGTTCGTCTTCCCTGGGAATTTTGTCGCTATGCTCATCCATCCGGGGGCGGGCGTGGACCTGCACTGGACGGTCGTGGGACTGCGCTGCGTGTTGCTGCTGGGTGTGGCTATGTCGGTGGCTACCGATCGTCTCTTCGTGGCGCTGGAGCAGATGATCGCGAGTACGCGCGAAGGTGATCCCTTTATCGCAGCAAATGCCGGAAGATTGCGAACCATAGGCTGGGCGCTCCTGGTGTTGCAGCTGCTGGGGATTCCCGAAAGGTTCATCGAGAAGTTCTTCCCGATGCTGACTTCCGGCACGCCCGACTCGCTGTTCTCTCCGGGTGGATGGCTCGCGGTACTGATGGTGTTTGTGCTGAGCCGCGTCTTTGCTGCGGGATCGGCGATGCGGGAAGAGTTGGAAGGAACGGTCTAGCGATGCCGATTGTGGTGAGGCTGGACGAAGTGATGGAGCGACGCGGCATGTCCCTGACAGAGTTGTCGGAGGCCGTCGGGATTACGCTTGCGAATCTTTCGATTCTGAAGACGGGGAAGGCAAAGGCCGTCCGTTTTTCTACTCTCGAGGCGATCTGCAAAACGCTGGAATGCCAGCCAGGAGACATCCTGGTGTTCGGCGAGGATTGACCCGAAGATTGCAAGTTTCCGGCCCGGGCAAGTAAAGGAGACCGCATGAAAGATCTTTCGCTGTTTCGCCTGTACGTTCTGCGCGGAATGTACCTGTTCATCGTCGTTGGCCTTGGCATTTTTCTCTGGCCCGACGTCCTGCGAGGTCATAGTCAGTGGGGTGTCACGCAGGGCCAGGCATCCTGCATGCTTGCTGCGTTTTCCTTGATGTGTCTGATGGGCCTGCGCTACCCGGTGCAGATGCTGCCGATCCTTTTGTGGGAAGTGACGTGGAAGACACTCTGGCTGGTGCTGGTTCCGTTGCCGCAATGGCGGGCAGGGCATATCGAGGATGCGATCAAACCGTCACTGTTCGCGATCTCGATGGTGGTGATTGTGTATGCCGCCATCCCCTGGGGATATGTGTTCCGCCGGTACGCAAAGGCGGATGGAGAGCGCTGGCGCTAGCCCAGCCCGCGGTGCGCCTCCGCCACTGCCAGCCATCTCGTACGAAGTGGGGTTGGCCGGCTTCTACAAGCTATTGCTCGTGGTAGCTACGCATCAGCCCACCGTCAATCACGTAGGTGGAGCCAGTAATATAGGCCGCGTCATCGGAGGCCAGGAATGAGGCCAGGCCAGCCACGTCAGAGATGGTGCCGATGCGGCCGATGGGAATGTTGTTCAGCAGCGCGGAGACTTCGTCCTTGTTCTCCATGAGGTTCTTGTTGATCGGAGTGGCGATGGCGCCGGGCGCAACATTGTTGATGGTGATGCCGAGCGGTCCGAGTTCAACCGAGAGATTGCGCGTAAACATGCGCATGGCGCCCTTGCTGAGGCAGTAAGTCGAGAAGCCCGGAAAGCTCATGTCTTCATGCACTGAACTGATGTTGACGATGCTTCCCTTCTTCTTAAGCTCGCGCAGCTTGTTCACGAAGACCTGTGTGAGGAAGAAGGGACCGCGAAGATTGACGGCGAGGACCTTGTCGTAATCGGCTTCGGAGACTTGCCAGAAGGCGGCTTTCTTTTCCATGCCGGCGTTGTTGACGAGGATGTCGATCGTGCCGTAAGCAGTGGCGGCAGCATGGATCAGCTTCTGTCGGTCGTCAGGACTGGTGATGTCTGCCTGGACCATGATGCCTTCAGAGCCCGCAGCCTGCACGGCCTTGAGAGTCTCCTCGGCGCCATCCGCAGAACCGATGTAGTCGATGACGACCTTTGCGCCATCCTGTGCGAAGCGTTCGGCGATCCCCTGCCCGATACCCTGGCCGGAGCCGGTAATGATGGCGACTTTGTTGCCGAGCTTTCCCATGTAGTTCCTTCAATGAAGTTTAGTTGTATGGATGTCAGTCGCTGGGATGCAAATCAGGTAGTCCGCAGAATTGGCCCGGCCAGGTTTTACATGGCCGTAATACAGCACTGTCGCCGTTTACCGCCAAAAGGCCGGAGTGTCTGCCCGCCGTCCGTGATCCGCGCGAA
>CAZZUX010000118.1:0-11202 GCA_964657395.1 uncultured Ktedonobacteraceae bacterium
CTGCACTGCTATCGGAGAATCCAACCGACAGCGGTCCGGATGCCGCTGTCGAAAGGTAGACCAACGTGAGCTCCAAGCAGAGAGACCCGGTTTGCGGCATGATGGTCAACCCTGTCCGGGCATCTGGTAGCAGCAGCTATGAGGATGTGACCTACAATTTCTGCTCGCTTGGATGTAAGCAGAAGTTCGATGCCAACCCTACGAAGTACCTGCAGGTTCCGGCCACTAAAGCACAACTCACGATGGATCCGGTTTGCGGGATGACCGTCAATCCATCGAAGGCGCTCTCAGTCCACTTCCATGGGCAGCACTATTTCTGCAGCCAGGGCTGTGCAGCAAAGTTTGCGGCCGCCCCGCGGAAGTATCTTGAAGTGGATGCGGAGGCGTTACAAGCCATGCCTGCATCTGCCCATGCGAAATACGTGGACTACGTTTGCCCCATGGATCCCGAGGTCCATAAAGATGGTCCAGGAGCGTGTCCTAAATGCGGCATGGCCCTCGAACCTGCTGAGATAGCAACTCCTGTCCTCAGCAAACGGTACACCTGCCCTATGCATCCGGACATCATCCGTGACGAGCCCGGCAGTTGTCCGATCTGCGGTATGGCGCTGGAGCCGGTCTCTGTTTCAGCGACCGAAGCCAATCCTGAACTTGACAACATGACGAGACGGCTGTGGATCGGTTTGACTTTAACGCTGCCTCTGCTCGCAGTGATGATCTCGGACATGCTGCCTCATCATCCGCTGCAGCAATGGATCTCCGGGCGATCCCTTGGTTGGATGGAACTTGGGTTTGCGACACCGGTCGTGGTGTGGGCAGGCTGGCCTTTCTTTCAGAGAGCCTGGACCTCCGTCACTACTCGCAACCTGAACATGTTCACGCTCATCGGCATAGGGGCCGGATCAGCTTACTTCTACAGCGTCGCGGCAGTTCTCTTTCCCCAGGCCTTCCCCGTGGCATTCCGGGACACGGATGGGCAACTGGGCTTGTACTTTGAAGCCGCCGCAGTCATCACCGTGCTCGTGCTGCTTGGCCAGGTGCTGGAGTTGAGAGCAAGGAGCCAGACCAGCAGCGCCATCAAAGCGCTCCTGAGCCTTGCACCAAATACAGCGCGTCGACTCGAGAAGGATGGCAGCGAAAAAGATGTTGATCTGCACAGCGTGCAGATCGGCGACTTCCTGCGCGTGCGTCCCGGTGAGAGGGTGCCGATCGATGGCACAGTGCTTGAAGGGGCCAGCTCTGTTGATGAATCGATGGTGAGCGGCGAACCGATCCCGGTCGAAAAAGCCGTTGGAGCGAAAGTCATCGGCGGCACTATCAATGGGACCGGCAGCTTCGTGATGAAGACAGAGCGAATCGGCGCAGACACACTTCTCGCGCAGATCGTGAAGATGGTGAGCGAAGCCCAACGTACCCGCGCGCCGATCCAGAGACTTGCGGACAAGGTAGCCGCGTACTTTGTTCCGTCGGTACTGCTTGCGGCAGTCATCACGTTTATTGCATGGGCTCTTCTCGGTCCAAAACCTCACTATGCGCACGCCCTGGTCAATGCCGTCGCAGTCCTCATCATTGCCTGCCCCTGCGCGCTTGGTCTCGCGACCCCCATGGCCATTATGGTTGGCACCGGGCGTGGAGCCGGTGAGGGCATCCTGATCAGAAATGCCGAAGCGCTGGAGAGACTGGAAAAAGTCGACACACTCGTCATCGATAAGACTGGTACGTTGACTGCCGGCAAACCCAGGATGACGAGGCTGGTGGCGGCAGCCGGGGTGCAGGACAGCGACCTGCTCAGGGCCACGGCAAGCTTAGAAAGGGCCAGTGAACATCCGCTGGCTGCAGCAATTGTGGCGGCGGCACAGGAAAGAAATTTACAGCTAAGCTCCATCGACAACTTCGAATCAACGACAGGCAAAGGACTGCAGGGCGATCTCAATGGCACGCGGATCGCGATCGGCAACGCTGCGTTGATGACCGGCATAGGAGTAGATTCAAATCCATTTACGGCCGGGGCAGAATCTATCCAGGCCGAAGGCCAGACTGTGATGTATGTAGCGATAGCAGGTCGGCTTGCCGGTCTCATCGCGGTCGCGGACCCGATCAAGCCAACGAGTGCTGAAGCCATCAACCAGCTAAAGCGAGCGGGCTTGAAAATAGTAATGGTGACTGGCGACAACCGCAAAACTGCGGAAGCCGTGGCGCAACAACTCGGGATTGACTTCGAAGCAGATGTTCTACCAGAGGAGAAGGCCGCCGTTGTGAAGCGTCTGCAAGCTGCCGGGTCCATCGTTGCAATGGCAGGCGACGGCATCAACGATGCACCTGCTCTTGCACAAGCCGACGTGGGCATCGCCATGGGCACTGGGACCGATGTAGCGATGAAGACAAGCAGCATCACGCTTGTGAAGGGCGACCTGCGCGGCATCCTCAGGGCGCGGCGACTCAGCCAACTCACCATGCAGAACATCCGGCAGAATCTATTCTTCGCCTTTATCTATAACGCGCTGGGAGTGCCGCTGGCCGCAGGTGTTCTCTATCCCGTCTTCGGCTTGTTGTTAAGTCCAATGATTGCCGCGGCAGCCATGAGTTTCAGCTCGGTGTCAGTCATAGCGAATGCATTGCGGCTCCGCAATGCAAAGCTGTCATCTTCATAGCGACCTTGTAAACTATCAGATATGTGCGGACGGTATTATCGCCATACTGACAAGCAGCGGATTGCCTCTGCGATGCGCGCCGAGGTTCCGTTTCCGCTGGTACCCAGCTATAACATCGCGCCACAATCCACACAGCCGGTGATCCGTTTGCATGAAGAGACCGGTCAGCGCGAGGCTGTGTTGATGCGCTGGGGGCTCCTGCCGTGGTTCGCACAGGAGGCAAAACCCAGCTATGCCACGATCAATGCGCGCAGCGAAACGGCCTGCACAGCAGCCACCTATCGCGGACCCATGAAGAACAGGCGCTGCCTGGTTCCTGCCAATGGTTTTTTCGAATGGCAGAAGCTCGATGCCAGGAATAAGCAGGCATTCGCGATCACGATTAAGGATGCCGAGATCCTCGCCTTTGCCGGTCTCTGGGATCGATGGAAAGACACCGCCTCCGGTACTGTGCTTGAAAGCTTTACGATCCTGACCACAGCGGCGAATGAACTGATGACGCGCGAGAACATCCATTCCCGCATGCCTGTCATTCTCAACAAGCAGGATTACGCCCGCTGGCTTGACCCCGGCAATCCGGAGCAGATGCCAGTCGACTTGCTGCGGCCACATACCTCAGAAGACATGACCTGCTGGAAGATTGGCCGCGCCGTAGGGAGCGTGAAGAACGACACACCCTCATTGTTGGAGCCAGACACGGACCATCCGGGCGTCACTCAGGATCTTTTCTCTTGCTGAACGCTCAGCGAGATATGCCTTCGAGCGGCGAGCTTGCTGTCGCATACAGCTTCCGCGGCATACGTCCAGCGATAAAGGCCTGCCGTCCGGCAAGCACGCCATGCTGCATCGCTTCTGCCATCAACACCGGGTTGCCGGCATGAGCTATGCAGGAGTTGACAAGCACCGCATCTGCGCCCAGTTCCATCGCAAGAGCAGCGTCAGACGCGGTGCCGACACCTGCATCGATAATCAGCGGAACCTCGGTGATCAACTCCCGCAGAATCCGGATGTTCGCGGTATTCTGCAGGCCTAGGCCGGATCCGATCGGCGCTCCCAGAGGCATCACTGCGGCTGCACCCGCATCGATGAGCCGTCGGGCAAACACAATGTCGTCTGTAGTGTAGGGCAGCACAGTGAAGCCTTCTTTCACCAGGACCGTGGTGGCTTCAAGCGTTGCTTGCACGTCGGGATAAAGGGTCTTCTGATCGCCGATGACCTCAATCTTCACCCAGTCGGAAAGCCCGACTTCCCGCCCGAGCCTGGCAGCGCGAATGGCTTCTTCTGCGGTATAGCATCCAGCTGTGTTCGGCAGCAGAAAGTAACGTTGAGGGTCAATGAAGTCGAGCAGTGACTCACGGGAGCGATCCAGATTCACACGCCGTACGGCAACCGTCACCATCTCGGCGCCTGAAGCTTCGATGGCGCGTTGAGTCTCGGGCCCATCCTTGTATTTGCCCGTGCCCACGATCAGACGCGATTGGAAGGCTCTGCCTGCAATAACCAGCGGTTCCATGAACTCATTATAGTTTGCAGGCTGAAACGGCGGAGGACCGAAACACATCGATCCGCACGCACCTCGGCTCGAAGCCTAGAAAATGAAAGGCCCGAGAACTCTGGAAGTTCGCGGGTCTTTCACCGGTGTACTGTTGGGGTTGACCTGAGGCGTCCACGCTTACGCAGGCAAGGAACTGCTGCCTGGAAGTGGGCCTCGGCGAAGACGTTCGAAAGTCGCCAGGTCTAGAGCGTGGACGCTCTAAGCCTCAGTCACCTCACGTGTTGTCTTACAACTACTACCATCAGAATTTTTCATTCGCTGGATCATCCTCCTTTCCCGTGTAAAGAGAAAATAAACCCACGCAGCAGCCAGGTCAAGCGCGCTCGTTTCAGCATATCCACACGGCTATGTTCCCATGCGTGAAGAGCTTCCACTACCACGAATGCAAAAAGCCATCGCGCTCTGCAAGCTCCACAGACACTCCATACAGTTCGCTCAGTCGCGTTGTCGTCAGTAGATCATCCCTGCTGCCATCAGCAACAATGCGCCCTTCACGCATCATGATCACTCGCTCTATTTCCGGGAGAATGTCAGCAAGATGGTGAGTCACCATCAGAATGCCTGTGCCGGATTGCGCGACCTGCCGCAGCAATCCGCGTAGCTCTCTTTGCGCAGCCAGATCCAGCGCGTTTGTCGGTTCATCCAGCAGCAGCACAGCCGGTTTGTGCACCATGGCACGCGCGATCATCACGCGCCTTACTTCACCGGCGGACATTTCTCCTACCAGCTTGGCGGCCAGGTGGCTCGCTTCCATCAGACCGAGCGCCTCTTGCGCCGCGCCCCGCATCGCTGAAGAAACTTCAAGATTCGGCCACAGAGTCGAACTGCTGAAGAAACCGGATATCGCCGCATCCAGGCCGTTCGTCTTCGCAGTGGCTCGCCCCGGCAAATCTGCAGATACAACGCCAAGATGCCTACGCAGATCTTCCAGTCGCCAACGGTCGCGACCAAAGATCAGGACCTCCATACCGGGTCTATCGAGCGGATAGCACTCGCAAGTGATCGTTTTTATGAGCGTGGATTTACCGCACCCATTCGGTCCTAGGATTGCCACGTGTTCGCCGGTTCGGATCGACAGGTTCACTCGATGCAGAACGATGTTGCTGCCGCGAGCTACTTCTACATTCCGCAATCGCACAAACTCCTGCGTCATCTCTCCAGGCAAAACATTCTCCTTTGGCAGCACGACAGCGTCTCACTTCAGAGTAACGTTCCGATCTCTTGTTACATTGAGACTCATGGCAGATTTACCGCTTCCCTCTTCAGCCATCCCCGAAGGCTTCCGCTTTACGGCGACGCGCGCGGGCATCAAGGCCAGCGGACGCACCGACCTGGCCTGCATCGTCTCGGACACAGCGGCTGCCGCTGCTGCCATGTTCACCAGCAATCAGGTTTGCGCGGCTCCTGTTCGTGTAGGCCGTCGCAATCTTGATCAGACTGGTGGCAGGGTTCGCGCTGTTGTGGTGAATGCCGGCAACGCAAACTGCGTAACCGGAGCGGAGGGCATGGAAGCCTGTGAAAATGTCTGCGCTGCTGCCGCGGCCCAGTTTGGCTGCAAGCCTCAGGAGGTATTTCCTTCATCTACCGGAATCATCGGCGTCCTGTTACCGGCCCAGAAAATCGTTGCTGCTCTGCCCGCGGCTGATCTTGGACTTGGCAGATCGCCGGAACACTTCATTCAGTTCGCGACAGCCATTATGACCACAGACACGCGCGTCAAAGTAGCCCATGCCTCGGTTGAAGTCGGCGGAGTGACGGTGCGCATTCTAGGTGCGACAAAGGGGGCCGGCATGATCCAGCCAAAGCTGACAGCAGCACCTGCCATTCCCCACGCCACCATGCTGGCGTACCTGATGACTGATGCAGAAATCAAGTCGCAAACCCTGCAAACGTTTCTTCAAACGTCAGTAGGGCAAAGCTTCAATCGCATCTCCATCGATGGAGACACCTCGACAAACGACACGGTGTTGTTGCTGGCTAGCGGAGCCAGTGGAGCGACGCTCGCGACGGACCAGGATCGGCAGAGCTTTCAAGATTCACTGAACCTCGTGTGTGAGTCGCTCGCGAAGCAGATGGTTGCGGACGGGGAAGGAGCCAATCATCTCGTAGAGCTGAATATTGCCGGTGCACCGAGCGACGAGGACGCGCTGGCTATCGCACGATCCGTTGCCAATTCTCCGCTGGTAAAAACAGCCTGGGCAGGTAACGATCCGAACTGGGGTCGTCTTCTCGCAGCCATAGGCTATGCCGGCGTTCCCCTTGATCCCGGCAAGATCGATGTCTTCTTTGGCGAACTTCCGATCTGCGAAGCGGGCGGCCTTTCAGCAGACTTCGATCAGGACCGCGCTCATGTCTACCTGCAGCAGAAAGAATTCTCCATTGCTGTCGATTTACATCTTGGGCCTGGGACTTGTCGTTTCTGGACCTGCGATCTTACCATCGAGTATGTGAAAATCAACGCAGATTACTCGACCTAGACGCCGCACATAAAAGGGTGCAGAGTGGTGGAAGGCCTGTCTTTGTTGAACAAAACCACGGCAAGCGGCCACAATTTCACAGGCATATTCACAAGTGTTGTGAAAATCCAACTGCTTGCCGAAGGTGGAGCGTCCAGATGACACCGGCAAAAAAACGAATGGCCGAGCCGCTAAAAAAAACTTCTGCTCGCGGACGGGTCAATCGGAGCTCAACAGCGGAACCTTCTGCGAGCCATAAGAAAGGTCATGCTCACCGCCCTTTGATCAGCGACGAGAGACTACGCGGCCTTTATAGCGCCATGCTGGGATGCCGCCTGTTAGAAGAGCGCGCCACCCGCAAGCGACGCAGACCCAACGAAGTGACGCCGGCAGCCGCGAGCCTTACAACCGGCCTTGAGGCCGTCATCGTGGGCTCGACGTTTGACCTTCGTTCGGACGATACGATCACGGTACCCAGCGGCGAAGTCATCCTGCGTCATAACGATCGATCCACGCAATATTCCGGCCTTGTACGCGAATCTGCGCCACGGGACGTGATTGCATTCGCGACCGCGACTGGCGCGCAACTCACCATAGGAGCGGGCATTGCTCTCGGCTACAGGCATCATCAAACCGACAATGTGGTAGTCAGCTTCGGCGATGCCGATCCTCGATCTATCAGCTCGTGGAATGAAGCTTTGCACCTTGCGGGCATGCACCACCTGCCCGTCGTCTTTGTTCTGCGTCCCGCCCAGAAAGCGTCCACGGATGAACAAACTACATTGGCAAAGATCTCCGAGAGTGCGCAAATCGCCGGCGTGATCATGATCCCGGTGGACGCGGCAGATGTCGTTGCTATGTACCGCGTCAGCTTCGAGTCCATCGCGCGCGCAAGGAACGGCACAGGCGCCACTCTCATCGTAGGCACCCACTACGAAGTGGACGCAGCTGGCAGCGTTCCATCGACAAGTGGCAGCACAGACGATCCACTCAGCCGCATGGAGGAGTACCTCACTCGCAAAGGCCTCTTCTCAAAGCAATGGAAGCGAAGCCTCGTCCGCCAGTTTGCATGACACCTTCAGGCGTCTAGACGAACGCGCAGGTCAGTGCCGCTCATCTCCTTGGGCTGGTCTATGCCAAGCATGGCGAGAATCGTTGGCGAAATATCCCGAAGCGATCCATCATCGCGCAGCCGATAATGCTGTGCATCTTCGCTCACGAGGATCAATGGAACAGGATTGGTAGTATGCGAGGTGTGTGGACCACCTGCACCAGGATCGACAAGCATCTCTGCGTTGCCGTGGTCCGCAGTAATCAGCATGCGGCCGCCCTTCTGCTGCAGTGCTTGGTACACGCGACCCAGGCAGCCATCGATTGTCTCGACACCTCTTATCGTCGGCTCCAGTTTGCCGGAGTGGCCCACCATGTCAGCATTCGCAAAATTCACAACGACAAGATCGAATGCTGCATCTTCCACCGCCTTGATCACAACATCCGCGATGCCATGCGCTGACATCTCGGGCGCCAGGTCATAGGTCGCTACCTTCTGGGAGGCCACCAGCTGTCTCTCTTCTCCGGCAAACTCTTTCTCGATGCCGCCATTGAAAAAGTATGTGACATGCGCGTACTTTTCGGTCTCTGCTACGCGCAGGTTGCGGAGGTTAGCCTGAGCCAGCAAGTTCGCCAGCAGGTTATCCATAGACTGCGGATGGATGACTACCGGCAAGGTGAACTGCTTGTCATACTGCGTCATGCAGACGTAATGCAGATCTTTCGGTACCTCAGCGCGAGGGATCTCCTTATCTAAATCATCTGCCCCTGGAAGATCCCTGCCTTCCTGTTTACTCAGTCCGCTGTTCCGGGCAAGCACACGCGTGATCTGTCTGGCTCGATCGGCACGATAGTTGAAACAGATACACACATCTTCATCTCTCACGCGGCTGACCGGCTGGTCCGTCTCGTCCACAACAACGAAAGGCACCATGAACTCATCGTCAATGCCATTGTTGTAGCTCTCCCGGACGCGTGCAACAGCGTCGCGATAAGCGCCTCCAGTTGCCTTGCCTTTCACCATTGCGTCGAAGGTAAGACGCTCACGCTCCCAGCGGCGGTCACGATCCATGGCATAGTAGCGACCGCTGACACTTGCCAGCTTGCCAACGCCAAGCTCCTGCATTTCTTTCAGCAGCTTCTCGAGATAGCCGGCGCCACTCGTCGGCAGCGTATCCCGGCCATCCAGAAACGCGTGTACAAATACACGCTCCACACCACTCAATTTCGCCGCCTTCAACAATGCATGCAGATGTGCCTGTTGCGCATGCACACCGCCATCGGAGACCAGGCCAAGCAGATGCAGTTGGCGCGATCCCTGACGAGCCAGACTCATCGCTTCCGCAATGATCGGGTCACGGAAGAAGTCGCCGTTGGCAATCATCGCATCGATGCGGGTGATATCCATCTGCACGACTCGACCAGCGCCAATATTGAGATGGCCCACTTCGCTGTTGCCCATCTGACCGTCCGGCAGCCCGACAAAGTGGTCCGAAGCATGGATCAGCGTGTTCGGAAATTGCGTCAGAAGCTTGTCATAGGTCGGTTTGCGTGCCTGTGCTATTGCGTTTGCAAAACGTTCAGCCCGATAACCCCAACCATCGAGAATAGTGAGCACCAAAGGTTGCTTCATTCCAGTTCGTTCCATCCTTAATCTTCAGGTCTCCCGCAGGATCGTTCCACAAACGCCCACGGTGACTGACCTCAACCGCCAATACTCCGGAACCACTCTCGAAGATGGTAAATTAGGATTCCCTTTGAACGCGTAAACGACGCCTGTATGCAGCCCTTCTTCATGCGCCTCGGGCGCACCACCAGCAGTGGTCGCTGGATTCCGGAGGTCGACGGCCTTCGCTTCGTTGCCATCTTCGCAGTCTTCGTCTACCACCTGGATCAGCAACTCCAGTTCAAGGCTGACCGAACCCTCAGCATCCACGCCTGGTACGCACCTCTTCTTACCTTGGTTTCCAATGGCAGTCGCGGGGTTGAATTATTCTTCGTCATCAGCGGCTTCGTGCTCGGCTTGCCGTTTGCCCGCCATGCTTTGCTTGGAGAGCGAAGCGTTTCCCTCGCCCACTACTATCTGCGAAGGCTCACTCGCCTTGAGCCTCCCTACCTTGTCAATCTACTTGTTCTCAGCATAGCCATTCTGATCTACGAACACGCGGCTGTTCCTGTGATCGCGCGCCACTTTGCGGCGACTGCCACGTACCTGCACGAGGCAATCTACAAACGTGTCAGCACGATCAACGGAGTTACCTGGACACTCGAGATTGAAGTCCAGTTCTACCTGGCTCTTCCACTGCTGGCACTGCTGTACCGCGTTCGGCGTCCCTTTTTGAGACGCGGCAGCTTAGTTGCGGCAATCGCTATGCTCCTAGCGTCAGACCAGTTTGCCGCCACAAGAGGATTCTGGGGAAGCCCGGGAGCGTGGATCTACAACAGCATCTTCTTCTACCTGCAATACTTCCTGCTCGGCTTGCTACTGGTCGATATTTACCTGGTGCTGCTTCCTCGATGGAAGACGAGCGTTGCCTGGGATGCTGCCAGTCTTTGCTGCTGGATGATCTACTTCGACGAAAGTTGGTGCTGGGACAGTTACTTGTTACCCGTCCTGCTTTTCATAATCTTTATCGGAGCATTCCGCGGCATATGGCTCCGTCGCCTTCTGAGCAGTAAGCCGATCGCTCTCATCGGCGGCATGTGCTACTCCATTTACCTCTGGCATCTATTCTTGATTGCAATACTGTTTAAGGCTACAAAGCACATTCTCTTCGGCAACGATCACCTGGCTAACCTCTTTCTGCAATGCTGCCTGCTGATGCCGCCCATTCTCTTGCTCAGCGGCATCCTGTTCGTGTTTGTGGAGCGTCCCTGTATGAACCCGGAGTGGCCGCAGATACTTGCCGGCAAAATAAAAGCCGCTGCGCGATGATGCGCAGCGGCTGTGGACCTAAGCCGGCATAAGAGCCTTAGTCGCCGTAGTTAATAGACTCACCGCCAAGGAATTCTGCTGTCTGGCCAAGCTCTTCTTCAATCCGCAGCAGCTGGTTGTACTTGGCGATCCGATCGGTGCGAGAGATAGAACCTGTCTTGATCTGTCCTGCGCCCGTTGCCACCGCGAGGTCGGCAATAAAGGTATCTTCCGTCTCGCCGCTGCGATGGGAAAGAATGGAGGTATAGCCATAACGGCGTCCAAGCTCGATCGCCTCGAAGGTTTCGCTGACCGTTCCAATCTGGTTGACCTTGATCAGGATAGAATTGGCCACGCCCTCTTCGATGCCCCGCTGTAACCGCTCAGTGTTAGTTACGAATAGATCGTCGCCGACCAGCTGTATCTGTTCGCCGAGAATCTCAGTCATAAACCGCCAGCCAGTCCAGTCATCTTCAGCAAGCCCGTCTTCTATCGAGATGATGGGATACTGCCGCACCCAGCTTTCCCAGTAGCGCGCCATCTCTTCACTCGACTTTTCGCTCTTGTCCGACTTCT